>DASRMS010000147.1:0-18429 GCA_035647835.1 Oscillospiraceae bacterium
ATCCTATTGTGGCTCCGAATAAGAGTAAACATGACTTCAAAAAAGACTGTTTAACACATCATTTTTATTATAATGTGTAATTTTCTTGTATTAATACATTTCACGCCCAAATCATTACAGTATTGCTTATATTCTACCACATTTATCAGCTTCCTGCTCAAAAAGAGAGTTTTTTCTTTAAAAGTTAACAAAGTTGACATAATCTTTCGCAATTTGCATGTGCATTTAGCTGCATAATTAGGAAGGAGGATAACTATACAAGCTTTTACAATAAGTAAGTGATTACCTTGCACTTCAATATATTCAGAATGAACTTTTCTGTTCATATAATAATATCAGCAGAATACTTATATTCACAAAAAGAAAGCAGCCCTTAAGGCTGCTCACTGCGTGTGATTTTGGCGCCTAAACTGGCGAGTTTTTCGGTAAAATGCCAGTAGCCGCGGTCTATATGGTAGATGGCACTGACATCGGTGCGCCCTTTCGCGGCTAAACCAGCGAGGACAAGGGCAGCACCAGCACGTAAATCAGTTGCTTTAACGGGAGCGCCACACAGCTGTTCGCGTCCGGAGATCACCGCACTATGGCTTTCAATTTTAATCTGTGCTCCCATGCGGCGCAGCTCATCTACATGCATAAAACGGTTTTCAAACACTGTCTCCGTAATTACTGAAGTACCTGTAGCATAAGTCAATAGTGCCATCATCGGTGACTGTAAGTCAGTGGGAAAACCAGGATAAGGTAATGTTTTAACATCCACAGCCCTAATGGGGCCTTGACGACGAATATGAATAAGAGCTTCTTCTTCCACCACTTCACAGCCAGCCTCTTTTAATTTAGCAATTAAAGGCGTCAAGTGAGTAGGAATAACGTTTTCCACGGTTACAGTGCCGCCGGTAATGGCGGCGCTTAACATAAAAGTACCGGCTTCTACGCGGTCTGGAATAACAGTATAATCTGTACAAGCAAGCGCAGCAACGCCATGGACACGAATAGTATCTGTACCGGCACCACTGACATGACCGCCCATGGAGTTAATAAAACGTGCCAAATCAACTACTTCCGGTTCCTCGGCGGCATTTTCAATGACGGTGATACCTTCGGCTAAACTGGCGGCCATCATTATATTTTCTGTAGCCCCCACACTGGGGAAGTCTAGGTAGATCCGTTCACCACGCAGCTTGTCCGCGACAGTTTCAATAAACCCATGACCAATAATCACTTCCGCCCCCAAGGCTTTCAGGCCTTTGAGGTGCAAATCAATAGGACGAATACCAATCGCACAGCCGCCGGGCAGGGAAACGCGGGCCCGACCGGTGCGTGCTAACAGTGGGCCAATCACTAAAAAGGAAGCGCGCATTTTGCGAACCAAGTCATAAGGTGCTTCTGCGATGAGCTCTCCTCCTGATGCTACCCGCAGTGCTCTTGCTTCTTCATCAAAATCTGTCTTGGCACCCAAAGCGTTTAAGACCTTACACATCGTATAAACGTCTTCCAGCCCAGGTATTTCTCGCAAGGTGACCTCCCCTGTGCATAGCAATGAGGCGGCCATTATGGGCAGACAGGCATTTTTTGCACCTTCGACACGTACACGCCCGTTTAGCGGTACGCCGCCTTCAACTGAAATAATACCATTCACATACTGTGGCCCCCTCATCTCTAGTTACAAAGATCAATTTAGCCTGCTTTTCTTTTTATCTTTTGAAGAGATTGCCGTCTTTATACTGCTGTGCTGCAGAAAATTTAAAACCGGGCCTTAGTAAGGATCGTGGATGAGAGGAAAACCGGCCCAAACTACTGTTTTTTGCAGATAGTCATCATAACGGACGGCCACATTGACATTAAAGCGGTCACCATCAATCGTCATATAACGTGCTACCAGCGGCGTGTAAGCGGTGTAGCTAACTAACTGCTCATCCTGCATGCCTTCTACTATCGTGCCCCGCACTGCGGCCAGGGCCTTCTTCGCCATCTCCTCCATTTCCTGACGATCTTTTTTGTCGGCAAGCTGTCCGCTTAAATAATAGCTGAGCTGGCCCCCCGGCGCATAGGGCTGCAGAGTGGTTGTCAGCTGCTGCACAGCAGCAGAAAGTGCTGCTACAGAAGTATCACGGCAGATGACCAAGAGATAAGTTTGCGCTGGGATACCATGGTCATCACCCGGATTACTTTGCACTACCAGATGAGCAGTAGGGCCAAAAGCAGTTTTGTCCGTCGCATCTACGACACGAAAAGTATCCCCTGCACTTCTCTCGATTTTGGGACTTTGCATGCCTAGTAACGCCGCCGTTTCCTGCAAGACTGCTTCCAGCTCGTCCATTTCCTGATAGCGATTATTGAGCACGACAAAATATTGTACTTCGCCTTCAGTAACGGCCGCCCCGGCTGTTTCCACCACCATGGCCAAAGCCTCAACATCTGCCACGGGGCTCCCGGGCAGCTGATAAACAACTACCGCCAACGCTAACAAAATAAAAATGAGTGCGAGCTTGTGCTTACGCTCCATTACCTCACCCTCCTCTACTCTATAGTTTTGGCATATTTTTCCCCTTTTAAACCTGCCAACTAAAAAAACCTTCTGTACTCAACAGAAGGTTTTTTAAGGTTCGGGTGAACACAGTTCACCGCTGCAGTTTTAGCTGGTCTAGCTAGCTGGTAAAAGTCTCCCCCCCACCAGCAGTGAATAAAAACAAACTGACCCTAAGCTTGCTTGCGGACGATGTCTTTGATTTTCATGAGGCGGGTGAGCGTGCTGCGTTCATTTTCGTCCAGTTTCATGCGGATATATTTAATGGTATCCTGCAGCTCCGGAATCATCACATGTTCGAGAGCATTAACGCGACGGCGTGTTTTGTCAATTTCATCAGCCAGCAGGTGAACTTTTTTCTCCAGCGCAGCCAGGCGCATCAGTTCAGGCAGCACTTGGGCTAAAGTTTCAATGGAAGTATCGAGTTCACCGGAGGTGGCGGCAAAACCATAATTGGCCGCATGCTCTGCAGTATCTGCTGTTTCCACTAGCGTAATTTCAGGAACACGCACACTCATAATGTTTTTGTTGGTCACCTCAACGTTAATGGAAGCAGTAGGGTACATCAGGGCTTCTTCCAGCGCCTCACTGCTCATCACGGCACTGGCTAAAAGGAAGTTAGCAAAAGAGTCTGCTAGTTTTCCTTCAATGCTTTCCCGCAGTCGTTTGTTTTCTTTGATGATATCGACAAATTGACGCATTAATTCGTCACGTTTATCTTTTAGCAGTTTATGACCACGTGTAGCCATCTGCAGACGGCCGCGGAGGCGGTTTAATTCCATCCGGGTTGGATTGACTTGAATCTCCATCCCCTACTCCTCCTCGGCCGGCAGGTACTTATCCAGGTATTCATCACGTACCCGCTTTAACTCGGCACGGGGCAGCAGTGTCAGCAGCTCCCAGCCGATAGTCAGGGTGTCAAGAATACTGCGATCCTCATCTTCGCCTTGGTTGACAAAACGTGCTTCAAATTCATGGGAGAAGCGTGCAAAGAGTTTATCAGCATCAGAAAGGGCTGCTTCACCGAGAATAGCGGCCAGCTCTTCCGCTTCTTTACCACGGGCGTAAGCCGCATAGAGTTGATTTAAGACATCGGCATGATCTTCCCGGGTTTTATCTTGACCAATCCCTTTATCTTTCAGACGAGAAAGAGAAGGCAGAGCATCTACAGGAGGATAAATTCCTTTGCGGTGCAGCGAACGGCTTAAGATAATCTGTCCTTCCGTGATATAGCCAGTTAAGTCGGGGATGGGGTGTGTCTTATCATCTTCAGGCATGGTGAGGATGGGAATTTGGGTGATGGAGCCTTCCACACCACGAATCCGGCCGGCGCGCTCATAAAGGGTGGCCAAGTCGGTATAAAGATAGCCGGGATAACCACGGCGCCCGGGAACTTCTTTACGGGCGGCAGAAATTTCTCGCAGGGCTTCGGCGTAGTTGGTCATATCAGTCATAATCACCAGCACATGCATACCTTTATCATAAGCTAAATATTCGGCAGCGGTGAGAGCCATGCGGGGGGTGGCAATCCGTTCAATGGCTGGGTCATCAGCCAAGTTAATAAAGAGCACTGAACGGTCGATCGCACCGGTTTTGCGGAAGTCAGAAATAAAGAAATCTGCTTCCTCAAAAGTAATACCCATCGCCGCAAAGACAATGGCGAATTTGGCTTCTGCACCAAGTACTTTAGCCTGCCGAGCTATTTGGGCGGCCAGGTTATTATGTGGTAAACCTGAACCCGTGAAAATAGGCAGCTTTTGTCCCCGGACTAAAGTATTTAAACCGTCAATCGTGGAAATACCCGTTTGAATAAATTCGGAAGGGTAATTGCGGGCGTAGGGATTGATCGGCAGTCCCTCAATATCCCGACGCTCCTCCGGTATAATTCTGGGACCGTTATCACGGGGGCGGCCTAGACCGTCAAAAACGCGGCCTAGCATATCCATAGAAACTGGTAGTTCGATGCCGTGACCGAGGAAACGTACCTTGGACTCACTGACGTTCAGTCCGCTGGTGCCTTCAAAGATCTGCACCAAGGCTTTATCACCGTCAACTTCCAGCACACGTCCCTGGCGCACTGAACCGTCCTTCATTTCAATTTCAGCCAGTTCGTAATAGGTCACGCCTTCTACATGTTCAATCAGCATCAAGGGTCCGACAATTTCTGAAACGCTACGGTATTCTTTTAGCAATAACCTCTCCTCCTTCCCTTACGCGTATGTCTGCTCAAGGTCATCACCACTTAAATCGGCAATTTGTTCCCTGATCGCAGCTTCAATTTTATCCATGGCACCTAAATCATCTTCCGCTAGATAACGGGAGCGAGCAATTTGTTCACGTACAGGGAGTTTGAGTAGGGCCTGAAAATCAGCACCGTGCTCAATGGCTGCTTGTGCTTCATGGTGATAAAGCATAATCAGCTTCATCATCCGGAACTGCTTGGTCAGTGAGGCATAAGTATCCACCTCGTGGAAAGAGTTCTGATGCAAAAAGTCTTCTTGAATAGAGCGAGCTGTTTCCAGCGTCAAACGCTCTTTTTCCGAGAGGGCATCAACACCGACTAAACGCACAATTTCCTCCAGCTCGGATTCTTCCTGCAGAATACGCATACCTTCCACGCGCATCTCTATCCATTCGCTGCCGGCTTCTGCTTTATAGAATTCACTGAAGTTATTCGTATACAGTGAATAAGAAGTCAACCAGTTAATGGCCGGGAAGTGGCGGCGGTAGGCTAAAGAAGAGTCTAGCGCCCAGAATACTTTAACAATCCTTAAGGTGTTCTGGGAAACCGGTTCAGAGATATCACCACCGGGCGGGGAGACAGCACCAACTGCCGTCAGAGCACCGATGCGATTATCTTCGCCTAAACAAACCACTTTGCCCGCCCGCTCGTAGAATTCCGCTAAACGAGAGCCTAGGTAGGCAGGATATCCTTCTTCACCAGGCATTTCTTCCAAGCGGCCGGAGATTTCGCGCAAAGCTTCGGCCCAGCGCGAAGTGGAGTCTGCCATCAGCGCTACGCTGTAACCCATGTCACGGAAATATTCCGCAATGGTAATCCCAGTATAAATAGATGCTTCCCGGGCGGCCACCGGCATATCAGAAGTATTAGCAATTAAGACAGTACGCTTCATCAGCGGTTCGCCGCTTTGGGGGTCTTTTAATTCCGGGAATTCATTTAAAACATCAGTCATTTCATTGCCACGTTCACCGCAGCCGACATAAACCACAATCTCAGCATCTGCCCATTTTGCCAACTGGTGCTGGGTAACAGTTTTACCGGAGCCAAACGGGCCGGGAATACTAGCCGTACCTCCTTTGGCTACAGGGAAGAACATATCAATTACCCTTTGACCGGTAATTAACGGTTCCGTGGGAGAAAGCTTTTCACGATAGGGACGGCCTTTACGTACTGGCCAATTCTGTAGCATGGCAACCTCAACTGTGCGGCCGTCTTGTTCTACTTTGGCAATCATCTCCGCCACTGTTGCTTCACCTTCATGCAAAAACGTTAGCGTCCCCTCCACACCGGGTGGTACCATAACTTTATGTTCTACCAGCGCAGTTTCCTGTACTGTACCTAAAACATACCCGGGTTTAACCACTTGGCCTACGGCCGCGGTCGGTACAAAGTGCCACTCTTTCTCCCGGTCTAAAGCATGGGCTTCCACGCCCCGGCTGAGGCGGGCCCCGACCTGCTCATAAAGCACGTTTAAGGGGCGTTGAATACCATCATAAATAGATTCAATCAGACCAGGGCCCAATTCCACACTTAAGGGGATGCCAGTAGTATAAACCGGCTCTCCAGGACCCAGTCCGCTTGTTTCTTCATAAACTTGGATGGAAGCACGGTCGCCCCGCACTTCAATAACTTCACCAATTAGGCGCTTCTCGCTCACACGCACAACATCATACATATTGGCGCCTTGCATATTCTCGGCTACGACAAGTGGGCCGGATACTTTGATCACCCTACCCACATTTTCTGTATTGGTCAAAGCTAACTACCCTCTTTCCCAAATAAGATATCAGCGCCAATGGCTTTTTCTGCATTCTTTTTTATCTGGGCCATACCTAACCCTAAACTACCCTTATTGTTAGGGATGAACACCACCGCGGGGAGCATTTTTTTCTGCAGTGCTGCAACCTGCGGTTGAATTTGCTCGGCCACGGCTTCTGTAATGCAGACAACTGCAATGTTCTCTCTGGCAATGCCTTGCAGAGCACGGATTGCCTCCTCATTGCTAGTAACCGGGTAGGTGGTGACACCAAGCGCTTTAAAGCCCAAAATGGAATCTCTATCTCCGACAACGGCGACCTTATACATAGACATCACGTAGCCTTTCTCTGATCGCTTCCACAGGCAACTGATTAATTTTTCCTACCATGATCATACGAATCATTTTTAGTTCATTTTCCTTGGCTAAAAGATACGCTACAACCGGTTCAGGTCCCATGATATAATGTTTGGCCTGCTTGACGTAATTAATGATAAAATCATCGGCTAATTTCTCGTATCGTGTTAAGGTCTCAGTTTGCTGATAATTTAAAACACCTTCGCTGACCACGGACGCATAGCGCGTCTTGGACAGGTGGGCCACCAACTCCTCTAGCGGCTCTTCCAGGGAGAGCAGCTCCAGCAAATCCAGCTCCCCAGCGGGCAGCAGGGCACTGGCCAGAAATTCCGGTGTACGGTTTAAACGTTTGACGCGTATAAAGGTCTTGATATTCGTGAGGTCCCTGAGAGACGTAAAGTAGTTACTAATAAAGGGAGAATGGCGTTGAGCTTCGCTGGCCAGCTCCTCGTAAAGAGCATGATCCAACCATAAATCCACTAGCTGAGGATGAAACTGTGCCTTGATTTTTTCTGCCGCCTCACGCATACGCGTTGGTAGTGAACTAAAATCTTCTGCTGTCACGGCCACCACTAAGTGGTCAAGGGGGATATTACCCAATTCCGGTTCTAATAACTCATCACGCTTTTCACCCAAGTGGTGTGCTTTCAGCAAAACTTTTAAGTTATGATAATCAAACTGCTGCGCAAATAAATTGATCAGGTCAGGCTCGGGCAGCATTTTACGCAATTCCAGGTAAACGCGTCGTCGCTCTGCTGCCAAGATTGGTTCGAAATAATTGGCATTTTCCACATCTGCCAAATGTGCCGCATATTCTGTTTCCCCGAGCACTTTTAAGGCTTCCTCAGCATCATGGGCTGTGGCCATCCGGTCAATTTTTCCCGCATCTAATAGTCTCGTTTCCATAGCACGTATGCGGCCCACGGCATAAGTATATTTGCTATTCGACATGCTCCAAGCCTCCTTTACACTGGAGGTTAAAAATGTCCAACCTCAAGAGATTATGCATTAGTAAATAAAATGGCCGCCACTTCTGGCTCTAGCTGATCCCGCTGCATACGTAATAGGGCGGCAAAGGAACTGTTAATTTCCACATCGCCGGCACTTAAGACAAAGCCACCCTGCAGTTCGCGTGTTTCCGCAGACAACTGTAGGTTCCCTTGTTTGCCCTCTTGCGTCAGGGCTTTGTTAACTCGTGCCAGAAATTCCGGTGAAAAATGCACTTTATCCGCCGGAGAAATGATAATTTCTTCGCTGCCAGTAGAGGCAGTGGCCAGGAGCATGTTAAAGAGTATGGCCTGATAAGCTTGTGGCTCCAGATTCTGCAGTCGTGTTAGCGCCTGCTTAAAGGTATCTTCAATTAAATCCTCTTTGGCGGCCAGAATAGCTTTACGGGCGTCCAGTTCAGCAATAGTTTGGTCACGACGCTGTAGTTCGGCAGCTTTTTTGGCCACATCTGCCTCAATTTTTTGCTTTTTAGCGGCAGCCTCGGCCTCTGCCTTGTCCCTGCTGGCAGCGGCTCGCTCACGAGCGCCAGCCAGCAGATCTTCTGCTTCGCTAGTGGCATCTGCCACAATTTTTTCTTTTAGTTTTTCGGCTCCCGACATTAGGTTGCCCTCCTTAGACCTGGATCCCAAATAGCATTAAGATCGACATTAATAGGGCTAACACCGCGTAGGTTTCAACCATTACAGCATAGATAATCGCTTTACCAGCTTCTTCAGGGCGTTTAGCAACTAAATGCACACCACTGATAGCTGTTTGACCTTGGACCAAAGCAGAAATTAAACCAACGATGGCGATGGGCAGGGCGGCAAAAAACAAGCCTAAACCTTCTTGCATCGTGATGGTCGCGACTGTACCACCAATCAGTCCAGTACGCTGTAAAATTAAGAAACCTACCAAAAGTCCATAGATCCCCTGTGTACCAGGCAGCGCTTGCAAAAGGAGCGTAGGTCCAAATTTATCAGGATCTTCTGTAACAACACCCGCTGCAGCCTGACCCACACGGCCCACACTTACAGCTGAACCAATACCTGCCAGAATTACAGCCAGGGCAGCACCAACAATCGCTAAAAGTAAACCGGTTCCTATCATGACTATTTATCCTCCTTTTTTTCAGGTCCTCTTGTCAACCTGTTGCCAATAATTTTGCTGACGATAACAAGTTATTCGTGTTGAGTTGTTTCCTGCTGAATCTCCATATGCCGAGTATTAAAGCGGAAGGGTGCAAAGGCACGACCGCCACCCTCATAAAAGCGATTATAGAACTCAATGTACTGCAGGCGGCTGGAGTGGATAAAAGAACCCAAACCATTAATGGCTAAATTAAAGGTATGACCGCCTATTAATAAAATTACCATGGGAATCCAGCCAATAGGACTGCCAACCAGCAATCCAGCCATCGTGTTAATGGCCAGCCCGACCACGCCTGTAGCCAGACCTAGAGCCAGCAGACGTGAGTAAGACAAGATATCACTAAAGTAGCCGGTAATATCATACAAGGAGACTAGCCCTGAGAAAAACTTCTTAAGAATCGTAGGCTGACTGCGCCCTTGCGTCAAAATTAAACCAATAGCACCAGCCAAAGCCATATATTTACCAATCTTAGCGGTACTGGGCAATGCTAGTAAACCTAAACCAGTCAGCAGGACATACCACAGCCCCACATCAAACAGGGCATCAAGGGTTTTCCCTTGCCGTACCAGGCTGACAAACTTTACACCCATGCCGTAGAAGATATGCACCACACCTATCCCCAAGGCAATGCCAAGTAAGAGGATGGGGTTAGCTAAAGCATCAAAGGCCAGTGGGGCACCAATAATCTGGTAACTAAACCAACCGCCTACCAGCCAGCCAATCACGACTGTGGATAAGCCGCCCCAAAAGAGGATTTTCAATAGCTTACGCATATTCTCCCCTTTTATTTTCCGTAAACCTATCCCGGCCAGCAGCATTAAAACCAGACCATAGCCGGCATCGGTTAAGCAGAAACCGAAAAATATGATAAAAAAAGCGGTGAAAGAAGCGGTGGGATCAATCCCATAGGGGCTGGGGATACCATATAGTTTTGTGACAAACTCAAAAGGAGCAAAGAATGGCTTGTTCTCCAGCTTTACGGGGAAGTTTTCGCCTTCCTCCGGTTCACTTACGGTCAGCCCAATGGTCTCACTTAAAGCAAGAATTCTCTGCTGCAGCTGCGCCACCTCTGCCGTTGGTACCCAGCCTTGCAGCACAAAGGTACTGTCGGTACGTGCTAAATTATCAACTGCCTGATTTTTCTCCCTTTGTACCGTGAGGTAATCTAGATAATATTGTAAAGTTTGGCGGTGCTGCACCTGCTCCGCAATCTGGGCGAGGGCCGTTTTCCGCTCTGCAGTCACCGTAGTCAGCCCCTGCTCTATGTGCCTTAAATTTTCCACCACTGTACCTGGCAGCTGCGGCAGCTGCTGGCGGTTAAAGTTAACCTGTTTTAGGGCGTTTTGCACCAGCTCGGCATGCTGATGGTGATAAGCCAAGAGAATGTATGCTTCACCACGCTGGCTGTCTATTTCCTCTAGGTAGCAGGCAGCCTCAGCTGCTGCTAGTTGAGACTCAATCAGCTTTAATTGGGTGACCGGTACAGTACCTAACTCCAGACGTACCGCTTTAGTATTTGTGATTTCTGGCAGGGTAATAGTTAATTGCTGCCACGGCTGCAGTTGTCGCTGCAAGTTTTGCAGGCGGGTTTCCTCATTACGTAAGCTCATTAATTTCTCATCAACAGCTTTTAATGTTTGATAAACATTGCTGCTGATTGCTGCCCAGTGCGGTACCTTTTCCTGCACTGTTTTAAGCGTGAGCACTTCTTTTTCTACCAGGATATCATCTAAAAGCCCCTTATTAACACGATGATAACGATTAAGGAAATCTAAATTAAAACGAACTTCTGCCATGCTTTTTTCCACAGCTTGCATGGCTTCCTGCTCATGATCTTGTTCCAGAAAGTCAGCAAAAGCTTCCTCTGCCGCCATCTGCTCGGTGAGGTCGCTGATTTCCAGCACACCGGACTGCTGCAAGAGCTCTAAAATATTCTTCTTATCGGTCTGGTGGGCGAGCAGGGTAACCTTACTCATCTTAGCTATGCCCATAGCTTTTCACAATCCTCTCCATGACCATTGTTATTGCTGCTTCCTGTTGTGTTACGGCTGCAGCCAGCATAACTTTAATTTCAGCTGCAGTACGCTCACGTATGGGAGCGATCAAACTTTCCCGTTCTTCCTCCAGTACAGCCAGACGCTGGCGGCCTGCTGCCTCTGCTTCGGTAGTAGTTTGCTCTACAGTTTCCACTGCTGCCACTTCTGCTTCCCTGACGATACGACGGGCCTCCGTCTGCGCTTCAGCTTTCAGTGCGGCTGCTTGCTCCTCAGCTGCCCGTATATCTTTGATCACATCCCCTAACAAATAATTTCACCTCCCTTTTACAGTATTGTCTGCTAATATATCACGATGATTGTCGTAGCTTTACTTTTATTTTTTTAAGAGAATCCTTTTGGCTTGCCCAAAGCCAGCCAAGAGACCTAAGAGGATACCGGCCAGCAAATAAAGGCTAGGGTGACCAAAACGCTGCCCCAGAAAGCGGCCTAAATAAACGCCGCCCAGCAAGGAGCATGAGATACTCAATGCCAGCTCTATCACCACCCGTAAGGCAGTAAAATCCTCCCTTTTCACCGGACCACCTCTCAGGCTCACGTTTACATTCCCCAGTTTTTCACTGGCAGATGCGCCAGTTAGTTACACTGCGTGTACGTGTCCGTTAAATTAGCTTTTCGACACCTTAACTTACATCTCCTTTTTTGCCCACAGTAGTCGCAATCGTGGTTCTTGTGAAAATATTCCCAAATATTACAGAGACTTTACATTGTCAATAAATTGCAATGTTTGGACAAAAAAGTGCTGGTGTACATAGCTTCTTTACAATTTACTCCCTTGTTTATATTCAAGATAGCGGACCGTTATTCCAGCTTCCGCTAGCAGCTCAGCAGACATTTTATCTGGGTAACTATCCGTAATCACCACTTCTTTGATGCTGGCATTAATAATCATCTTGGCACAAACCACACAGGGGTGGGTTGTACAATAGAGCGTGGCGCCACCAATAGGCACACCATAAAGCGCAGCCTGTAAAATAGCATTTTGTTCGGCGTGCAGACCACGGCACAGTTCATGACGTTGACCGGAGGGCACCTGCTGCTGGTCACGCAGACAACCAACTTCTTCACAATGAGCTAAACCACTGGGAGCCCCGTTATAACCGGTAGTTAAGATTCTTTTATCTTTAATAATCACTGCACCTACGGCGCGCCGTAAACATGTAGAGCGGGTCGCTACCATGTGTGCAATCTCCATAAAATAATTATCCCAAGCCGGGCGCATCGCTCTTCCTCCCCTTTACTTACAATGTGCCATACAATCGGTCGCCGGCGTCGCCTAGTCCTGGCAGGATATAGCCTTTTTCGTTTAGTCTTTCATCTAGCTTGGCAATAAAAAGTTTCACATCAGGATGTGCTTTTTCTAGATGGGCCACGCCTTCCGGAGCAGCAATAATCGCAAAGAGCGTCAAATTGTTAGCACCATGGTCTTTAAGAATCTGTAAAGTAGCACTGGCAGAACCACCAGTAGCCAACATGGGGTCTAAAACCCAGACCGCCCGGTCAGCCAGGGGAGGTAATTTGACTAAATACCGTACAGGTGCTAAAGTTTCATGATCCCGGGCTAACCCCACATGCCCCACGGGCGAATTAGGCAGTAGTTTTAACAACGGATCAGCCATGGCCAAGCCTGCCCGTAAGATGGGCACTAAGACTGGTGCCGGGCCGTCTAAAACCTGGCAGGCAGTGGTGGCCAGTGGAGTTTCCACTTCCTTGGTTGTACAGGGCAAAGACTTGCTTACTTCATAAAGCATCAGTACAGTTACTTCTTCTACTAACTGCCGAAACAAAGCGACATTAGTGTTACGGTCACGCAATCTGGCTACTTTATCTTCCACCAAAGGGTGGTTAAAAATAAATGTTTGCTTATTATTCATAAATGGGGAAAGACGCACAGAGCTCCTTTACGCGGTGACGAACCTGCGTCTTAACCTGCTCAGCTCCTTTATGCTGTAATGTTGCTGAAATTAACTCAGCAATAAGTTCCATTTCCGGTTCTTTCATGCCACGTGAAGTAACCGCAGGCGTACCAATACGAATACCACTGGTGACATGAGAGTTAGCTGGGTCAAAAGGAATAGTATTTTTATTGATGGTGATCCCTACCTCACCCAGCATCTCTTCTGCCTCTTTGCCGTTGAGGCCTTGAGAGCGCAGATCAACTAACATTAAGTGATTATCTGTGCCGCCTGAGACCAAATCAAAACCCTCATTTAACAGGCATTTAGCCAAAACCCGGGCATTGGTCACGACTTGCTGTACATAGACAGCATATTCAGGCAGCTGGGCCTCTTTGAAGCAAACTGCTTTAGCCGCAATTACATGCATCAGCGGTCCTCCCTGTAAGCCGGGGAAGATAGCCTTATCGATGGCCGCCGCATATTCCTGACGGCACATAATCAGACCGCCGCGCGGGCCGCGCAAAGTTTTGTGCGTGGTCGAAGTGACAAACTCGGCTACCGGCAGCGGTGAGGGATGGATACCAGCTGCCACCAGTCCTGCAATGTGGGCAATATCCACCATTAAATAGGCACCGACACGATCAGCAATCTGCCGAAAGGCGGTAAAATCAATGATCCGGGGATAGGCACTGGCTCCGGCTACAATTAGACGCGGTTTATGTTTTTTAGCTAAATCTTCTACTTGATTATAATCAAGTAAACCGGTGCTGCGGTCCACACCGTAGGAGACGGCATGAAAATATTTGCCCGACAGACTGACGGGGGCACCATGTGTCAAATGTCCCCCATGGGCTAAATTCATGCCCAGCATAGTGTCACCAACTTTAAGCGCCGCTAAATAGACGGCTAGATTTGCGCTGGCACCAGAATGAGGCTGCACATTGGCATGTTCTGCACCGAAAAGTTCTTGAGCACGTGTACGGGCTAATTCTTCCGCTTCATCCACATAGTCACAGCCGCCGTAGTAACGTCGACTAGGATAGCCTTCAGCATATTTATTGGTTAACACCGACCCTTGGGCTTCCAGGACTGCACGGCTGACATAGTTTTCCGAGGCAATTAACTCCAAATGATCTTGCTGGCGCTGCTTTTCTAGGGCAATAACCCGGGCTATTTCCGCATCAATTAATTGTAGCGTCGACATCTGTACCTCCTTACTTACTGCCCGGGTTAACCCTGACGGCAATACTTGTGCTCGATTGCTTTAATCTTCTCCACCCGGCAGGCATGACGGCCACCGGCGTAGCTGCCCTGTAAAAAGGCTGCCACAACCTCTAGGGCCAGGCCTGGTCCAAGCACCCGCTCACCTAAAGTCAAGACATTGGCGTCATTATGCTCACGGCTCATGCGCGCCGAAAAAGTATCATGACAATGAGCAGCACGAATGCCAGGCACTTTATTCGCGGCGATACTCACACCAATTCCTGTACCACAACAGATAATCCCTAAGTTATACTCGCCGCCGGCTACTGCTTCCGCCACCTGCAGCGCAAAATCAGGATAATCCACTGATGCTGCCGACATCGTACCTAAATCGTGACTGATGTAGCCCTCTTCAGCCAGATAAGTGTTGATCTGCTGCTTTAAATGAAACCCGCCATGGTCACTAGCAATCGCAATTTTCATAGGCAACCTCCTTGATTAATTCTTGACTGCTTACCTTCATCCTGCTTTTTGACGCCTGCTGCAGCTAGTTTTTTCACAATTGTCTGCAGTAGGCTCTCTAATTCCTGGGCTGTAGCCAAATACTCGGCGGCCGTGCCGCCAAAAGGGTCTTGTACATTGCCCGTAGAGCCGCTAAACTCGCGGATCGTAGATACTTTTCCTTTCAGCTGCGGCTGCTGCTGCAAGATGCTCTCTTGATGGGTGTCCGTCATTACTAAAATTAAGTCCGCCTGAGCGGCCAGTGCTGCGGTAAAAGGCTGGGACTGGTGTACTGATAAATCGAGCTGCAGCGCGTTGGCCACCGTTAAGGCATGTTTGCTGGCAGACATCCCCTTGAGCGCGGCCAAGCCGGCTGAGGCAACCCGCCAGTCACTTAAATCTGCCTGCGCTAACTGTGCTGCGGCCATCACTTGGGCTAAAGGACTGCGGCAGGTATTACCTGTACAAACAAATAACAGTAATTTCTGCTGTTTACTAATCTTTCTCACCCCACTTCAATGACACGAGGACCAGCTGCTTTCTCTAAACGGTTCATCAATGCCAAGCCCACACCTGCCGCGCCATACCCTTCGGCCACAATCACCTCTACTTGGCGTTGGTCAAACTCCCGCAGGGCGGCAAAAAGATGACTGGCCAAATCTGCTGGCTGCTGGCGACTGCCTAGGACAATTATATCATCTCCCTGCAGCTGTGCAGCACTTTCTTGCGATACTAACATCCCTACTCTTTTCCCCTGCTGCTGCCAGTCCTGCTGCAATTGCCGCAGTTTAGCCAACAGTTGACCCGCATTGTGACTCTTTACTAAATAAAGCGGGGCCTGCGGGGCATAATGTAAATATTTTAAGCCGGGCGAAGGCGGTGCTTCGCCGCTGGTCTGCACCCAGCTAGCCACAGGGCAGTCTCGCTGCAGTACTGTACTTATTTGCTGCGCTGTGATGCCGCCAGGGCGCAAAATGCGTGGTGAGCCGCCGCGGATGTCAAGCACTGTTGATTCGACGCCCACTTTACTGGGGCCACCATCCAATACCCCCTCAATGCGTCCCGCCAAATCCTGCAAAACATGGGCGGCGGTAGTAGGACTAGGGCGTCCGGAGAGATTGGCACTAGGACCTGCCAGGGGGATAGCTGCAGCCCGCAATAAAGCTAAAGCTGTGGGATGCGCCGGCAGACGAATAGCCACACTATCCAGACCACCGGTTGTCTCTCTGGGCACATGGTCTTGTTTTTGTAAAACCAGCGTTAACGGCCCGGGCCAAAAGTGTTTCGCTAACAACCAAGCTTCCGCCGGAACTTCTGCTGCTAAATCACTCATTTGTGACGCCTCATGAATATGTACAATTAACGGGTTGTCCATTGGTCGGCCTTTGGCACGAAAGATTTTAGCTACTACTTGGGGCTGTAAAGCATTACCACCTAGACCATAGACTGTTTCTGTGGGGAAAGCTACCAACCCTCCCTGGCGCAGAATCTGCGCCGCTGCTGCGGCTTCCCTGCTTAAAGTGGCGGGCGTGATGCCATCAAAGATTAGCGTTCCTTTTATCGTTTCTCTGAGCACATGCACCCCTGCTTTCTTTCAACTGCTCTGGGCGTTCAATCTGCCTTCACCATTTGACAAAGGTAGAGTTAGATCATACCTTCAAGTATAATATATACAATAAGAGATATCTGTTCGACAGAATTAGCAATAACTCCTTTAAAAAGCTTCCTCTTTTCATATTTCTTAATGGTAATTATTTAAAATGAAAACCATGATTCAGGGCACTTAAAAATATCTTGCCCAAAATGAACTTTCTCACTGCCGCTATTATCATTTTCGCCAAGTTGTGATAGATTGTTTTTAGTGACATAAAGGAGGGTACTAAGAGCTGATGGATAAAAAGCAATTACATAGCTTACTAAGTCAAGTGCAAAATGGCACTGTGGCTGTTGCTGACGCGCTGCAGCGCTTAAGAAACTTCGACTATGAAGATTTAGGTTTTGCCAAAGTGGATCATCACCGAGCTCTGCGGCAGGGATTTCCGGAAGTAATCTTTTGTCCCCACAAAACAACAGCACAAATTGTCAGTATCGCCGCACGTTTAGCACAAAACAATACTACCGTTTTAGCTACTCGTGCTGCCGCTCACATTTTTGAGGCGCTGCAAGCGTCGCTGCCCCAGGTCGAATACCATGAATTGCCCCAGGTTGTGGTCATCAACCGCGACCACAATCTCCCCGCAGTGGGACAGGTCCTAATAGTTTCGGCAGGAACAGCCGATTTAGCCGTGGCCGAAGAAGCGGCCATCACGGCCGAACTAATGGGCAGCCAGGTGAATCGTTTATATGATGTGGGCGTCGCCGGCATTCACCGGCTCTTAGCCAACCAGGCACAATTGCAGGCTGCCAATGTTTTAGTGGTCGTGGCCGGCATGGAAGGTGCTTTAGCTAGTGTAGTTGGCGGGCTCGTAGACAAGCCCATCATCGCCGTACCCACTTCAGTGGGTTATGGCGCAAGCTTTGGGGGAGTAGCCGCACTGCTGAGCATGCTTAATACCTGCGCCAGCGGTGTGTCTGTAGTCAATATTGATAACGGTTTTGGCGGCGGCTATACGGCAGCCTTAATTAATCGGCTTGCCGCCCAGGAGGAGAGCTAACTGTGAAGCTTTTATACTTTGATTGTTTTGCCGGCGCCAGTGGTGATATGATTCTTGGTGCCCTGCTTGCTGCAGGAGCTACTTTGGATTTTGTTAACAGCGAGTTAGCTAAACTTCCCTTCACCGGGTATCAGTTAAAAACAACGCAGGTCATCAAAAAGGGTATTGCTGCGACAAGGCTGCTGGTTGAAATCACAGAAGCACAGCAGCCGCACCGCTCTTATCATACCATTAGAGAAATGCTTAACCAGAGCGATCTGGCTAAACCAGTGCGAGATTTAAGCTTGGCGATTTTTGCCCGTTTAGCCGCGGCGGAAGGAAAAATCCACGGACGTTCACCAGAGGAAGTCCATTTTCATGAAGTAGGAGCGGTAGACTCGATTATTGATATTGTGGGCGCTGCGGCGGCTTTAACTGAACTAGCTGCAGACAAGGTCTATGCTTCAGCACTGCATACTGGGCGCGGCTTTGTGAACTGCGCACATGGCAGACTGCCGGTGCCGGCCCCAGCCACTTTGGAAGTACTGGCCGGGGCGCCAATCTATGCTACCGAGCTGGAGGGCGAATTATTAACACCAACCGGTGCTGCCATTCTCGCCACCATTGCTGAATTTACCCCCCTGCCGCTGATGACTGTACAACAAATTGGCTATGGGGCGGGGCAAAAAGAACTACCAATTGCCAATGTCTTACGCGTGATGGTCGGTGAAAGTGCGGACAGTGACACTGCTCAGCATGAGCAGGTGACGGTGCTGGAGGCCACCATTGACGATCAAAACCCGGAGCTTTATGGTTATATTATGGCAAAACTTTTTGCAATGGGGGCAGTGGATGTCACCATGACACCACTATACATGAAAAAAAACCGTCCTGGCATTCTGCTGACTGTCCTAGTGGCAGCCGCTCAGGAGCAGGCCGTCATCACCACCATCTTCCAAGAAACTACTACCTTAGGGCTGCGGCGCAGCACGGCAGAGAAGTTAAGGCTAACCAGGCGACAGCTTACAGTCCAGACTCCCTACGGCAGTGTACGCATGAAAATTGCCGAGCAAGCTGGCCAGATCTGTAATGCGGCACCAGAATACGCCGACTGCACCT
>DASRMS010000148.1:0-8065 GCA_035647835.1 Oscillospiraceae bacterium
CAACGCGTCTTCGAATATCATGGGGCTGAACATAAATCGGTAGCTTGTTTTGAAGCCGGGGAAGAACTAACAGTCGTTAATGCCCGTAAATATTCTACACTGCATCCCCGCTGCGGCACGAGCTTTCTTTTGCTGGTGATGACCGTCAGTATTGTGTTATTCTCCTTTTTCGGCTGGCCGGGCTTATGGCAAAGACTAATGCTGCGTCTGGTGCTCTTACCCTTTGTCGCAGGATTGTCCTATGAATTAATCCAGCTGGCAGGTCGGTATCGTATCTTTCGCTATTTAACTGCCCCTGGTCTTTGGCTGCAGCGGCTGACAACACGTGAACCAGATGACCAACAATTAGCAGTAGCTCTGCATGCCCTGCACGCGGTGCTGGCGGATGCAAATAAGCATGAGGTGTAAAAAATGATTGAAAAATTACAATCTATTGAAGATCATTATCTGGAGATAGAAAAACAAATCAGTGATCCTGAAGTAATTGCTCGCCAGGATGAATGGCGGCAGCTGACTAAAGAACATGCTCATTTGATGGAAATAGTTAACGCTTTTCGCGACTATAAGGCCGCAGATACTAGCTTGCAGGAAGCTAAGGAAATGCTGCAAGACAGCAGCGAGGAAGAAATGAACGCTTTCCTCAAGGAAGAAATCACTGATCATACAGAGAAAATGGAAGAACTAACAGAAAAGTTAAAAGTGCTGCTTTTACCACGTGACCCTAATGATGATAAAAGTGTGATTGTGGAAATACGCGCGGGCACAGGCGGTGAAGAAGCAGCTTTGTTTGCCGGTGATTTGCTGCGGATGTACACCCGTTACGCAGAACGTTTAGGGTGGAAAACAGAAATTATGGATGCCAATGCCACCGATATTGGCGGGTTTAAAGAAGTTGTTTTTGCCATCGATGGTGATGGTGCTTACAGCCGTCTGAAGTTTGAAAGCGGCGTGCACCGTGTACAGCGTGTACCCAGCACAGAATCTGGTGGTCGTATTCATACCTCTGCTGCCACTGTTGCCGTTTTAGCGGAAGCAGAAGATGTGGAAGTGCAAATCAACGCCAATGATCTACGTATTGATGTCTTTTGTTCTTCTGGACCCGGCGGGCAAAGTGTTAACACTACTCAATCTGCAGTACGCATTACTCACCAGCCTACGGGCATCGTTGTTTCCTGTCAGGATGAAAAATCCCAGTTGAAGAATAAAGAAAAAGCGATGCGCGTCTTACGGGCCCGGGTTTATGAAAAAGCACAGGAAGAACAACAGGCTGAACTGGCGCAAGCTCGTAAATTACAGGTGGGCAGTGGCGACCGCAGTGAAAGAATTCGCACCTACAACTTTCCCCAAGGGCGTGTTTCTGATCATCGCATTGGCATGACACTATATAAGCTAGACCAATTTTTAGACGGCGATCTTGATGAAATGGTTGACGGCCTAATTACAACTGCACAGGCTGAATTGCTCAAGAAGGTGGACGCATGAGTCTGACAGTTAAAGAAGCCCTGCAAAGGGCTTCTTTTCAACTACAACTTGCCAAGCTGGCAGAACCACGGCGCGAGTCAGAAGTTTTGCTCTGTGCTGTTTTACAGCAGACCAGAGCCTGGCTCTATGCCCATGGTGAGGCCGAAATTCCACCTGCAGCAGCAGACTTGTTTGGGCAGTGGCTGCAGCGGCGGTCAAAGGGGGAACCATATGCTTACTTATGTGGTGAAAAAGAGTTTATGGGACTGCCCTTCACCGTCACCCCCAGTGTGCTGATTCCCCGCCCTGAAACAGAGGTCCTGGTAGAAACAGTGCTTGGAGAACTAAAAAAGGTTAAGCAGCCACACCTGCTGGAACTTGGCACCGGCAGTGGTGCCATTGCTGTCTCCCTGGCAATCTATTTGCCACAGGCCACAATTACCGCTGTTGATATATCCGCGGCCGCCCTGGCTGTAGCGAGGAGCAACGCTGAACGTCATCAGGTAGGCTCACGCCTGCGCTTTTTACTGGGGGATCTTTATGCTCCCGTAGCTCACGAGGAGTATACTGCTGTCGTCAGCAACCCGCCTTATGTTCCCTCCGCTGATATTTTGCGCTTGGCCGACACAGTTAAAGCATATGAACCACGCCTGGCACTGGACGGGGGAACGGATGGTTTAAATTTTTACCGCCGTCTCACCGCAGAGTTAACCATGCTGTCCGCAGCACCCCCATTGCTGGCCATGGAAGTAGGACTGGGGCAAGCAGCCGCCGTAGCCGAACTTTGTCACAGTGCCGGCTACGGGCAGGTAGCACAAATCGCCGATCTGGCCGGCATCCCCCGTGTCATCCTGGCAAAGTTGATCTAGGGGTGAACTGTTATCTAAGGGCGAGAAGTTGATGTGGGGATGAGAAGTTGATGTGGGGGCGAAAAATTGATGTAGGGGCGAAAAATTGATGTAGGGGCGAAAAATTGATGTAGGGGCGAACTGTGTTCGCCCGCAGCCCGCAGATGTGATGTACGGTGTGCCTCTGGCACGTTTCCTGTATAAAAAAAAACGCCCTGCGTTTTTTTTTTATAACTCTTGGCCGGTGGAAGTGATGGTCAGCTGGCCATGCTTGACACCTTTAACCCCGATTAGCTTGTCGGCGATCTCGCGTACATTTCCTGCCGGGCCCTTGAGAACTAAAACTTCCAGGCAGTTCTGGTGGTCTAAATGAATATGCGTGGTGGAAATAATTAACTGATGGCAGTTGTGTTGTATTTCATTAAGCAGATCACTTAGTCCGCGTACATGGTGGTCGTAGACTAAAGTAATCGTGCCGGCTACTTCCTGTGCTTCGTCTTCCCAAGCCAACTCGACTAAACTGTTGCGAATTAAATCCCTAATCGCTTCAGAACGGTTAACATAACCTTGGCTGACGATTTTATGGTCAAACACTTTTAATAATTGTTCCTCCATGGAAATACCGAAACGCACTAGTTTTGTCACATTGATTCCTCCTCAGGGAGTGGGGTCTGCAGAGCGGCGACGCCCCGACGCTGGGTATTGATGCAAGAGTAAGGGAATATCAATTGTTTCGGCTCAAGGTGTTAAAAATCCTGCCGCTGTTTTTTGGCGTACTGTTATGGCCTAACGGAAAAACTTGGTTATTTTTCCCCCCGGCATGTTTATTGGATGAAAATTATGGCAATACTAACAGGCAGGAAGGTTAGGGGGGAGTGCCATGCAGGTCAGGAAAGTAAACATTAGCGGCGTAAATACTTATAAATTACCCGTGCTGAGCAATGAACGCATGCGGGAGCTCTTTCATCAGCTGCGAAGCGGCAAGAAAGCGGCGCGGATGGAGTTAATCAACGGGAATTTACGGTTAGTCTTAAGTGTCTTGCAGCGATTTAAAAATCGCGGTGAGAATCTAGATGATTTATTTCAAGTAGGTTGTATCGGCTTAATGAAAGCGATTGATAATTTTTCTCTGGAGCATAATGTACATTTTTCTACTTATGCCGTACCCATGATTATTGGTGAGATTAAGCGTCATCTACGAGATAATAATACGGTGCGGGTCAGCCGCTCTTTAAAAATGTTGGCGCAGAAGGCGCAGCATGCTCGGGAGGAGTTAACACGGAAATTTTTACGGGAACCTTCAATCCAAGAAATTGCGCAAGTATTAGATGTGACTCCGGAAGAAGTAGTTTTTGCTTATCAAGCCATCAATGAACCCGTTTCCCTGCATGATCCTGTTTTTTCAGATACGACAGACCCTGTCTATATTATGGATATCGTCAGTGACCAAAAATGTAATGCTGATTTATGGGTGGAGGATATTACTCTGCGGCAGGCTTTATCTATTCTTTCCGAACGGGAACGTCAGATTCTAGAAGCACGCTTTTTTGAGGGGCGCACGCAAACAGAAATAGCCGTGGAAATTGGTATCTCCCAAGCCCAAGTCTCTCGCATTGAAAAGGCGGCGCTGCGCCGTGTGCGGCATCATATGGCGGAGGAAGGGGATAGTGATCATGTGGGCTAAAAGGTGGCTTGTTTTACTGCTGCTGCTACCAATATTCTTATCCGGTGCACCTGCGCCGCAGCCTACAAATGATGCTCTGTTACGGCTGCATGTACGCGCAAACAGTGATGCCCCAGCTGATCAAGCAGTAAAATATGAGGTGCGTGACACTGTGCTGGCTGTTTTAGATGAATATCTGCAGACAGCAGGCAGCGCAGCAGACGCCAAGGTCCAGGTGGCCTCAGTGCTGCCTGCCGTCTTGGCTGCGGCCCAAAACACAGTGCAGG
Organism: Oscillospiraceae bacterium; assembly: GCA_035647835.1. GTDB lineage: Bacteria > Bacillota > Dethiobacteria > Dethiobacterales > Dethiobacteraceae > UBA9865. The sequence continues at coordinate 4,260 of DASRMS010000148.1, forward strand.
CCGCCGGTTTTGATTATGCAGTAACGGCCTCGCTAGGCACAGCGCAGTTCCCGACACGTTTATATGGTGAGCAAATTTACCGGGCCGGCAGCTACCAAGCCCTGCAAATCTATTTGGGCAGAGGTGCCGGACAAAATTGGTGGTGCGTCTTGTTTCCCCCTTTATGTTTTGTGGAAGCAAAAACTTCTGCACCTGAACAAGAGGCGGTGGTGGTACAGGCCGCCGAGTCTGCGCCTGAAGATTCTACGCCCCAGTTCAAATCCCGCCTGTGGGAATGGTGGCAGAAGTTATTTGGCAAGGAGCAAAAAAAATTAGTTTTTGCCTTCCTTAAAGTGTGGTAGGCCAGGGAACTTGTCGGTGTGGTCGCTAGGTTAGTAAAGTGGTGTAAACAGTAATCAGGGCAGCTTGTCTCGGCTGCGGCAGCAGGCAGGCGGCGTCCGCTGTGGTGTAAAGCTGCATCAAACAGACAAAATGAAGAAGTTAATGTTTATTGAAAAAGTGACATCCTTCCGCTATAATAAAAATAGTATGTCCATCTACTTAACAAGACAACAAATTCGGTGCTAACAAAAAACGCCGTTATTCGGGGAGGATGCATGGTCGTTAATATTGTTCTGCAGCTAATTGGGGGGCTGGGGCTTTTCCTGTATGGCATGCAGCTAATGGCTTCGGGGATGCAAAAAGCAGCAGGGGATCGCATGCGTAAAATTCTGGAGCTTCTGACTGCCAAGCCAATTATTGCTGTCTTTACGGGCATTGTGGCTACAGTGCTGGTGCAAAGCAGCAGTACCACCACAGTTATGATCGTCGGTTTTGTCAACGCAGGTTTGATGACTCTTTATCAGGCCGTTGGTATTATTCTCGGTGCCAATATCGGCACTACAGTGACGGCACAAATGCTTGCTTTCGATGTGAACGCCTTAATTTATCCGGCGATTGGTCTGGGTTCCATCTTAAACTTCTTTGGCCGCCGTCGTACTTATCGCTATTTCGGTCAGGCTGCCTTAGGTTTTGGTGTGCTCTTTCTGGGGATGAGCACCATGTCAGCTGCTATGGAACCGGCACGTGAGCTGCCCTTTTTCATTAACATGATTGCTGCTTTTGGGGTTAAGCCCTTACTTGGTGTACTAATTGGGGCATTGTTTACGGGGCTCATTCAAGCTAGTGGTGCTACTCTAGCTCTCGTGATAGCCATGACGCTGCAAGAGATTATTACCCTGCCTGCAGCGATGGCCATTATTCTCGGCTCTAATATTGGTACTTGTATCACGGCGATGATTGCTTGTATTGGCACTTCCCTGTCGGCACGACGCACCGCAGTAGCGCACTTACTTTTTAATGTCATCGGTGTGGTGATCGCTTTAATTTTCTTCCGGCCTTTTCTTAGTTTAGTCACGGCGACTGCTACCGGGATTACTCGCCAGACCGCCAATGCGCATACAATCTTTAATGTTTTTAATACTTTACTTTTCTTACCCTTTACTAAACAGTATGCCAATCTCATTACGCGCCTGGTACCGGGTGATGACGTGGTGCTGGAGGTTGGCCCCAAGTATTTGGATAAACGTATTCTTTTGACACCCGATGTGGCCATCGGCGGCGTACGGCAAGAATTATTGCGCATGGCAACTTTAGCCCGTGAAATGGTAGTTGAGGCTACGCAGGTGTTTGCCAATGAGGATACCAGACTGATTCAGCAGGTTATGCAAAAGGAAGATCTAGTTGATAGTCTGGAAAAAGAAATAACTCTTTATCTGGCGGAGCTGGCACAACACTCCCTAACCAAAGAACAATCTAACGAAGTATCAGCCCTGATGCATGCAGTTAACGATTTAGAAAGAATTGGCGATCATGCCGAAAATATTACTCGTTTGGCTGAAGATAAAGTGGAAAACCGCCTACCGCTTTCTGAACAAGCTGTGACGCAGCTGCAGGAGATGCAGGCGAAAGTTGATCAGATGCTGGCCTTAGCGATTGAGGCTTTTGAAGAAAGTGACTTCTTGTTAGCAGGTCAAGTAGTAGACCATGATGATGAAGTTGACAATATGGAACGTAGTTTACGCAAATCACACATTAGCCGTATTAGTGAACAAATCTGTTTCCCGCCCAGTGGCATCATCTTCCTGGACGTAATTAGTAACCTCGAGCGCATTGCCGATCACACGACCAATTTTGCCCAGGTAGTATTAGGTGAATTTTAAGGTATGTGGTAAGGATAGTGCGTAAATTGAGAAGATGGAGGAAAGTAGATGTTTGAAAAAAAAGTGAGGGCCTTGCAACTGCTGGTCCTTTTTTTATCCCTGTTCTTGCTGGCTGGACCGGTTAACGCCGCTAAGGCCCCTGAAGCTGGTGAAGGTAATGAGACGGTGATCATGCGCGGTCGCGTCACTGCTGTCGAAAATATGGAACCAGCTGTTGAAGTAGAAGATTATGTGGAAATTGAACAGCTGGCGGAAATAGAAATCACTTCCGGCGACCATCAAGGTGAGACTCATTCTTTGCTGAATGCCTTGATGGGGCATCCCTATTTTGATATTACCCTGGAAGAAGGCAGTGAAGTATTGTTATGGGGTGAAGTTGATGGGGACGGGCAGCTGCGTACAGTGTATTTACAAGATCATCTGCGAGATCGCTATGTTTATTTAATAGCTGGTCTTTTTATTCTGCTCCTGCTGCTAGTTGGTGGCCGCAAGGGGATCGTAACCATTATTACACTGGGTATAACGGTGTTGGCAGTCTTTCGGCTCTTGCTGCCGCTGCTGTTGAGGGGGTATGCCCCCATTCCGGCGACGGTGCTGGTAGCAACCGGTGTTACATTAATTACCATTATCATGATTGGCGGCCTGCATAGAAAAACTTTTGCGGCGGTTATTGGTACTGTTGGTGGTGTACTGGTGGCAGGCCTTTTGGCTCTCTATGTTGGTAATGCCGCGAGTCTCACGGGCTTCTCTAGTGAAGATGCACAGATGCTGCTGTTTATGGAAGGCGGCGCCATTGATGTCCGCGGGCTGCTCTTTGCCGGGATTATTATTGGGGCCTTAGGTGCCGTGATGGACGTGGCCATGTCCATTGCCGCCGCTTCCTATGAAGTTTATGCGGTTAACCCTGCCATCACGATTCGGGAGCAAATTAAGTCTGGTATGAATGTGGGACGTGCTGTGATGGGCACCATGGCTAATACCTTGATTTTGGCCTATGTCGGTGCCTCAGTACCCTTGCTTCTTTTGTTTATGGGTTACGATACACCTTATATTACAATTATCAACTCAGACTTAGTGGCAACAGAAGTAGTACGAGCCTTGGCGGGCAGTATTGGTATTATCGCTGCCGTACCGCTCACCGCTGTTTCTGCTGGTCTGCTGCGTAAGTTTGGGAAACAACCCAAGGTAGAAAATACTGTGGATTCGTAAATCATTTAGTGTACACATCAAGAGGGCGCCTGGGCGCCCTCTTTTCTTTTAGCGGTGCGGGCGCACACAGAGGCGCCCTTACGGTGAGAGTGCAGCCCAACGGTCAGGATGCATGCCCCACATTGTGGACATCGCTATGTTTTGCCGTTCGTTTTGTCTTACAGGATTATTTGTTGGTCAGCTTTTGCGATTGATAGGCGTGGATGGCCGCTTGATAGACTTCTTTTAGCGGTACATTGTGTTGGTTTGCTAAAGAGGTGCAGTCGGCGTATTCTGGTGCCGCATTACAGATCTGGCCAGCTTGCTCGGCAATTTTCATGCGTACACTGCCGTAGGGAGTCTGGACTGTAAGCTGTCGCCTGGTTAGCCTTAACTTCTCTGCCGTGCTGCGCCGCA
>DASRMS010000149.1:0-2007 GCA_035647835.1 Oscillospiraceae bacterium
TGGGCGTGTTCGTGGGGATATTTGCAGGCTTTTTTATCGTCGGTATAGCTGTAGGGGTCGGGCAGTTTATCTGGTTTGGAGGTGGCGGGGATGAGTAACGAGCAGGAAGTCTTGTACTGGTGTGTCTTCTGCAGTTATAAAGAGAGGTCAGCGCCCACGGAGGATTTTAAGTTTTGTCCCCGCTGCGGAAATGGAATGTTTATTTGGGGGGAGGTCAATCACAATGAGCAAAAAGGGTGAGTTGTTGCAAGCTATAGCTGTTTTAGCCTTGTCCTTAGCGGTGTTAGTAGCGGCAAAATCTACAGCTAGTTTAAAAGTCGAAGTTAAGGAGTTGCAGCTTAGGCAAGAAGTTTTAGAGGTTGAATTACAAAGACTTAGGGAAGAAGGCATCAAGGTCGACATCAAGATTGAGGACATCTTCCCCGACGCTAAGGAAACGGTTATGGAAGTCACAGCTTATGCGCCGCTTGACCCGTCAGCAGTGGAAGGCTTGTGTTATAGTGGCAATCCTAACATCACTGCAAACGGTGAACGACCGGTACCGGGTGAAACAGTAGCAGCAAGCCTGCCCTTTGGCACGGTGCTGTATATTGAGGGGCTGGGCTTGAGAAGAGTTAATGACAGGGGAGTAGGTGCAGGCAGGGTTGATGTGGTGACAGAGACTAGAGCGCAAGCGTTTAAGCTGGGCAGGAGCATGCGGCGGGTACTGATACTAGAGCGGGGGAGATAACTTGGAGAAGAAGATACCGCGCAGCGATTACAGGTTTGTAGAGAGGCTGCTTTATCAACAAAAAACACACGACACCGTAATTGCTGAACTGAAAGCTGAACTTGACGAAATGATTCCGTCGTCAACTTCTTCCTATGTAACCTTCGACCACAACAAAAAAAATCCAGAGTTAACACAACCAGAGCGGATAGCGGACAAGCGGCTGTACAGCGTAAGGGGTAAGTATCTGCAAGAAGAAATAGCGCGAAGGAAGCGACACCAGGCGGCAATTACTGAAGCCATGAACGCACTCAACGATACAGAGAGCCAGTTAGTGTGGCTGTACTATCACTTAGAAAAAACGCCGCGCGACTGCTGGCGCACAATGGGGTATGAAAAAAGCCGGTGGTATGAGATTAAAAATGAGACAGTTTGCAAAGTTGCGCGATTCTTGGGGTTAGCGTGAAAGGAGAATGTTATGGAAGGGTATAAAAATCTAGCGGCCGCGGTGGTTAAGGCGGCGGTTGATGACCTAGATGCAGCATACAGGAAAATTATAAAATGGGAAGAAGAAGGGAAGCAGAGGAAGATAAAACTAACACAGGATCAACAAACAGCAGTCAATTTTTTTAAGGATGGAAGCGAAATGCGCGAGTTTTACTTCTCGATGTTGGGAATTGATGGACTGCCTCATGAGATTATTAGCCAGTGTGATTATGTTGAAAAGGCATGTAAAATATAAAGACCGGACAAATAGCGGACGGATTCGCCTTGAAAGGCTAAGTATAGTTGATGTATGATTAAGGTGGAATAACTAACTGAATACATAAACCGTCCTTTGGGGCGGTTATTTTTATTGGTGTGCCTACGGGCGGGGAGTACACATCCATAGAGTGCCAGGGTGGGAGCCGATGTGTAAATGGTGATGGTGTTGAATAAAAAATTGTTAGGCTATATCAAGCAGGGGTGGTATGTAAAGTTTTACCAGTCCAAAGAGTGGAGAGCAACCAGGGCAAGAGTGCTGCAGCGTGACCGGTACGAGTGCCAGACGTGTAAGGATAGGGGCAAGGTGACAGTAGGCACAGAGGACAGGCCATTAGAGGTTCACCACATCAAGCATCTAAAGGACTATCCATTGTTAGGACTGGCAGAAGATAACCTTTTGACACTGTGCGCATCCTGCCACAACGAAGAGCATCCGGAGAAATTGATTAAAGCGCAACCGAAGCCGAAGTTTGAGAACGAGGAGCGGTGGGAATAAGCTCCCCCCCTATCAAAAAAACGGATTCCCCTAGGGA
>DASRMS010000150.1:0-5106 GCA_035647835.1 Oscillospiraceae bacterium
ATATTAACAGATAATAAACAATACTAATGTTTAAAGGTCATGGCCAATATTTATCGAAATAAGTTATATCAGCAATAAAAGGAGGTAGATATATTTATGGATGCTTTAGGTAAGACCACCGTTAGTGAAGATGTATTCCAAAGTATAGCAGAAATTGCTCTCAAGGATATTGAGGATATTGTAACGAAAGAAAAAAAAGGTCCGTTTGCTGGAATATCAAGAATATTTGCAGAAAGATTTTCTCCCCAAGTTACGGTTAAAAGAGATGAGAACGCTGAGGGAGAATTTGGCCAAGTAGGGTACGAACTTAGGTTAGCCGTTATGTACGGGGTAAAAATCCCCGAAGCTGCGCTCAAAGTAAGAAGCAGTGTCATCAAAACTGTAGAAAATCTTACTGGCTACAAGGTTACTAAAGTCGACATTGTCGTTGATCGAATCGTTGAAATAAAAGAACTAGAAGCAGATATAGATCAAGCAAAAGAAACTAGAGAGTAAAGTCAAACTCACAAAGAAAAAAACTACCCTACCAGCCTGGTAAGGTAGTTTTTTTCTTCTACCGCGCCGAAAGATGGGGATTTGCTTGTTTAATTGCCAGACAATATCACAAATAAAGGAATAAAATACTCCCTCGTGGCTTAGATGGCAAGTATGAAGATAATCTGGTTATCAATGATGATAATCTAAATTCCCCGCAAGAGAGTTTACGGGGAATTTATTGTACTTTTAATATCCTCGTAAGTGTCGGATTTCTTCCTGCAATTCTTCTACCCGAGCCAACAAATCAAGGATAATGGCAGCTCCTGTAACATTAACACCTAGGCATGAACGCAGGCGGAAAAGCTTGCGGAGTCGCGCAAGGTCGCTGCTGTGGATCATTTCATCTTTAACCGTAATAATGCCAAGTAGAGTAAGCCGTTCCAATAACTCTGGGTGATAATCAAGAGCATGTATACTAAACCAAGCGTCACTCTCTATCGTATTTTTCTGATAGACCTGAATGCGATACTTCATGGTTAGGATTCCTCCTTAGAGCGTTCTGCGGCTAAACCATGATATAGCTCTCGTTCTTTTTCACTCACCTGCGTGGGAATATCAATAACCACTCGCAAATAGAGATCTCCTCTGCTGTTATCTTTTTTAGGCAGTCCTTTTCCACGTAACCGCAGCCGTTTACCTGCATGTGTAGCTGGAGGCAAAGTTACAGAAACAGTCCCCTCCAATGTGGGTGCACTGACTTTATCACCCAAAACAGCTTGCCAGGGCATCACCACTAATGCTGCCTCCAAATCATGCTCTTGTACTTGGAAAACAGGATGGGCAAGTAATCGCACACGTAAGTAAAGGTCGCCACGCTGTCCAGAGCGACCACCGCCCTGACCGCGTAAGCGGATCTTCGTTCCTTCCCGGGTAGACGGAGGTATCTTTACCGTTAAGGTACTAGTAGTCTGGACCTGACCCCGACCAGCACAGGCTGGACAAAATCCACTGCCACTGATACCGCTGCCACCACACTGCTCACAGGCACTAGGCAAAGCCAGCTGCACTGTCTTCTCGCCACCCCGCAAAGCTTCTTCTAAAGTGAGCGTTAATTCAGCTTCCACATCTTCACCACGCATGTTTGTGTGACGTTGGCGAAAACCCTGATTGCCCTGAAAATTATTAAACCCTCCACCAAAAAGCGTTTCGAAAAAGTCACTGAAGCCTCCAGTATCGCCGCTTGTAGAGTAAAAGTGCATGCCATCCATATCAGGTCGTGGCTGAAAATTCTCCCCCGCCTGCCAGTTTTCACCCAGTCTATCATACTTGGCTCGTTTATCGGCGTCGATTAAAACTTCATAGGCTTCGTTAATTTGCTTAAACTTTTCTTCCGCCGCCGCTTGATTTTCCCCAGGGTGTAAGTCGGGATGATGTTTACGGGCCAGTTTACGGTAAGCCGTTTTTACTTCCTTTTCCGTGGCTGTACGTTTTATACCGAGGACTTCATAATAATCTTGAAATTTTACAGCCATCGCTTATCCCGCCATTTCTCTAATTTATTGTTCTTCAAATTCGGCATCCACAACATCATCGTTACCATGATCTGCTGGAGAAGGAGCTTCTTTTGTAGACGCAGCAAGTAACGCTGTCACTTGCTGCTGTAGCTGCTGAGTAAGGGTACGTATTTTTTGCGCATCCGCATGATCATCTAGCATTTGTGTTAGCTCGGTTATCAGGTCAGTCACTTTGCTTTTTTCGCTTTGTGGTGCTTTATTCCCTAGCTCCTCCATTTGCCGTTGCGAGGTATAGACCATTGCATCTGCTTCGTTGCGTGCTTCGGCTAGCTCTTTGAGTTTTTTGTCTTCCTCTGCGTAGCGCTTGGCATTTTCCACCATGCGCTCGATCTCACCTTGGTCTAGGTTAGTGGAGCCACTAATGGTTATATGCTGTTCTTTACTCGTCCCCTTGTCCTTCGCTGTTACACTGAGGATGCCATTGGCATCAATATCAAACGTAACTTCGATTTGTGGTGTGCCACGGGGCGCTGGTGCAACACCATCTAGTTTAAATTGTCCTAGCAATCTATTATCCTTAGCCATTTCCCGTTCACCCTGCAAAATATGAATATCAACTGCTGGCTGATTATCTTCGGCAGTGGAAAAAACCTCGGCACGTCGGGTTGGAATGGTGGTATTACGTTCAATTAAGCGTGTCATTACACCCCCCATGGTTTCTAACCCTAGGGAAAGAGGCGTTACATCCAACAACACAACATCTTTTACGTCCCCTGTTAGGACACCGCCCTGAATCGCAGCTCCTATGGCCACTACTTCATCTGGGTTTACACTGCGGTTCGGTTCGCGTCCCCCTGCCAGTTCCTTCACTAATTCCGCCACAGCAGGAATACGGGAAGAACCACCCACTAAAATAACTTGATCTATATTATCTGCAGTCATCTTTGCATCACGTAAAGCATCTTTAATGGGCTCACGACATCGTTCCACTAACTCTTTTGTAAGCTCATTAAATTTCGCTCTCGTCAACTTAATGTCTAAATGTTGAGGTCCATTGGCGTCAGCTGTAATAAAGGGTAAGTTAATCTGCGTCTCCATCGTGGTGGACAGCTCAGTCTTTGCTCTTTCTGCCGCTTCAGTTAATCGCTGCAAGGCTTGCTTATCATTTCGCAAATCAAAGCCATGATCCTTTTTAAACTCTTGTGCTAACCAATTCACAATTTCCCTATCAAAATTGTCGCCACCTAAATGTGTATCGCCGTTGGTGGAACGTACTTCGAAAACACCATCTCCCACATCAAGGATTGAGACATCAAAAGTACCACCACCTAAATCAAAAACAAGAATTGTTTCATTGATGTCTTTCCCCAAACCGTAAGCTAAAGCAGCCGCTGTGGGCTCATTAATGATTCGTAACACATTTATACCTGCGATTACAGCAGCATCTTTAGTTGCCTGTCGCTGCGCATCGTTAAAATAAGCTGGGACAGTGATCACAACATCCCTTACCGTTTCTCCAAGATATGAAGAAGCATCGACCACTAGTTTTTTGAGAACTTGTGCGGAAATTTCCTCTGGTGAGTATAAAGTACCGTCAATCTCAAAGCGAACTGCATCATTAGGTCCTGCTACCACTTTATAGGGGACAAGAGTAATTTCTTCTGTGACCTCAGAATAATTGCGTCCAATAAAGCGTTTCACGGAAGTTAACGTTCTTTCCGGATTTAAGGCACCCTGACGTTTTGCAATTTGGCCCACCAAACGCTCGTTTCCTTTATATGATACGACAGATGGAGTTGTTCGTGCCCCTTCCGCATTGGTGATTACGACGGGCTCTCCGCCTTCCATTGCTGCCACCACAGAGTTGGTCGTGCCTAAATCTATACCTATTGTCTTTGCCATCTGTACACCTCCAAATTATATGATGTTCATACTGACAATTATACCCAATACCGGCTGTGCAGTACTTATCAAATTATTACAAATTGTCGTTAGTAGAGATACTGACACGCTCCAGATAAATTGTTGCCCCCCTGCGACAGGGGACGGTTCTCCTGTCGCACAACTTTGCGGCACCTCAGGCGCTACAATGCATATGGTTTTGTAGCAAACACGAGGGACGTCCCTGGAAGTGTACAGGTGCGGCACATAAACAAACAACGCACCAACATAAGTTAAGTGCGTTGCAGAATAATAGTCTGGCAAAGAACTCCCGGTTTAACCTAGTGAGCAAATCTGTCTTAGCTGCGCACCAGGGGGGACTCTGCTAAAATACAGCGTGAGAAAGAACCGTCCCCTAACACGTATACTTGCACATAAATTGTTGACCCCATGCGACAGGAAAACCGTCCCCTGTCGCATGTTAAAAACCAATAAGATATGCATACAAGCCAATAGTAATCAGGTTTGGAATTAAAAACGCAAGAGCCTTCAAACCTTGGTTATTTCTGTATGCGAACATCTCCTTCTGCTCTTCTTGTGTAGTACCTAAAAACTCCCACCCACGCGCACCACGCACAATGGATCCTGCAATTAGTACCGTGCCAACAAAAACAGCTATACTACCCCGTGCAATAACTTCAGTCCTCTGTAGTGCAACGCTCACCACCACAATGCTCAAATGCACAATCAAACTATAGAAAAAAAACCGCCTCAACTTACCCACCTCCAAAAACTCATAAGGTGCTTTTACATTGTATTCAATAAGCCACAACAATTATCCTCTGCAATTTTTTTTGCCCCGAGTAAGATTCGCAACCTCGGCCTAACCCAGCGAACAGAGTGAGCGGAGTTATCAGGATACAAGTAACGCTAAAGAGTTTACAATTTACTGCCTCATCAAACAGTGTGGTCACCTGGTTATGTAGCATTCGCCCAAGGAGGGGACATGTCCCTGGGAGAATCACAGGTGCGGGATATAAAAATAACGACGTCACCGATTACTCAGTGCGTCGTTATAAAGAGGTTCTGGCAGAGACCTACTCTCGGCCTAACCTAGTGAGCAAAGCGAACGGATGATACTAAGTCAGCGTATCGCTAAAGAGGAGTTAAGTATCTTTTAACTTTATACCAAGCACGGGTTACCTGATTATGTAGCATTCGCCGCAGGGACACG
>DASRMS010000151.1:0-1216 GCA_035647835.1 Oscillospiraceae bacterium
ATTTCTGAGCACTCATGCACTGTTTTGCTTCGCCATAATTCCTTTAGATGTGCAATCTCTTTAGCGCTCCATTCTTTGCCTCTGTGTTTTTTTGTCGAGGTCATTTTAGTGCCTCGCCCACAGTCGGTTTATTTAGACCAATAGCCTTATCAATATACGGATTCGAGTAACGATCAATCAGTGCCTTGGCAATTCTTTCGTCTGTTTGGATTGCAGCTAGTTCGTGAGCTAGCTCTAGTTTACGTTTCAGCCACGCTTCATGAGCTTCTTGTTCGCAGGTGAATAGGCCAAGTTTTTCGTTTTTATTTGTAAATGGATTGCTGCACTGAGCTAGAAACTTTTCTGTTTGCTTATCCCAACATGCCCCGATTAACCACTTACCTCTGTCATTACCCCTATCAATGGTGAATGTGTTGACCATGGGGGAGACAAAAACGCACGTCTCAGGGCTATATATTTTGTTTCCCTCGAATAACAGGTCCTTATCGAGATGTTTTCCTTCCCAATCTTGACTCTCCATCCAGTTTTTAAAGTTGGTAAACGTAAGCCAGTCTTTAGACACAGTGCATCCAGCATAAGTTGGCTTGCACTCTTGGTATTTGGCATCGTAGCACCTCCTAAGCATATCTCTCCATCTGCTATAATAAGCACAGCCCCATACCAGTTTACGCTTTCGTTTGCCGCCTACGCAGCCAAGCTCCTCTCGCTTTACAACAGCATAATTAGCGTCGTTGACACCAACTCCAAATACCGTTTTTCTAGGTTTCATAATCACCACCCATAAAAAAACTCTGCTGTTTGACTGTGGTGGAAAAGGCAGAAAGTGCGCCTCACAGAAAAACAGCAGAGCTTTGTTAACTTTCATTTTATGGCTTTCCACGGCCTAGACTCTAATTATACACACTACCGCGAGTAATGCCAGCCTTTTTAAGCTGGCAAATGCTGTTTATTCAGAATAAACCACGCCATCATTTCCATTCTGCCCGATCGCGTCAATGCGTGATTCGTCCGGCCATTCGGTTTCTGCGTTTGTTTCTTTAATTTCCCTTAGCTTGTTTTGATACCAATTTGCTTTGGCGATACATTTTAGAGCGTCACCCTTGTCACCGGCGCGAAGTCGATACTTAAGCGCATTGCCTTTGCAGTATCCGGCGAACTCTTCTTCTGTCAGAGCCGATTGGATAACGTCGATAACCTGCTGATTGGGAAACAGATC
>DASRMS010000152.1:0-6157 GCA_035647835.1 Oscillospiraceae bacterium
TCGCATTAAAAGGATCACAACCTAAGCCCCACACAGCTTCAGTCGGGTAGGCAATCACCGCACCACGACGAATTTTTTGTGCGATCTGTTGAATCTGCCAAGCGCTACTCATTCATTTCACTCAGAAATTTTACTCAATAAGTATAGCAGCAGCAGACTCCATCTAAGTAGGTGCATGGCGCTTAAAAACATCACACCGAGGCAGCTTTAGGCCTTCCATGGCTTATACAAAATAGCAGCAATAATAAGCGCTAAAGCACCAGCAACGATACTCCACGTAATCTGCACAATGCCTGGTGGCATGGGATAAATTATATAAGCCGCACTACTTAAAGCCATTGAGCTGAGTATTAGCTGGAGCTTCCATGGCACATCATGCAGAAGATTTTGCTGCTTAAGTAATAAAAAAGCCGTTATTAGAGCGCCACACACCGCTGCTAAAGCAATACCAATCACACCCATAAATAAAGGTAGAGCGAGCAGCATCAATGCGTTTACCGCATTGCCTGTTAGCTCACAGCGCAATGGCAGCTGCGTATTGCCATCGGCATAAGCCAAGCGTGCCAGAAGCGGATTCCAAGCACCAAAGACCAAGGGTACTGCGAACCAAGCCAATAGAAGTGCAAGTAAAGAAATATTCTCCAGCTGGCGAAACAACAGCTCAGACAAGGACGGGCTGATCGCAACTAAGCCAACAGCAGCAGCTAAGGCAATGCAGCTGGTAACCGCTAACCCCTGACGTAAAATCAACAAACGCTGTTCAAGCAGGCGCGAACTCAAGATACTCAGCAGTACCTGATTTAAAGCCATCAGTGCAATCAAGGGTAAATTAATCAGCTTCCTAGCAAGATTCACCCAAGTCACCATACCCTCGCCTAGCGTGCTCGCCACTGCACGTTCGAGCAACGTAAGGCCTTGGCTTGCGGCATTACTCAGTAGTAACGGGCCTAATTTCCCCCAAAGCTCAGCGCCAACGCGCAGCGCTCCTCGCATTAACCAGGGACGCCAACCCAGCGTGATAGCACTTGGAATGAGTACGGACAGCATGGCAAAACTGCCTAAAATAAAAGCCAATGATAGCCCTTGCGTAGTGACTTCGCTGCGCGCAATCAACAACCAACCCACGGGAAACAGATTAAATAAAAACGAGCCTAAACCGGCCAGAATATAACGTTGCTGCGCTTGTAAAATCACGGTAAATACCGCATGTAAAAAAAATAACGGCACACACCAAATCAATAACTTAAAATCTGCAACTGCAGCAAGCTTGGCGCTGGGCTCCAGCCCAGGCCCAATTAAGTTAATCCAACCCGGTGCCAGCACACTGAGCATGCCAGTTAAGATAACACCAGCAAGCAACAGACACGCAGCAAATGAATTGAGCCATTGCGGTTGTTCACCCGCAGTACGTTGTTGGTATAAGGGTAATGCTGCTGCACTCAAAATACCGGCAGCAAGGGTCATCCTTAGCGCTTCAGGAAGAAATAACGCTATTAAAAATGCATCACTTTGTTTGCCAGCACCCCAAGCATCAATCAACAACCATTCGCGGGCAAAACCTAATATTAAGCCCGCTAAAGTTGCTAACGTTAATAGAGCAGCGCTGTTAAACATGCGCAGTTAGTGCAACAAAGTAAATAGGCCCTTACCACCGACCTTGTAATTAAGATTATGTGGGCGTTCACCCATCGCTTTAGCACCGGTACCACCAATAATTTTATAGGCGGGAATTTCTTTAGCTACAACGGTATTGGCCGTTACTACACAGCCACGTCTCAATCGAGCACCATGGGCAATCAACGCTCGACTCGCGACCCACACATAGTCTTCAATATAAATAGGCGCTCCAACAGACCAAAATTCTGGCGCAGTCAAGTCATGGGAACCAGCCACAATCAAAACGTGTGAGGCAATGGCCACGTGATCACCGATCACTAATCCTGCGCGCGCATCAACCTGGCAATGCCAAGCAATAGTACTATCTTCACCAAGAACTAAGTTTTCTACTCCCAGCACCTCAGTATGGCGCCAAATAGTCGAGCCTTTACCAATTTTAGCGCCGCCTAAACGTAACCAAGCGATGCGTACGGTGTGGCTGGGTATTTTATTGATAATGATATTATAAACTTGCTCCCAGATTCGTAAACAACGGTCTTTTACAGTGGCCCAGTTTTTCCCATAATTAGGGAAAAAATTTGAGGGAATAGTCTTTTTTAAAGCAGCGTAAAACCTTTTTGCAATATCATTCTCAATAACATCTTCAATATCAATTGAGGATATGCTTAGTATTTTTTCATTCTCTTCAAATAAAATATTATGCTGCAGCATATATTCAACTGTTGATTGCAATTCCTCTAAACTTACATTTAAAAAACCAGCGTATTCCGGCAGTTTTTCATACACATCAAAATCTAAATAAACACGATGTCTCATAATATATTCCCTCAGTTAAGCATGTGACGTTTTAGACGGAAACAACCTAACCTGCTGCAAAGAAACGCCTACTAAAAGCCAAAAAAGCGCAATAATAACAAAAGTAAAACTATAGTAATGATCGAACAACCCTGTTGTTAATGCAGCTAATACGCCAGATAGGCTGCCAACCCAAATGGCATTCTCATAGGTTATTTTAGTTATATTATTTCTTGGTTTAACCTCTCGCCACCAACGCCAAATCAAAATCGAGAACAGCAATAAACCCGGCAGTCCAATTTTATAAATGACATTCAGCCATAAGTTGGAAATACCTAATAGACCACTCCCTGGCACGGGCGGATCGACTTTAAAGCCAATTCCAACCGGATAGGTTGCCATGGCTTGAGGGAACATGCGGTACTCATCAAAGCGTATTCCAGTACTGGCATTAGATGCGGAAAACATAGACAGCAATCGTTCTTGTAATGGCGGGTAAAACATCACCAGAAGCACTGCTAGTACAGCGCCTAAGGCAATAATCCGCGCACTGTATGGCAGCCTTTTATATGACAACCAAAACAATACGAGTAACAACGCTAGAATGGCACCACGGGAAATACTAAACAGCAGGCCTGCACAGCCCAAAATAGCAACGCTTAAGCCTAAAAAACGACGCCATCCAGGTCGCGTCCAGCCATACAACAAACTTAAAGGCACAGTTAAAGCTAAGATCCCTCCAGTCAGATTTGGATGCACCCAAGGTGAAGCCATCCGCTGATAGTTTGCTGAAAATATATCAATCACCGCTTCAGGGTGTGAATACCTTAAGGTTTCTAACAAAGGTATAAAGGTTGTCGCGTCACGGTCTTTTAAGAAATAGCCAATTGAGACTAAGAGCATCAGCAGCGAACCTGACAAAAAGGCCACAATGACTTTATCCCTATCGGCATCGGTTCGTAGTAATAATGGCACTAAAAACAGTACAGACAGGTTTAGCATCCAACGCAGCCAGTTGACTATTGAGCTGCCTTCAGCACTGACCATCAGCACTCCATAAATCAATGGAATCAGGCTGTATAGAAACAAATGCAGCATGCTCAATTCAGCGGACTGCCAACTCAAACGTTGCCGCATCAGACCTATCAGTGCATGCCAAAATACACCGGCCCAAGTCACGGCTAAAACCGCCTCACTAATGGTTGTGCGCACTCCGATCTCTATAGTTGTATAAGGAATGCTTGTGGCTAAAACTGCGAATAGAATAAGCCCATACAAAGGCTTGCGCATAACAATTAAAAAAACCAATAGCGCTGCCATAAGCACTAAAACTTTAGCAGGCGTTAAAACTAATGCAGCAAGCCCAAACGATAATCCGAGCAGTACTGCGAGAATACGCTCTATGGTCATTTTAGGATAACTCCAAAATAAGCTGATTTACCCGCTTTTGATACGCTGCATAAGTGTATTGAGCAGACCACTGCGTATAGTGTATTTGGTTTTTAAGTAACGGATGAGCGCCTACTTCACGCATACATTTTTCTAAGTCTGCAAAAGAATAGGGGTCAAAACGCGGGCTAAATTCAGGCGTTATTTCATCCAATGCAGAACCCAGTGCTGTAACAACTGGCGTGCCTACACTTAATGCCTCAATTACTGGCAAACCAAATCCTTCAGCATAAGAGGGTTGCCACAGAGATGCTGCATTGCGATACGCTGTGTGTAGTTGCCCTTCTGTTATACCAGATAGCCAATGAATACCTGTCGCATGTCTATACTCAGGGCAATCGTCTGAACTGCCAACCAGTACCAAGTCAGGCACACTCATTTGTGATCTAAGCATCATCCATACTTGAATAAATAACTTGATATTCTTTCTCGGTTCGCGAGTGCCGACTATTAGCCAGTAGTTCTGCGGCAGCTGCTCAAGAGGCTCAGTGTCAGCAGTAAACTCAGAGACTAAATTGTTTAAAACCCGTACTTTTTTACTTGCAGCAGGAAATTTATTTTTTACCTGCTCTGCAGTAAATTTAGAAGGACACCAAATTTGATCTGCAGCATACACAGACCAAGCGATTGAGAGTCTATCCAGTACACGATACACAGATGCTTTAAGCTTAGACGTGTGGTGATTATCTTCAGTGAGTTGAAATAAATCATGCAGCAATAGAGCCAAACGCGTGTTCTTGTTTTTTCGACCGATGGGTAATCCCATATTCGCTGTGGCGATATAGAGATCAATTTTGTTATCAGCTAACGCGCGGGGTATGAATCCCGCCTCAAAGCGTAAACGTTTATGGGGTTGCTGCAGCCCTGCCAGCGGTGTTGTCCATTCTGGACTGGTTACTTTTGCGCGTAATGGGTGATCTTCCGGAACAACAGCAAGGAGCGATAGCTGAGTATTGTCGCGTCCTTGTAAAACAGCTTCTAGCCCTTTCACTTGGCGGCCTATACCTGAAAAAGGTGCCACGCTGACGGGTCTATAATCAATACCTATATGCATTTTCAATACTCCTGACAGCGTTGATAGGCTGCTATTAACTGCTGCGCAGCAACCGACCAATCGTGATTGAGCTGAACGTAATGACGTCCTGAAATAGATAATCTTTGAGCGACAGAAGAGTCCTGCAACACTCGACACACTTGTGCAGCGAGCTGCGGCGCATCAGCACCCGCTAAATAGGCGTCCTCGGCCTCAATCGATAAGCCCGATACGCCTTGGGCTGTTGAAATCAAAGGCAGTCCAGCTGCCAATGCTTCTAGTACTTTTAGCTTTGATCCACCACCATGGCGCAACGGCGCCAAAAATACGCTGCACTGGGACTGCAGTTCAGGCAAATCCTCGACAAAGCCTTTCCAGTCAATGCGCTGATCCGGCCAACGTTTTGCCCACTCATCTGGTAGCGCATAGCCCGCCACAATAAAACGTGCAGAAGGTACTGTTTGCCAAACGAGCGGCATAATCTCGGTTAAGGCCCAGCCAATGGCGTCGCCATTCGGCGGGTACTCATAATTGCCTACAAATAAAACCGAAAGCGCATTAAAGTCAGGCTCAACTAAGGAAAAGCTCGCTGTATCGACACCATTCACCACCACATCGACTGGTGTTGCAGTGAGGCGCTGGATATTGTCTGCATCAGTCTCGGTAACCGCGAGTATGCGCTGCCCCCGAGCAAATACATATTTCTCCCACGTTCGCGCACGCCATTGATCAAACACGACAAAAGGTTTAAATATTTTCGGAAAACGCCCGTAGGTTGCGCCACCCAGGGATGATTCGAGGTTGTGCTCAGTCAAAATAAAAGACTGTTGCCTAGCTTTTAATAATTGATCATACGGCTGGAAACTATAGCTGTGCTCTATTTGAATAACATCCCATTGCTCTGACAGCAGCTCAGAAAACACCGCCTGCAATGGTTTAGAAAACCCATTTACACAGGTTAAAATAGGCCACTTGCCAAAAAAGATGCGCAATAGCGTCATAGGATGCTTCATTGAACGCCGCGGCAAAACAATTAAACGCTCTAAATACGGAGCTAATGCAACGTGTGTGGCTTCATTTGCCGGCTTTTTACTTTGTACTAATAACGTAATTTTAAAATCAGCCGCTGCAAGCATTCGTAACAAATGCAACTGCCGTGTTTTACCACCACTGGTAGCAGGCCATGGTAAATACGGTAAAATCCATAAAATACGCATAGGCTTTACCATATTAATACCTGCAAGCTGGGCTTAGTTTTAAGCG
>DASRMS010000153.1:0-1237 GCA_035647835.1 Oscillospiraceae bacterium
ATATAGGGATAAATGACCGGCACTGAGCCAACCGCTAGATTGGGTGCATCATAGGCCCATAAACCGCGCTCTTTACCCGGCAACCACTCCTGTGAGCCGTGGGTACCAAAGTGAATAATGGCATCAGCTTGATAATGTTCACGAATCCATAAATACACCGCAGCATAGTAATGATGCATCGGCACCTTAACGTCATGGAAGATATCTTTATCTTGGCTGGGGTCATTACCGCCACGACTGGGCTGCGGCATGATAATCAGATTACCGCTTTCTAAACGTGGAATAACAAAGCCTTGCTGGCCTTGATACGCGACTAAACCAGCATATTTATCCGCTTCGCCCCAGTAGCCATTGATTTCGTTCTGCACCTCTTCGGGTAGCGTTTTAAACCAAGCTTGATAGGCCTCTAGAGGCAGAAAGCTCCACAAAGCTGTGTCCATTAATTCGTCTAAGTGGTCAGGGCGATAGCTGGGCTTTAGCATTGCAGCTACCGCATCAATAATCGTCTGTTCAGCGACTGGGCTAACCTGATAACCCTCTTTTTGTAAATCGCTGGTGAGCTTTTCTAAAGAACGCGGCACATTCAGATTAGAGGCACCTTGGTTGGTTTCTCCCGGTGGGTGATTCCAAAACAACAGTGCTAATTTTTTATCCTGATTGTCCTTGCGTTGCAGGCTGGCCAAGTTAAAGGCTTTATTCACCAACACGTTCAGCTGTTCAGGGATTGGCAGCATTTCCCCGCCTTCATTAGTGGTTAAAATAACCGGGTCCTGAATACCGATATATTCCGCATTGGTTAAGGTGAAGGGCAACGAAAAACTATCAACACCTGCACTGTCTGCCTTATAGGCTGCATAGTTATCCGCACGGTAGTGAACAATGTGCAAAACGGGGATGTTGAGCTGCTGGTACTTAGCTTTACGCCCTTCAGTATCACCGCCCAAAAAGGTATTGACCAAGAGCACATTGGCGATCATCTGGTTGTCGAGTTGTAACAAGGGTTCAATAGCGACAGGGCGGCGCTGGCTTTTTGGGTTAGGAAAAGCCACTGCTGCCGGAGTTGTTTCGCTGGCAGGGGCAGCGGCTGGTGCGCTTGGCGGGCGAGGCTGGCCACTCATTGAGCGAGATTTAGGATAATAGACAATCGGCAAGCCATTATTGTGTTCAATGGCATCAATAACGGCATCTAAATGCGCGGTTTGTGCATCAGAAATGTAGCTGGAGGTGGTTTCCATGG
>DASRMS010000154.1:0-11149 GCA_035647835.1 Oscillospiraceae bacterium
CCACTATATAAAGATTTAAAGCAATATAGATTTGTAACTAGTAAAGCAGAAGGAGTAAAACCTTATTTTATTTATAACAATGCACAAATGAAAGACTTGATTTCTGCTATGCCTAAAACTACAGATGATATTAAAAAGATATCTGGTTTTGGAGATGTTAAAGTCCAGAAGTATGGAAAAGAGATTTTAGAAATAGTCAATAAAAACAGGTAATGAAAAACTTATACCACATCAGTATCCAGATTTAGAAGCAAAAATGTATATCCCAGCTTATTGTTCAACGACTTAATGGCTGGGGTGTGTATTTTGGTATTTTATTACTGTTTAGGGATCGAAAAAGCTCCTTTTCTTATGTATGATGGAAGCCATTAGGGGATTGTGTATAATTATAGTTGTAAACTGACAAACCATGATAGATTAATACAGGGTCACTCGATATTAGCAAACCCAGCGAAAGTTGGGGACGCAAAGCAGATGGTCTACGGCACGTGTGTGCTATGACAGTCTGGCTACCGAAGGTGCATTTTTATTGGGGTGACCTTGCGTTTGAATACATACATGCTTGCAATGACTTCTGGTAGAAACATCAAGCGATAGATACGAAAAAATATGAGTTTTTTATTGGCGGGCGTTCTGGTTAACAGATGTTCTGCCTTTTTCTCATGCCAAAAAGAATATTGTGCTTTTTAACATGTTGATTCGATGGTAGTTAAATAGTCAGAGATCTAAGCGTACATAAATTGAATACGCTGGGTCGGATTGTGTAGTTTGACCGCAGTAATTGTGCACTATGATCTGTCGGCGAAATCCCTCTGTATAATGGATTTAATAACCTTGTTAAAATAAGGTTCATTCTGCCTTGTTGTCTGCTGCAGGTGATTTTAACCTTCATTTAACATTGCCTGCCTTTTGCTTTAACATTGGCTTGTTATAATCAGGCTGAAGATAAATCAAGAGGAGGTTAATAATGAATAAAAACTTGAAGCTATTCGTGTGGAGTATGAGTGTACTGGTGGTGCTTGGCAGCTTGGTGGGCTGTGGCAGTCAAGGTGACACACATGGCAACGATATTTATGAGATTAAGGGGTCTGACAGTGAGGTAAATTTAGTGACTGCTTTAGTTGAAGCGTATGCGAAAGGGAATAACGAGGTAGAATTTTCCGTTACCGGCGGTGGTTCCGGCACCGGCATTGCCGCCTTAATCAACAACCAGACTGATGTCGCAAATTCGTCTCGCCAGATTAAAGAGCAGGAAGTTACGGATGCTAAGGCGCAGGGTGTAGAGCCAGTACCGATTGTTTTTGCTATGGATGGCGTGGCGATTATTGTTAATGCTGATAACAATGTGAAGCAGTTAACTGTGACAGAAATCGGCAATATATTTGCTGGGGAGATCACCAACTGGAAAGAAGTGGGTGGTCCTGACCAGGAGATTACTTTGTATGGTCGTCAAAGCAGTTCTGGTACCTTTAGTTATGTGATGGAGCGAGTGGTGAAAAATGATTATGCCCAGTCTATGAAGCAGATGAATGGTAATTCAGAGATTGTGGAAAGTGTGGCAAATGACAAATCAGCAATTGGCTATGTGGCTCTGGGGTACATTCAGGACGCCACGGGCATCAAAGCTCTTGGTGTGTCAGAGGATGGTACTGATCCTTATGTTAATCCCAGCGATTACCAGAGAGTCAAAAACGGTGAGTATGTCTTGACACGACCGCTTTATCAATACTTTAATGGCCTGCCGAGCGGAGCGCTGCGTGAGTATGTGGAGTTTGAATTAAGCACCAGCGGACAGGAATTAGTGGGAGCAGAGGGATTTCTACCGGTTACGGAGACCTATCGCCAAGAAAACGAAAAATACCTAAAGTAGGGTACTCCTCCTATTGCCAACTATCAGAGGGGAGAACTGCAGATGTATGGTCACAAAGATAAACTAATTGCTTCTTTTCTAACTTTAATCGGTGTTTTTATTATCTTGCTTGTCATTGGCATTTTTGGTTTGCTGATTAGTAATAGTTTTGCTGCCTGGCAAGAAATAGGTTTGCGTGATTTTTTAGGCAGTACTGTTTGGAATCCGTCGGGTTATCAGTCTAATAGCTATGGGATCTTAGGCATGATTGCCAGCACCTTACTGGTAACTGCCGGGGCAATGCTGACGGCGGTATCAGTGGGTATTGCCTGCGCTCTTTATTTAGCAGAAATTGCTGCTCCCTGGGAGCGTGAAATAATTAAGCCGATAGTGGAGATCTTAGCGGCCATTCCTTCAGTTGTGCTGGGTTTCTTTGGCATTGTTGTCTTAGCGCCGCTGCTTGCCCGCCTCTTACATTTAAACAATGGCTTAAACGCTTTAAATGGTTCGCTGCTGTTGGCGCTGATGTCTCTGCCGACAATTATCAGTATAGCTGAAGATGCCTTAAACAGCGTGCCGCAGGAGTATAAGGAAGCTTCTTTGGCCTTAGGCGCAACAAGGATGCAGACGCTGCTCAAGGTGTCTCTGCCGACGGCCGCGTCCGGGGTAACGGCGGCTGTGTTGCTGGGGATTGGCCGCGCCATTGGTGAGACAATGACTGTCATCATGGCCACAGGCAATGCTTTAGCTTTCCCCTCCGGCTTTTTGAGCTCGGTGCGCACGATGACAGCAACGATCGCCGCGGAACTTGGTGAGGTGCCTTATAACAGTCTGCACTATCAAGCTTTGTTCGCCATTGGTTTTCTGCTTTTTGCGCTAAGTTTTGTCATCAGTTTGGTGGCTGATTATTTCTTACAACGAGCAGCTGAGAGGAGCAAATAATGAAGCTAAACAAATTAATGAGGGGTAAAGCTTGTGAACAGGTTGTTTTTGCCCTCTTGCGAGCTGTTATGCTGCTGGTGGTAGCGGTAGTTGCTTATCTTCTCTACGATTTAGTCAGCAAGGGATATGGGGTGATAAGTTGGGAATTCCTCACAACTTTACCGCGGCAAGGGATGACCGCAGGAGGAATCCTGCCGGCAATCTTGGGCACTTGCTATGTGACCCTGATGACGGCCGTGGCAGCGGTGCCGGTTGGTATCTGTGCTGCTATTTATCTCCATGAATATGCCCGGCAAAATCTTTTTACACGTCTCATCCGTTTGGCGATTCGCAATCTGGCCGGCGTACCTTCGGTCGTCTATGGTCTGTTTGGGGTTGCCCTCTTTGTGCAGGCGCTTAAGTTTGGCTCATCGATTCTGGCGGCAGGTTTAACCTTAGGGTTACTGACGCTGCCGGTAACGATTACCGCCACGGAAGAAGCGCTGAAGACAGTGCCTGATGCTTATCGGGAAGGAGCGTTGGCCTTAGGTGCGGGTAAATGGCAAACTATTAGCACCATTGTCTTGCCCTCAGCCCTGCCCGGCATTATGACGGGCTTAATCTTAGGTGTTTCACGGGCCGCTGGGGAAACTGCTCCCTTGCTTTTTACCGGTGTAGCTTTTTATTTGCCGCGTATCCCCAGCTCTCTTTTTTCCCAATTTATGGCCTTGCCCTATCACCTGTTTATTCTGGCCACCCAGCACCATGCCATTACACAAGTACGTCCTCTAGCTTACGGTACAGCGTTGGTCTTAGTTGTTTTGGTAGTGCTGCTTAATTTAGCAGCGATCATTATCCGGGCTCGACTGCGAAAGAAACTGCGAGGGTAGGTGGAAGATATGTCAGAGCTGAATACACTATGTACGGAAAATTTAAATTTGTATTATGGCAAAGTGCAGGCACTAAACAATGTGACCATAAATATTGGCAAGCAGGAAGTAACCGCCTTGATTGGCCCGTCTGGCTGCGGTAAATCTACCTTTTTACGCACGCTAAACCGTTTAAATGATTTGATTGATCATGTAACTATTGAGGGGCGTGTCCTTTTGGAGGGAGAGGACATTTATGATAAAAACTGTAATGTGGCAGCTTTACGAAAAAGAGTAGGCATGCTTTTTCAAAAAGCGAATCCTTTTCCCAAGTCTATTTATGAGAATGTGGCCTACGGACCACGTATTCATGGCTTAAAAGAACGTCGTAAACTGGATGAGCTTGTGGAAAAGAGTTTGCGGGAAGCAGCTTTATGGCATGAAGTTAAGCATGATTTAAATCGTTCTGCTTTACGTCTGTCCGGCGGGCAGCAGCAGCGGCTTTGTCTGGCCCGGGTGCTGGCAGTAGAGCCGGAAGTACTGCTGATGGATGAGCCTACCTCGGCGCTTGATCCCATTGCCACGCAAAAAATTGAAGATTTAATCCGCGAATTAAAAGAAAAATTCACGATTATTATTGTGACACACAATATGCAGCAGGCGGCTCGCGTTTCTGAGGTAACAGCCTTTTTCTTAAGCGGCGAGATTATTGAAAAGAACAAGACAGAGCTGCTCTTTACTCACCCCCAAGACCAGCGGACAGAAGACTATATCACTGGTAAATTTGGTTAGGCCAAATCAGACTGAGGAGGATGTCAACGTGAAACAACGTGGTGAGTTTACAAAAGCGCTGCTGGCGCTGCAGCAGGATATTTTAAAGATGGGTAGTTTAGTGGAAGAGATTGTGGCGCAGGCAGTTAAATCCTTGGAAGCGCAAGATTTACAGCTAGTGGCTGAGGTGTTCATACTGGAAAAGCAAATTGACCAATTGGAGCTGGAGATAGAAGATCATTGCCTGCGCTTGATAGCGACCCAGCAGCCGATGGCCAAAGATTTGCGAAAAATTGCCTCTGCTTTTAAAATTGTGCATGACTTGGAACGTATGGGCGACCATGCTGTGGATATTGCTAAAGTTACCCAGAAAATTGGGGCAGAACCGCTGATTAAACCGTTGATTGATTTACCGCGCATGGCTCTGACAGCGCAGCAGATGATTAAAGATGCCCTTGATGCTTATGTGGCTGAGGATATGGCTCAGGCTGAAACAGTGGGGCAAGCTGATGATACAGTCGATTCTTTGCATCAGCAGATTTTTCGTGAACTACTGTTAATGATGATGGAAAAACCGCGGGTGATAACCCAGGCTACTTATCTTCTATTTGTCAGCAGCTCGCTGGAACGTATTGCTGACTATGCTACCAATATTAGTGAAAGTGTCATCTACTTAGTTAGCGGCCGCCGCCTTGATTTGAATCAGTAGAATTTTGTTTGTCCGTTTCGTGATAAAATGCTAGAATGTGAGAGAAGGGGGGTTACCAGGTTGCCATTGATTCTGATAGTCGATGATGAAGAAGCCATCATTGAACTCCTTACTTTTAATCTGGAACGGGAAGGCTTTGCAGTGGCTGCTGCTTACGATGGTAGAGAGGCTTTAAGTAAGGTAGCTGAGCTGAAGCCGGATCTGGTGGTGCTGGATTGGATGCTGCCGGAATTAGATGGTTTAGAAGTCTGCCGCCGCCTGCGTCAGGACAGCGAGACAGCACTTATCCCGATTATTATGCTCACGGCACGCGGTGAAGAAATAGATAAAATTCTTGGTTTGGAACTTGGCGCTAATGACTATGTAACAAAACCCTTCTCTCCCCGCGAATTGGCAGCCCGCGTCAAAGCTCATTTGCGGACACGCCAGCTTAACCAGGTGCACAATAAGACGGCAGCCCAGACTTTAAAACGGGGCAGCTTGTATTTAGACGCTGATTGTTACTTAACAGAGAAAGACCGAGTCAACATTGAGCTGACGCCCAAAGAGTTTGAGTTATTATTCTTACTGGCGTCTCACCCTGGGCGTATCTTTCGGCGGGAAGTTATTTTAAACCACATTTGGGGTTATGACTATCCTGCAGATACACGTACTGTGGATGTCCATATCCGTTATTTGCGCCAAAAAGTAGAGGATGACCCCAACAATCCCACCATGCTGGTGACTGTACGGGGCGTAGGCTATAAATTTGCGGAGCAGCAGTGATGAAGAGCATTCGGGGTAAGCTTTTTGCTACTTATGCCGGACTCCTGCTGTTGGCTGTGCTGCTGCTGGGTATAGGATTAACATGGTTTATGCGTGGTTTTTATCTGAATACCATTAAAAGCCGTTTAGCGGAAGAAGCACAACTTACAGGTGAACTTTTAAAACCCTTACTGTCTGACTATGCTGTTGATTTCAAGCTGAGTGAAACTGATGCCTATATTGAATACCTGGGTGCAAAAACCAACAGCAGGATTACTCTGCTTAGCCCAGAGGGCGTGGTCATTGGCGATTCTCTTGAGCCCGCCCACCTCATGGATAACCACCTGACACGACCGGAAATCATTGCCGCCCGTCAAGATGGTACTGGTAATGCTATCCGTTTCTCTGAGACCAGCAACGAAGAATTGCTTTATACTGCTGTTTCCCTCGTCCAAAATAACCAAGTTATGGGTTATTTGCGTTTGGCGCTGCCTCTAGCGCAGCTGAATACTGCTTTAGCTCGTTTACGTTACGGCTTATTATTGGGCATGGGGTTGGTGCTTTTATTAACGCTGACTATAAGTTATCCGCTAGCCGCCAGCGTAACGCGTCCATTAAAAGAAATAGCGGATACAGCAGGACGGATTGCGCAAGGTGAGCTGTCAAGCCGGATTATTAGTACGCAGAAAGATGAAATAGGCGGGTTAGCTGCTGCGGTCAACGAGATGGCCGAATCCCTGCAAGTACAGTTGGAAGTGGTACGAGAAAACAGAGATCAGTTGGAAACAATTTTAACCACGATGGTGGAAGGGATTGTCGTTTTTAATCAGGATGGTTATGCCGTGATTGTTAATCCAGCAGCAGTTGAGATGCTAAATTTAAGGCCTGATCAATGGTTGGGGAAACAGGATTTGGAGCTAATCCGCAATCATGCTTTGCATGAAAAAATCTGCACGGTCAGAAAGAAGAAAGTATATCTAGAGCATGAGCTAACATTGCAATTTCCCCATAAACGAGTGCTGATGGTCAGTCTGGCACCAGTTCGCACCAATCAGCGCGAAGCTGCTGGGGTTTTGGCAGTTTTGCATGATATCAGCCAGCTGCGGCGGTTGGAACAAGTACGAACGGATTTTGTGGCCAATGTCTCCCATGAACTGCGGACGCCGCTGACAGCTATTCGCGGTTTTGCAGAAACGCTAGCTAATGATGACAAGCTTGATGACGAGACAACGGCACGCTTTGTGCAAATCATCTGGCGAGAGGCACAACGCTTGCAGCTGCTCATTGAAGATATTCTTAAACTTTCGCAAATTGAAAGTGGTCAAATTACTGTGTCCAAAGAACCTGTAGACTTACAAGCAGTGATTGGGGAAGTCAGTGAACGTTTGGCTATCCCGCTGCAGGAATTTCAGTTTAAAGTAAACTTACCTGAGGCTGTTCCTAGAGTAAAAGGAGACAGCGGCTTATTAAGTCAGGCGATCTATAATCTGTTGGACAATGCTATTAAGTACACCCTGGCAGGCGGCACAATTACAATCAAGGTAGAGGAACAGCAGAGTATGGTCTCTCTGCAGGTGAGCGACAGCGGCATCGGTATTCCGGACGAAGCACAAGAACGTATCTTTGAGCGTTTTTTCCGAGTAGACTCTGCTCGTTCGCGGCGTTTAGGCGGCACCGGACTGGGTTTGGCCATAGTTAAACATATCGTGGAGGCGCATCAGGGGAGGATCGAATTAACTAGTCAAGAGGGTGTGGGCACAACAATAACCTTGCTGCTGCCTCTGTACGCTACAAGCTAATTAAAAATTTGCTTTTCCAGTACTCCCGTTAAACCTCCGGGCAGACCCTGATTCTCTGAAAAAAGTAAGTATCTGCCAGATATTAAAACGACGCACCGAGTTATTAGTGCGTCGTTTTAATATCTACCTTGGTTTATGGCGTAAGCACTAGTTGTACGTACAGAATTTTTTAGTTAATAGGTATTTTGTCTTTTATCTTGCCAGGAAATGAACAAATACTATATTATAAGGATAAAGGTGTCAGAAAATGGAGTTGGGGCAATGAAAACTGTTTATGACTTGGGTAAAAAGATAGTTACTGTAACAGAAATTCAAGAGCACTTTAAGCTAGAAAAATACTCACAGTTAGTTGAAAAAATAAACAGATTTGTTGCGGAAGGTACCTTGAGCGAGGTAAAAAACAGTGGCTCTAATGGTATGTTTCCGGCCTTATACAAGAGATACAGGGTCATAGAGGATCAGGTTGATGACTTATCTGCTTTGCAGGAAGAAATAAACTATAATTTTCCCCTGAACTTTAAAAGAGATTACTACTTGTCTAATTTGGCAAGGTACCGTGAGGATAAAGAGCAAATAGAAAAATTAGCAGCATACTTCAGGATGTCTAAGCACCTGTTGTCAGAACCGATGGCCATTAATGAACGAAGTTTCGCCATTTGGAGCCAGGAGAAGTTTTTAAAAGAAGGCAGAGGACAGGCCATCTTAAAGAATTTGGGACTAACTCTAGAGGACGTAAATGTTTATCTAACCCCTGAACCGTTTGTTTATTTTTCCTGCCATCAGCAGCATGCCCATGTACTGATCATCGAGAATAAAGATACCTGGTATACGCTGCGGAAACTGATGCTGCAAGGGCAAGCTTCATTTTTTACGCAAAGGATAGATGCTATTATTTATGGCAGCGGTAAGAATATAGAAAAATCCCTTGAGGACTATGAGCATACTGTAGAAGAACATCTGCTTAACCCTGCGGCCATCTTCTATTGGGGAGACATTGATTATGAGGGTATTGGCATCTATGAAAGGCTTAAAAAAAGATATCGTGATAAATTCGAGATAGAAATTTTGGCAAAGGCCTATCAGGCGATGGTGGATCTGTCTCAAGATAGAGTGCTGCCTAAATCTAAAGATAAGCAGAATAAAAATATTGGGGAGATCTTCTTAAAGGAACTGACATCCCCCTATCGTGAGTTAATTGTCAAAGTACTGCAAAGTGGTGCTTACATTCCGCAAGAAATAGTTAACTATCATAACGTAAGAGAGGCAGATACAAATGTATGATTTTCTGAATAATTTCCATAAACGGATGGAAAAGCTCTCTTACTCCTTTTTAATTGACAGTAAGGTTTCCACCTTAACTACCTTTAAAGACTATTTTACCAGCCTGGAACTGATCAATTTAGTCTACAGCCTGATGTGTTTTGTCCTAGACAGATCATTAAAGGATGAGGAATGCACCTTAAATAGGATGACTGTTTTGTTGGCAGAGCTGGCGGCTAATTATTATGACAGAGTATTGACAGAAGACGAAGCGCATGAGATCACGCGTTTTATTGTGTACAAAATTTTGCGCAATGATGGTAAGCCTTTTGTCTTTACAACAATTGACTATAACAGCGGGGAAAAGAAAGCTTTTGATTTTCACCTGCTGCAGCAAAAAACCTCAAAGGCAGACAAAAATAAAAGTACCTTTATGCTGACCCAGGAGGGCTACAGGCTGCTGCTGGGGGCTTTAGAGGTAGATGAAAAAACCCAGATTGATATCAATCAAATCATTTTAGAGTTAAGTTTGAAAAAGAAGAATTTTTCTCAGGGGCTTTTAGCAGTGGAAAACCTGAGTAACCTGATTACAGCGCAAATTAATGTCTTAAATAATTTCATCTATCAAACGCGAGAAAATATCTTCTCCATAGAGCAAAAAGCATTTGAAGATAATTTCCTCAAAAACATTGCTGTTTTAAGAGAACAGAATAAGAAGTTTGATGAATTAAAGGAAATCATCATCATTGAAGAAGAGAGATTAGCTAAAACGCAGGGCGAAATTACTCAGGAAAATTATGATTCCCTGAAGCAGTTGGCGAGAATAAAAGAGTTTTTGACCGCGATATCTTTTAAGGCGGGTGAACTGATTAACCGTCACTTTTATTTTAAAGAAGAATATCTGCGGGCACTGGAAGAGTCTGGTTACTATTACAGCCATAAACGCATCAATCTAAAAGAAGATTTGATTAAACCCATAGAGCGGGATGCCTCCAAGCTTGGCAGAGTCTATGAACTATTTAACCCTCTATTTAATTCCAGTGTGCCGAAAAAGTTTAATATCAATTATATGTTTAACGAACAAAAATTGTACTTGCGAGATGACGATGACGACGACGTACTGATCAGTGACGAACCGGGACAAGACTTGGAGCTGGTGATGCGGCAGAAAAACAAAGAAGATTATCGTGGCATAATTTCCTCCCTGTTCTCATTTTTAGTCAACAATAACGATACGGATTTAAAAAGCATGATCAACTACTATGAGCATAGCAGCCAGGACGACTATCATCAGCTCGTACCCTCTGTGAGAAAGTTTTCAGAGGTTTTTATTGAGCTGCTGAGAATCGGCAGCATCGAGATAGGCGAAATGTTAAGGGAGCAAGAGCGGACCTATGATAACGAGGAGATAGAATTTGACTTAAGGTCACTGCTGGTGGATGAAATAAATGCCAAGCACCGGCTTTTAACCTGCAACTTACTCACCTTTAGCAGATCTGCCGAGCGGGAAAGAGTCACAGTAAGTGAGCAGAAAACGGCTGAACCTGGAGCAGATTTCATCACCGTAGAAACCTTAAGCTGCCCTAATATTATTATGAAACTGGAGTAGATAAAGCGATGTATACATTAGAAGATGTTAGAAAGGCAATACGACTGTATAATTATTTGCTAGCTCATGGCCAGTTAACCGCAGAGGATGAGCAGGAGCTTTATCATGACTTCACAGAGGGTAAGGTTAAAGAAATTATTTATACCATTGAAGAAGAGGCTCAAGTCAGCATTAAAAGATTTGATGATACTATTTATCTCATCCCCGACGTGGATAACGAGTTTCTAGGCTATAAAAGGGCGGAATTAAAAAAAGAGATCTTCCCCCGGGGCGATCTGAGAAATATTGATCTCTTTCTGGCTATTTATATTATGCTACAGCTTACCGCAGAGTTTTATAGTGGCAAGGGCAGTAATGTCAAGATTAGAGATTTAATTGAACTTGGTGAGCTAGATGAAAAAATAACTGAGCGGTTAGAAGTGTTTACATCTAGTCAAGACAACTCCGTAGACGAAGAAACGGGTTTAGCCATCACAGATATTGCTAAATACTGGTTTGCCTTAACGAACGAAGATGATGCTGCTGTCTTTAAAACAAGAAGATGGTATATTATTCAGGTCATGAACTTTCTAAAGAAACAAGATTTAATCAGCATTCAAGATGAAACAGTAATTATTC
>DASRMS010000155.1:0-1159 GCA_035647835.1 Oscillospiraceae bacterium
GACAGCTTTAAACGGAAAGGTTGATAAGGTAAGCGGTAAGGGACTTTCCACGGAAGATTACACCAGCGCAGAAAAGACCAAACTAGCCGGTATCGCAGCAGGGGCGCAGGTCAACACGGTAACGAGTGTGGCGGGCAAAACCGGGGCCGTTACGCTTACTAAAGCAGATGTAGGGTTAGGTAATGTGGATAATGTAAAGCAAGCTACAAAGGCCGAATTTGACAGCCACAACGGGGACACAATCAAGCATATTACAGCAGCAGAAAGAACAGGCTGGAACGCTAAAACAGGCAAATATACCGCCAATATTGGCAATGGTACAGCCACGGAATTCACGTTGACGCATAATCTAAACACAAAAGATCTTACTGTAGGTATCGAAGAGGTGGCCACTGGGGAAATGGTTTGGACGGACATTGTTAAAATCAGTGTAAATGCCATAAAGGTGCTATTTGCCCAAGCACCGGCAAGCAACCAATACCGGGCAACGGTAGTAGGATAGGCAGGTGATATAGTGAAATATGTAGGTAAAACGGATTTAAAAATCGGGAATAATGCAGTTTGGCATGGGGGCAATTTTGTTCCGGACGATAAGGCAGACAAAAGCCACGGGCATACAAAAAGCCAAATAACAGATTTCCCTTCTTCCTTGCCCGCTAATGGAGGGACTGCGAACAAAGCTAATATATTAGTGATTACAGATACACGAGATATTGACGATACCCCAGGTGATTTGCAAAAGAAAGGGTTTACAGGCGCATTTAAAAGACGAGCTACAGTTAATAACCCACCCGTTGGTAGCAGCAACAATTATGTGTTTATAATGACAGTGGCGGGTTATGGAACAGCCTCAGATGGTTCAGGCGGCTGGCCTATACAGGTAGCATTCGGGATAGAGGGGCTTGCCTATAGGAGGGGAACCTCAAGCACAGCCTGGGGGCCATGGGACAGAATATCAAATCTTTCAGATATTCCAACCTCACTGCCAGCCAATGGTGGAAATGCTGCCACAGTAAACGGCAAAACAGTAGCAGAAAATGTTCCTGCTGGGGCAAAATTTACTGATACAACTTACAGCGAAATAACCACTTCAGAAATTGATGCAGGAACTTCTTCTACTTTAAGAACAATATCAGGTAGAAGAGTGAAATATATACTC
>DASRMS010000156.1:0-2455 GCA_035647835.1 Oscillospiraceae bacterium
ACTTTTGTTATGCCAGCTAAAGATGTAACCGTTACAGCCAACTATTTAGATATTGGTAAGCTAGTTGGCAATGTGACAATTACTGGAGAAACTAAGTTTGGCGAAACTTTAACAGCAACAGTAACAGACTCAAACGCCAAAACTCAGTTCAACTACAAGTGGAGACGTAGCGCCTCCAATGGAGTAGTAATTGGAAGCAATAGTCCAACTTATCAGCTGACTGTTAAAGATATTCCGTATCACATTTACTGTGAGATTACAACCGAAGGTAAGACGAACTCAATCTTCGGCTTCACTTTGACGTCTATTAGGAAAGCCGACGGCCCAGCAGCCCCTACTGGGTTGGGAAGCACCGCTGAAACAGTAGCCGGTAAAAAAGATGGAACAATAACCGGTGTACAACTTGGGCAGGAGTATGCGCTAGCTGACGGAGGCGAATGGAAAGACGTTCAAGGAACATCCGTTATTAACCTACCAGCAGGCGACTATGAGGTGCGTGTGAAAGAAACACAAACTCACAAGCCTGGAGCTGTGGCAAAGATAACGATTGAGCCGGGAGAGCCAGTCCCCACCTATGCAGTTACCGTAACTGGCGGTACAGGCGGCGGAAACTATGAAGTGGGTTCAATGGTCACCATTACAGCGGATGCTCCTGCTAAAGGCAAGGTATTTGACCAGTGGATAGCAACAGGTCTTACTGATGATTATGAGCTTGAATCAGATCCATTGAGATTCACAATGCCATCCAATGATGTTACTCTTAAAGCAACTTATAAAGATGCACCTGCTACCACTTATGCAGTTACTGTAAATAGTGGGACAGGCAGCGGAAACTTTGCAGAAGGTGAAACGGTTAACATTACAGCAAATACTGCTGATGCAGGAAAGGTATTTGACAAGTGGACGACAACAGATGGAGTAGCATTTGCAAGTGCAAATAGTGCTACTACAACGTTTGTTATGCCTGCTAAAAATGTCACCGTTACCGCAACTTATAAAGACGCACCTGTTAGCACCTACGCAGTTACTGTAAATAGTGGTACAGGCAGCGGAGACTATTCTCAGGGAGACACTGTCACTATTAAAGCAAACGAACCTGAAATAGGTAAGGTGTTTGACAAGTGGACAACAACAGATGGAGTAACATTTACAGATGCAAATAGTGCTACCACAACATTTGTTATGCCAGCTAAAGCGGTCACCGTTACAGCCACTTATAAAGATGCACCTGTTACCACCTATGTAGTTACAGTAACTGACGGTACAGGCAGCGGAGACTATGCAGAAGGTGCTACGGTCAATATCACCGCAAATGCTCCTGCTGCAGGCAAGGTTTTTGACAAATGGACGACAACAGATGGAGTAGCATTTGCAAATGCAAATAGTGCCACAACAACTTTTAAAATGCCTGCTAAAGGTGTCGTTGTTACAGCGACCTATAAGGACGCTCCAGTTACTACTTATACAGTAACTGTAAGCAACGATGGGAATGGAACAGGTACAGCAAAGCCAGCAACAGCAGAAGCAGGAACAGAGATAACTTTATCTGCAAGTGCAAGTAGTGGATATCAATTTAAAGAATGGCAAGTAGTAAGTGGAGGAGTAACAATCTCAAGCGATAAATTCACTATGCCAGCAGGAAATGTAGAAGTTAAGGCGATATTTGAAGTATTACCACCAACCCTAACAGGTGTATCTATCTCACCTAAAACTACATCAGTGCAAAAAGGTACTAGTGACACCTTCACCGCAGTAGTGACAGGTACAGGTGCATTTGATAGCACAGTGACTTGGAGTGTTTTAGGTGGTATCCCAGGGACTAATATTGACAATAACGGAAAGCTTACAGTAGATGCATCAGAAACAGCAACAACACTAACGGTAACTGCCACAGCAAATGGCGATAGCAGTAAGAGTGATAGTGCGACAGTAACTATTACTGATGTAGCAATTACTAAATATGCTGTAACCGTAAACAATGGTACTGGTGGTGGAAACTTTGCAGAGGGCGAAACTGTTAGTATCACGGCGGGTGCTCCTGCTGACGGCAAGGTATTTGACAAGTGGACAACAGCAGATGGTGTAACATTTACAGATGCAAATAGTGCCACCACAACCTTCACTATGCCAGCTAAAGCAGTTACCGTCACAGCAACTTATAAAGATGCACCTGCTACCACTTATGCAGTTACTGTAAATAATGGTACAGGCGGCGGAAACTTTGCAGAGGGCGCAACTGTCAGTATCACGGCGGCCACTCCTGCAACAGACAAGGTGTTTGACAAGTGGACCACATCAGATGGAGTGACATTTGCCAATGCAAACAGTGTTACCACGACATTCACTATGCCAGCTAAAGCTGTTACCGTCACAGCAACTTATAAAGATGCACCTGCTACCACTTATGCAGTTACTGTAAATAATGGTACAGGCGGCGGAAACTTTGCAGAGGGCG
>DASRMS010000157.1:0-1181 GCA_035647835.1 Oscillospiraceae bacterium
AGAAAGAATGAGTTTTAATGCAATCATATCGGCAGACGTAAAGAACTTTGAGGCTGGGATAGATAAGGCGATTGGTGACATTGACAAATTAGCGAAAACAGCAAGCGAGAAACTTGAAAGGATAGGCAAAAGTTTTGAGAACGCTGGCAAAAAGGCTTCTATCATGTCGGCAGCAATCGTTGCGGCTGGTGGTGTGATGGTTAGCAGTTTTATAACTCAAGAAAAAGCAGAGCGTAAACTATCCGCTGCAATTAATGCCACAGGCGGAGACGTCGAGGTACTATCAGCAAGGTTTAAGAAGTTTGCTAGTGACTTGCAAGCGGTTACGCTGACAGGTGATGAAACCACGTTGGGTATGCTGCAGATGGCTCAGACGATGGGCTTGACGGCTGTACAATCAGAGCGAGCCGTTAAGAATGCAATTGCCATGGAGTCGGCTTTTGGCGTTTCGGCAGCAAGCGCGATGCGGTACACGGCAGCATTAGAGGATGGCGACGCAACTATGCTAAAGCGTTACATACCAGCATTGAAAAGTATTGAGGATGAATCGCTATTAGCAGCGAAAGCACAAGAGATTTTAGGCAATGCTTTTGAAGTGGCAAAGGAGGATGCCCAAACCTTTGGGGGTAGTTTTACCCAATTAAAAAACTCCGCAGGTGACCTAATGGAGGAGTTTGGCGCAATTATTTCAAAAGCCTTAATGCCGTTGGTCGAATGGGCTAAAAACGCAGTTGAACATTTCAGCAATTTAGACGAAGGCACGAAAGAACTAATTGTAACCGTTGGTGGGATTGTTGCTGCAATTGGCCCGCTTTTGCTAATATTAGGTACAATTGTAGGCAAGGTCGTGCCAGCGATGCTTGTCGGGTTCAAAGCGTTAAGGACGGTGGTAATGGCCACGAGCGGAGCGTTTGCTAAACTGGGAGTTATAATAGCAGCCAACCCTATCGGCGCTATTGCCGTAGGGATTACCGCTGTTATTGCAGCCTTAGTAATATTTAACCGCCGACTTTCAGATACGTCCACTTTATCTGATAAGATAATGACCGATGCGCTGAAAAATACAGCAGGCGAAAGGGTTGAAGTTGAACGCTTGTTGAGGGTACTGAATAGCGAAAAAGCCACAAGGGAGCAGAAAGAGAAAGTTTTAAGAAAACTGAACGAAATTTCTCCCGAGTATT
>DASRMS010000158.1:0-16518 GCA_035647835.1 Oscillospiraceae bacterium
CATCACGATATTAAACACTGTACATCCCTACCTTTCCATAATTTGATCATAACGTTGAAGCAGTTTCTCAATCATTTGTACCCGTTTAGTTAAAGTTTTGATCCAGCTAGTCAGAAAACCTTCGCCTTGTGCGGTTAATTGATAGCGTCTGCGCGCCGGTCCTGCTTTGCCTGTTTCCCAATTTGAAACCACAAAACCATGTTTCTCCATGCGCCGCAGAGTGCGATAGATTTGCCCTGGATCCACGTTGGGCTCAAAATCAAATTGAGACAAAGGTTCAATCAGCTCATAACCATGCGCTGGCTTTTCGGCAAGCAACAACAACAAGCATGGTTCTATGAAGCGTTCAATCTTGCCTTTATATGGCAGTAAGTCGTGTTGTTTTTCTGCTTTCTGATTCGGCGCCAATAGGTTCACCTCACATCTATGTGTAAACTTCATATACCTATTATAAAAGTGAGCTCTGCTGATTGCAAGTGTAAATTTTGCAAGTACCTTACACTTTTGCGCCTGCTTACATAGCTTTCAGGTAAAGGGATACTCTAAAAAATATGAATAATATGTAGAAGGCGGTGTAAGACATGACTTATTTGCTGCGCGTTAATATGTCCACGCAAGCGGTTACCACCAGTGAGCTACCACCAGATTATCAACGGTTAGGTGGACGCGCCCTAACCTCAAGGATTTGCCAGGATGAAGTAGACCCATTTTGCTATGCCCTGGGTGAAAGAAATAAACTAGTTATTGCTCCAGGGCTATTAGCGGCTGCGGATTTTCCATATGGCGGACGTATTGCCATGGCAGGGAAAAGCCCGCTGACGCAGGGATTAACAGCGTCTAATGCTGGTGGTCTAACAGCGGCTCGACTGGGAGCTTTAGGCATTCAAGCCATCGTTGTAGAAGGCTTGCCCCAAGATGACAAACTTTACGTGTTAGTTATTAGTGAAAAGGAAGCAAGGCTTGTACCGACGCCAGAACTGCGCGGTAAAGGTACTTCCGAGACCACAGCCAGGCTGCAGGAGAAGTATGGCACTGATAGTGCCGTGGCAGCAATTGGTCCTGCCGGAGAGATGCTGCTGACGGCTGCAGCTATCACTAACGCTGATCTTCATGGTTTGGCCAGTCGTATTAATGGTCGTGGTGGTTTAGGTGCAGTAATGGGAGCGAAACGTTTAAAAGCTATTGTGATCGAAAATGCCTCGCCGCCAAAGGCTGCTGCTGACAGTGGACGTTTTAAGGCTGCAGTAAATGAGTTCGAGGAGCTCCTTAAAGGAAACAGCAGAAAAAATGCCCCACTGGCAGAGACAGCACTGCAGCAAAATTGCCTGCCTTCTGGCAGTGCAGCAGTCAACGGAGCGCAAGCTAAATTAGGGGCACCCGTTAAACCTGAAACTGCGCGTGCTTTTCGCCAGTATTGTGAAATTACTGATTGGACAGCCATTAGTGAGCTAAATGAGACAGCCAATGACTTGGGGTTAGATACTCTAGAGACGGCAGCAGCACTGGCGGTGTTGATGCAGGCAGAAATGATTCCTTGGGGAGACGGTAAGGCCGCGCTGCAAATGATAAAAGAGGTGAGAGAAGGTACCTCACTGGGTTATATCCTAGGTCAGGGCGGCAGCTTTGCCGCTGAGGCTTTTAATGTACAACTTTCTGAAGACAAAGTGGTGAGCAAAGCAGCTGCCAGTGGCAGCGCAGCGCGAGATAAGCAGTTTAACGTTTGTATTGCCGCCGCTTTACAAAATGAGCAAGAGTTTCCTGGACGCCGGCAGGGGGAGCTGCAAGACGAGTTGGGCGCTGACATGCCTTTGCTGACTAACCACTTGCTTGATACTCTGGGAGTTTGTCTCTACGCGGCACCCGCCTTCACTCGCCAACCAACTGCCTGGTCCACGATGGCGGAACTATTAAATGCGCGCTATGGCTGGGAACAGACGGCGGAGTCACTGTTAGCCTTAAGCCGTGATGCTCTGTTAAAGGAACGCGAGTTCGATGCAGCTGCCGGCTACCTTGGTGAAAGTAACCGTCTTGGTGGTTATTTACCATTGTCACGGCAGGACCACCATACTCATTCTGCGGTAATGTGGCAGCAGCAGTCCGGCTCTCAGCCTTTTATACAGTAAGAGAAAAGGGATTAGGAAAGAAAGCGATCAAGTTGGAGATAATTTACTGGCAGCCGATAAAAAAAGCTTACTCTTCGAAATTGAGGAGTAAGCTTTTTACTTAAATCATGACAGATTTTTAACTACCAGGTCACCTACTGCTTGTGTAGTGTGTCCCATTTTCCCGGCGGCCTGACTTTTTATATCTTTTTCACAAACATGCATAATCGATTTTTCTATCTTGGCAGCAGCTGCTGTTTCGCCCAGAGTGTCGAGCATCATGGCCGCGGCACCAATGGCCGCTAAGGGGTTAACAACATTTTGACCGGTATACTTGGGTGCAGAACCGCCGATCGGCTCAAACATGGAGACGCCTTCAGGGTTAATATTACCACCGGCGGCAATGCCCATCCCGCCTTGAATCATGGCACCCAGGTCCGTAATGATATCGCCAAACATATTTTCTGTGACAATCACATCAAACCATTCGGGATTTTTTACCATCCACATCACTGTGGCATCCACATGAGCGTAATCGCGAGTAATGTCGGGGTAGTCTTGCTGGCCGACTTCATGGAAAACCCGCTCCCAAAGATCAAAGACATGCGTCAGGACATTAGTTTTACCGCACAGTGTGACCTTGTTGCCTTGGTTGCGCCGTTGTGCGTATTCAAAGGCATAACGGAGACAGCGCTCTACGCCCATCCGTGTACACACTGATTCTTGAATGGCGATTTCGTGTGGTGTCCCTTTGCGCATAATCCCACCGGCTCCTACATATTGCCCTTCAGTATTCTCACGTACTACCACAAAGTCAATATCCTGCGGTCCCTTATCTTTGAGGGGTGTTTCTACTCCGGGGAAGAGCTTAATGGGCCGTAAATTAATATAAAGGTCTAGTTCAGTGCGTAAACGTAACAGCAAGCCCTTTTCTAAAATCCCTGGTTTGACTTCAGGATGACCAATGGCTCCCAGATAAATCGCATCAAACTGCCGCAATTCAGCCAGCACACTATCGGGCAGCACTTCACCTGTACGCAGGTAACGTGTGCCGCCTAAATCGTAATGCGTATAATTTAGCTTTAGACCCTGGTTTTCACTAATCGCGTCCAGAACTTTTAGACCTTCACGGATAACCTCTGGACCTGTACCATCGCCGGCAAGGACGGCAATATTATACATCGGCTTTCCTCCATTCCTATGTAAAAGTATTGTGTTTAATTTTATTACATCCTGCAGAAAAAGGAAAGAGCAAGATAGCAGGTAAACAGGAATAATTACGGTGCATCACGAATTCAAAGAGGAGAAGCAAGTAAGTAACTGTTTAGTAACTGCACAATTAGCGAAGAAACAGGGGAGATGTTTATGTCAATTCGCTTTATTCTAGGTCGCGCTGGTAGTGGCAAAACTTTTACCTGCCTGCAAGCAATCGCTGAAGCAAGTAAAACTGAGCCGCTGGGGGCGCCTTTAATATTATTAGTGCCTGAACAAGCCTCATTGGAAATGGAGAAAGAGCTGGCTGTCATGTGTGGCGGCGGCACTTTTCGAGCGCAGGTACTGTCCTTTCGTCGTTTAGCCTACCGCCTACTGCAGGCAAGCGGCAGCCAACTGCCGGTGATGACGGAATTAGGCCGGCAGTTATTGTTACGTCGCCTACTGCAAGACGAGACGTCAAGTTTATCGGCTTTTGCCCGCGCCGCCCGGCAGCCGCATTTTTGTCAGCAGCTGGCTGTGCAGCTGCGAGAATTTAAACATTACCAAATTACAACAGACAATTTAGCAGCTCTGGCGCAAAGTGTGGACTGTCCAACTGCACTGCGCGGTAAATTAGCTGATCTTGCTGCTATTTACACAGCATATCATGCGGCAACTGCTGGCAGCTATACTGATTCTGAAGATACTTTAACACAGCTGGCTGCTGCTATCGCTGCAGGTGGTCTGCCCCAGCAGACTAAAGTATGGGTAGATGGTTTTGCCGGTTTTACCCCGCAGGAATTCTCGGTGTTAGGCGCTTTAATGGGTGCCGTGAGCCATCTGGAAATTGCCCTGTGCCTCGATCCCCACACAAAAAAACAGCCTCAGGAGGAAGATTTATTCCATCCTACACAGGATACATATTGGCGCCTGCGCCGGTTGAGTGGGGAAACAGCTGTTAAAGTATTACCGCCCTTGGAACTGCCGCAAGCTAACCAAACCACACGCTTTAGTGCTGCCGCGCCACTAGCCCATTTAGAAGCAAATTTTGCTGTTTTCCCCCTGATTCCTTACCAGCAGCAGACTTCATGCCTTCAACTAGTAACCACGGCCGGACCTCGGGCCGAAGTGGAGGCGGCAGCACGTGATATTGTGCAGCGAGTACGGGAAGAAGGTTGGCGCTACCGGGATATTGGCATTATCTTACGTAATTTTTCAACTTATCATGACTTGGTGGCTGCTATATTTTTAGACTTTGATATTCCATACTATGTTGATGAGAGGCGTTCGGCCGCTCACCATCCACTAGTGGAGTTTTTACGTTCTGCTGTAGATACAGTAAGCAGCAATTTTAGCTGCCAACCAATTATGCAGCTATTAAAAACTGATTTGTTTCCACTCCGCAGACAAGATGTTGATCAACTGGAAAACTATGTTTTAGCACATGGCATTTACGGCAGCCGCTGGTTGACGGATAAACCCTGGAACTATCACCACCAATTAACCCTGGCCGAAGAGAGAGCAGAACAGACAACAAGTGAGGATACAAGTAAGCTGGTTGATGATACCCGCCGTCAGTTCATAAAAATCTTTGGACCATTTGCCCAGGCCGTAGGTGGAGGCGAAAAACAAGTGGTTGCGGTCTACTGTCAGGCGTTATGGAAGCTGTTGGAGCAAGTAGAAGCAGCGCAAACGCTGCAAAACTGGGCTGAAACCGCTTCGGCTGACGGCCAGCTCTCACAAGCACTGGAACATCGGCAGGTTTGGCAGGGAGTTGTGGAATTATTAGAACAGCTGGTAGGGATTTTGGGTAATCAACAACTTACCCCGCCTGAATTTGCGCAAGTTTTAGGGACAGGCTTGGAGAACTTAAAGTTAGGTTTAGTACCCGCCATGACTGACCGTGTGGTGATTGGCAACGTGGAACGCTCACGACAACCACGACTTTTAGCCGCCTATGTTTTGGGTTTAAGTGAAGGTGACTTCCCGGCTCGTTTACAGGAGGAAGGCTTATTCGCCGATGAAGAACGGGAAGCTCTCGGTGACAATGGCTTGGAATTAGCGGTTACACGCCGCCAGCGTTTATTTCATGAACAGTACTTGTCCTATATTGCCCTAACACGCAGTTCAGATTACTTATGGGTTAGCTGTCCTTTGGCTGATGATGAAGGTAAAGCAAAACGTCCTTCTGCGCTTTTCAATCATCTGCGCGAATTTTTTCCTGTCAATGAGGTGCAGTTTTATGGTAATACGCCTGACCCCCAAGAAGATTACCAAGCGGTGACAAAACCGCACAGAATTGCTGCAGCTCTCTTACAGCAGGCAGGGACAGCCTTAAGAGGGGGCGCTATTTCACCCTTCTGGGCTGCTGTCTACAATGAAGCACTTGCACATGCCCCCACATCAACTAAACTGCAGCAACTTTGGCCTGCTCTAAACTATCAAAACCACATTCCGTCTCTGCAGCCAGCCACAGTGCGGGCGCTTTTTGGAACTAAACTGCATAGCAGTGTGTCACGTTTAGAGCAGTTTGCCCAGTGCCCTTTTGCCCATTTTGCCCGCTACGGACTGCGTTTAAAGGAACGGGCGGATTTTAGTCTTGAAGCTCCAGACATGGGGATGTTTTTTCATGCCGCCTTACGAATTTTTGTGACACAGCTGCTGGAAGAAAAACTAGCATGGTCTGCTTTAACGATAGAAGAGGCTGTTGTCCGCATCAATGAGATAGTCGATGACTTGGTACCGCAG
The DNA here is from genome assembly GCA_035647835.1 of Oscillospiraceae bacterium. GTDB lineage: Bacteria > Bacillota > Dethiobacteria > Dethiobacterales > Dethiobacteraceae > UBA9865. Next base: position 6,045 of record DASRMS010000158.1, read on the forward strand.
CTGCACCGGGAAATATTGCTTTCCAGCGCCCGTTTGCGCTTCTTGGCAGCCCGCTTAAAAGAAACTCTGGCTCAGGCAATAACGGCTTTAACTATTCATGCTCAGCAGAGTGTCTTTCAACCAGTAGCAGTGGAACTGCCTTTTGGCGGCGGTGAACTGCCGGCCTGGCAGCTGCAGTATGGTCAACAGGAAATTATGCTGCACGGGCAGATAGACCGCCTTGATGTGGCTGAAGCTAACGGTCAGGTTTACTATCGTGTGATTGATTATAAAAGCACTCCGACCTCGCTGAAACTTAGTGAGCTTTGGTATGGGCTCTCATTACAGTTGTTGACTTATCTGGCAGTAGTAAATGAAAACAAAGCCAATTTTAGTCAGCTCGCAGGCAAAGGCGTGGGCGCTTTATATTTTGGCATCTATCGTCCCTTTACTCGTGTGGCAAATCCAGGGGCGGCAGCAGAAGAGGCCGTGCCTAAACTGGATGGTTTGATCCTCGCAGACCAGCAGGTCTTTAAGCTAATGGGTGGGGAAAAGTTGGTGCATGCGGCCTTAAAAAAGGATGGGAATTTTACTAAGGTCTCCCGTGTAGCAGAGGAAACCCAACTGCAGCAGCTGCTGCAGTATGTCTGTGAGCAAATCGGTGAGTCTGCTGTTCGTATCCTGCAAGGTGAAGTTACAATTAAACCTTTTAAAAAACCTGATGGCAGAAAGGCCTGCACTTATTGTCCCTTTATGCCGCTTTGTTGTTTTGATGTCACTGTGGAGGGAAACCAATACCGGCTGATATCACCGCTTGCTGCAGAAGAGGTCCTCCAAGCGGTGGCAGCCAAGCAGGAAGGAGCGAGTCAAGATGAGTAAACAATGGACAGCAGAACAACTTGCAGCCATTGAAACAGGCGGGTGTAATCTACTCGTTGCCGCAGCTGCCGGTTCAGGAAAAACTGCGGTGTTGGTGGAGCGGATTATCCGTCTGTTATGTCGTTCGGAAGCTCCTTTAGATATAGACAAATTATTAGTCGTGACTTTTACAGAAGCGGCGGCAGCAGAAATGCGCGAACGTATTGCTGCTGCCCTGGAACGAGAAATTTCAACAGCACGGCGTCTGGATTTAGTTAAGCAGCTCTCACTCTTAAACGGCGCCTCCATATCTACACTGCATTCCTTTTGTCTAGAGGTTATTCAGCGTTATTTTTATCTGCTAGAACTAGATCCTTCTTTTCGTGTTGCCGACGAACTTGAAGCCAGCATGCTGCGCCAGGAAATTGTGGCACTTGTTTTAGAAAAGGCCTTTGCTGAGGAAGATGAAGATTTTCTGGCTCTGGCTAGACACTACGGCGGCAGAACTAGTGATGAGGGTTTGGTCAGTTTAATTCTGCAGCTTTATCGTTTTTGTTGGAGTAATCCCTGGCCCGAGCGCTGGCTGGATGAGGCCGTTAATCTCTATGCGCTGAATGCGGAGGCAGACCCAGAAAGTGCCCTGGGGGTGTGGTTAAACCCGTTACGTGAAGAATTGCATCTGACCTTGGAGCAGGCAGCAGATACTTTGCATGAAGCGTTGGCACTTTGTCAGCTGCCGCAGGGACCCTTAGTTTATGAGGCAGCTTTACAGAAAGAGCTGGAGCAGGTCAAAAGTTTGCTAACCCTCTTGGGGGGGCCGTGGTCAGAGTTACGTGAAGCCTGGTTGGCAGTGACTTTTGACCGCTTGCGTGCCGCAAAAGATGTAGATGAGAAGCTTAAAACGCGCGTTAAAGCCCTGCGCGATGGGGCCAAGGATTTACTAAAGAAGAGTTCTATCACTTACTTTACGCGTTCTTTGTCGGAATATGTCAGCGAAATAACTGCCTTGGCTCCTTTGCTGTCTTCCCTGGTAAAACAGGTTAAGGAGTTCGCTCATGCTTATGCCACAGCTAAAAAACAAGCAGGGCTGATGGATTTTAATGATCTGGAGCATTATTGTCTGCAGATTTTACTGGCAAATGAGGCAGATGCAGCTAGCCTGCAGCCTTCGGCCGCCGCCCTCGAACTAAGGGCTCGCTATGCACAAGTGTTAGTAGATGAGTATCAAGATATCAATCCCGTGCAGGATGCCATTTTACAACTAGTCTCTCGCCAAGGAGAGGAAGCACCCAATCTGTTTATGGTCGGCGATGTGAAGCAAAGTATTTATCGTTTTCGTCTTGGTGACCCTGGTCTCTTTTTGGATAAATACAATCGCTATGCTGTAAATAATGACAAAGTGGACAGTACAGAAAGAAAAATTCTTTTAAGCCGCAATTTCCGCTGCCGGACTAATGTGGTGGCCACAGTAAACTATCTATTTAGTCAACTGATGACGGCGCAAGCCATGGAAATCGAATATGATCAAGAAGCGGAGTTAGTCTGTGGCGCAACCTATCCTGTGGCCGCAGATATAAAGCTGATTGAGGAAGCAGTGGAAGTTTTTCTATTGGAAAAAGACATTGCCGCAAATTCGCTCGCATCTGCAGAGGCAGACGCGGAGGAAGAAGACTTGACAAGCTTGGAGCGGGAAGGCGTGGTGGTGGCACAGCAAATTCAGCAGCTAGTCAGAAAGCAAGGCAGCGCCACGCATATTTTTGATAAAGATAATGGCTGCTATCGTCCCGTCAGTTATCGTGATATTGTCATTCTACTGCGTTCTACATCTAATCGTGCTAGCAGGTTGGCCGCAATATTAGCTCGCTACAACATTCCCGCCTATGCTGAACTTACTACCGGTTACTTTGCCGCTACAGAAGTAGAAACTATGCTTTCTTTGCTTCAAGTGCTAAATAACCCTTGTCAAGACATACCATTAGCTGCTGTACTGCGGTCTCCTTTTGTCAGCTTTAGCGCGGAACAGCTAGCTGCCATTCGCCAGGTCGGCGGCCGGAACTGTGATTTTTGGCAGGCCTTACTTACTGCGGCCCAGGCGGAACTGCCCGAGCTCTCGCTCAGGTGCCAAGCTTTTTTGCAGCAGCTTGACCGCTGGCGCGATTTAGCAAGACGTGAAAAATTAGGCACGCTGCTTGCGACAATATATCGTGAAAGTGGTTATGCAGATTATGTGGCTGGGATGCCAGATGGTATGAAACGGCAAGCAAATTTGCGGGCCCTTTTTTCCCGCGCCCGGCAGTTTGATCGTTTTTCTCGGCAGGGACTGTCACGTTTTCTGCAATTTATCGAACAACTGCGTAAATCTGGTGAAGATTTAGGCGCTGCACGTGCCTTGGGTGAAAACGAAGATGTGGTACGGATTATGAGCATTCATAAAGCCAAGGGATTGGAATTTCCTATCGTTTTCTTGTCTGATTTAGGCAAATCTTTTAACTTCCAGGATCAACGCGCCGAATTACTGCTGCATCGTCACCTGGGGTTAGCACCGCTGATTGTGGAACCAGAAGCGAAACTTCGTTATCCCTCCTTACCATATTTAGCGTTACGTTTGGTGGGGGAAGCAGAAACACGCGCTGAAGAGCTGCGGATTCTTTATGTCGCCCTCACACGAGCAAGGGAAAAACTCTATTTAGTAGGTTCAGTTAAAAAGCTGACTGAGACGATGGACACGTGGGGAGAACTAGTAAGTTGCCCCACTAAACAATTGCCCAGCTATCACGTACGTCGGGCCAGAACATACCTTGACTGGCTCGGCAAAGCGTTAAGTCGTCATCCGCAAATCAAGGCGGCAAACAGTGCTCGTGGCTGGCAGCCAGCAATAGAAGCGCACCTTAAGCTGACCTGTGTGGAACAGGTAGAAGCTGATTTTGACTTGGCGTCACAAGCGCAGGAAGCTGATTGCAAACAGGCGCTCTTAACTTTGTCGCCGCTGCCAGTTGAGACGCCCGTAGACGTTAAAAAGGCGATTAAGGAAAGGCTTTGCTATCAGTACCCTTATCCACCCTCCAGTGTGCCGGCAAAACTATCAGTAACCGAAATAAAGCGTCGTTTTGCGCAGGCTGAAGAAGAGGAGGGAGAGGCCCACAGACTTATCACATCACCTTGGCCGCGTCCTAACTTTATCCAAAAGCAGGGCCTGACGCCTGTGGAGCGCGGCTTACTTTACCACAGTTTACTGCAGCATTTAGACTTAACTCAACCTCTGGATGAAGCTGGAATTGTGGAGCAAATACGACAGCTGGTCCAAGCAGGAATCCTGGCAGAAATGTTTTTGAGCTATTTGGATCCAGCAAAAGTAACTGCTTTCTTTCGTTCAGAAGCAGGCCAGCTGATGCTTACTTATAAAGAGCAGGTTTTGCGCGAATGGCCTTTTACCTATGCGCTGCCGGCAGCAGAGCTAGCCGCAGAAGAGCATGAGACAGTGCTCATTCAGGGAATTATTGATGTCTTGGTGAGTACACCAGAAGGGTTTGTAATTATTGACTATAAAACTGATCGCTTACCGACAGAGGGCATGGCCGAACTGGCAAAGCGCTACCAGGTGCAGCTTGCTTATTATGCCCGGGCTGTGGAAACTATTTTGCATGAACCGGTGCAGGCCGCCTATCTTTATGCTTTTGCTGCTGATCGAGCAGTGCGTGTGCTGTAAGCAGCCAGTTAGTTTAATTAGTTAAACCTGCTCGCAAGCTATTGACAAGGATAAACGAGCTTTGTATAATAGAGATAAATTAAATAGATGGTTTGTGGTGCTGCAGATGCGGAGAATAGGGAATCGGGTGTAAATCCCGAACGGTCCCACCACTGTAACCGGGGAGAAACTGCCAAGACCACTGTCCGTAACGACGGGAAGGTGGCAGGGACAAAGAGCCGGAGTCAGGAGACCTGCCACAAAGCTGTGTAATATTGGATGATGGTAAAGTCCTCAAGCTTTCGCTTGAGGACTTTTTCTTATTTAAAATCAAAGGAGGAGCAAAAATGGAAAAATTACAAAGCACTTTAAACCGGATTGTACCAACTGATAAAAACAAGGAGGAGGAAGCTCAAAGGTATATTGATGGTCTCACTAAACCAGTAGGCAGTTTAGGGGTTTTAGAAGATATTGCCAGGCAAATGGCAGGTATCACAGGTCAAGTTAAACCACAAATACCTAAAAAGACTTCCATCCTAATGGCCGGGGACCATGGTGTGGTAGCAGAAGGTGTTTCTGCTTATCCGCAAGAAGTTACACCGCAGATGGTTCTAAACTTCCTCAGCGGCGGTGCAGCCATGAATGTACTGGCTCGCCATGCCAATGCAGAACTAATTGTTGTCGATATGGGGGTGGCAGTCGATCTGCCGGAGCACCCCATCTTACTTAACCGCAAGGTAGCTTATGGTACAGCCAATATGGCACAAGGGCCGGCTATGACACGCGAGCAAGCTATCGCAGCCTTGGAAGCAGGCATTGAAGTAGCTGAATCATATATTGCTACTGGTACCGGTCTGTTTGGTACAGGTGAAATGGGTATTGGCAACACCACACCCAGCGCAGCTATCACTGCATTTTACAAAGGCTGCTCCGTAGCAGAAGTCTGTGGTCGTGGTACAGGTTTAGACGATCAAGGTCTGCAGCTAAAAATTAAAGTAATTGAACAGGCGATTGCCGTGAATAAGCCTGACCCGGACGATGCCCTAGACGTCTTAGCTAAACTGGGCGGTTATGAAATAGCGGGCATGGCTGGTGTAATGCTCGCGGCAGCCGCAAATCGCGTACCAGTTATGGTAGACGGTTTTATCTCCGCTGTATCCGCCATTATTGCTTCTCGCCTGCATCCGCATGCTGTAGAATACATGTTAGCATCGCATTTATCAGAAGAACCAGGCCATATCACAGCCTTAAGCTTACTAGAGCTGACTCCCTTCTTACGCATGAATATGCGCTTGGGTGAAGGTACAGGCACAGCCTTAGCCATGTCTATGGTCGACGCCGCATTAAAAATTGTCCATGAAATGGCCAGTTTTGCTGATGCCGGTATCTCCGGGGCTCTTTAAAGCTAATTAAATAAATTATGTTTAATGTACGGGAAACATCGTTTTCCCGCACATTTTTTTTTTTGTTTTTGGCATACGGTAAGAAGAAGGTTTAATTCTGAACAAGTTGTTAAATATTATTAAAGCAAGAACCTCGTACGCAGGAAAATACCGCCAGCAGTAAGAAGAAATACTAAACTAAAGTAAAGGCGGTAACTGCAGATGAGCACAACTACAAAAATAGTTATTTTACTTAATCTGATCACTCTGCTGTTAATGTTTTACGATAAAAGGCAAGCTCAACGGGCACAATGGCGGGTGTCAGAGAAAACGTTGCTGTTTTTAGCCATGCTCGGAGGCAGTGTCGGCGTTTGGTTGGGGATGAAAAGTTTTCGGCATAAAACTAAACATAAGCTTTTTTACTGGGGCCTTCCCCTGCTCCTTAGTTTGCAAGCGGCATTGTTATTATACTTTTATAGGCAAAATTGGTAGGAGGCGAATGGCTTGATTCCTTTAAGGGATACACCGAAAACAAGAAAATTTCCCTACGTCAATACCTTGCTGATCATCTTCAATATTTTTGTGTTTGTGCAGCAGTTAGCTCTAACTAACGAGCAGCTAGCCAATGTTGTGGTGCGTTATGGTTTAATCCCCCTGCGCTTTAGTCAAAGTATCGCTGCGGGGGAGGCAGCAGCAGCTCTGGCTCCACTTGTTACTTATCAATTTATGCATGGCGGTTGGCTTCATATCGGTAGTAATATGTTGTATTTGTGGGTCTTTGGCGACAACATAGAAGACCGCGTCGGACATCTCAGGTATCTTATCTTTTATTTGTTAATGGGGCTCTTGGCTGGCTTATTACAGGTTTTTCTCGATGCCGCGAGTCCAATACCAATTATCGGTGCCAGTGGTGCCGTTGCGGGCATTCTTGGGGCTTATCTTGTTAGTTGCCCGCGGGCACGGGTGTTGGCAATCATCCCTATCTTTATTCTCTTTACGATTACTGAAGTGCCGGCGATTTTATTTCTCGGTTTTTGGTTTATTCTACAGTTGTTCTCCGGTTTCACAAGTATCGGCGTTAACGTTTCTATTGCCTGGTGGGCTCATATTGGCGGCTTTGTAGCAGGTATGGCTTTAATCCGGTTTTTTGGCGAGCGCATTAAATGTGAATAATAGTAATAAAAACCCGCCTGTGGCGGGTTTTTTTGTTATTAAAAGATAGTGAGAAAGAAATAAATAATCATAGCTGCTTCAATGACTAATTTGAGGATGGTGCCGCCGAGCAAACCGATCAGTGTGCCAAAGCCAACGCGTAAAGCCTGGTTAGTATCTTTGCCGACAAGTAATTCCGCCAGTACTGCACCCAAAAAGGGACCAACAACAATGCCTAAAGGAGGGAAGGAGAAAATTCCTACGAGCGTACCGATGGCTGCGCCAAAGGAGGCGACGCGGCTGCCGCCATAGCGTTTTGTGCCAACTGCAGTTGCTAAAAAATCTATTAAAAATACTAACAGCATAGCTACACCCTGTAAAAGATAAAAGTTGATTGTTAATACGGCAAAATTGGTCAGGTAACCATACAGCAGCATGCCGCCAAAAATTAAAATTGCTCCAGGCAAAACAGGTAAAACAGTACCTAGAACTCCCACGATGAATAATAAACTTGCCAGGATTAATGGTAGATAGTCCATTAAGTTCTCTCCTCTGAAAAAAATTTATATTAATTTATATTCGGGCTTAGTGATTTGGTTCCTGCGTTTTAGTATATTCTTTCGAATGCTTCAACAAAATAAACAAGAAGTTCAAAGAAAGGATGGTGAAGACCGGCTTTGCCGGCAAGAATGCCTAATCAAAGTAAACTACCCAGAGTTGCTTACTTTTGTATGGAATATGGTCTTAACTCAGGACTGCCAATTTATGCAGGCGGGTTGGGAATTTTGGCTGGTGATTTCTTAAAAGCTGCTGGCGACTTACATTTACCAATGATCGGTATTGGTATCTTATGGCGCCAAGACTACACAGAACAGTTCATTGGAGAAGATGGCTGGCCTTATGACATGTATCCTAATTATGATTTTGAGTTTGTGAAGGATACAGGGATTACCGTTAATGTGGAGGTGGAAGGACAGCAGGTACCATGTAAAGTTCGTTTGGTTGATCAATACGGTAATGCCCCGCTATATTTATTAGATACAAACTTTCCCGGCAGCGAGTATGGGTGGATAACCAATAAACTATATGGTGGGGGTTCTACTGAACGGATTACCCAGGAAATAGTACTTGGTATTGGTGGTGTCCGTTTATTACGTGCTTTAAATATCGATGTAGATGTATATCACTTTAATGAAGGTCATGCCGTTCTCGCCGGTATTGAACTTATTCGTGAAAATATGGCGGAGGGAATGACTTTTGAAGATGCCCTGCGGGCAGCAAGACGTCAAGTAGTTTTTACAACTCATACCCCCGTTGAAGCTGGCAATGAGAAACATAACCATGGTGAATTAGAAAAGTTGGGTGCTTATAATGGCTTATCTTATGAACAGATGGCTCGTTTAGGCGGTGATCCTTTTAATATGACAGAGGCGGCTTTGCGTTTATGTGCGGTAGCCAATGCCGTTTCAAATTTGCATGGTCATACAGCGCGTGCTATGTGGCGGCATGTTGCTGACACGGGTCCCATTATTTCTATTACCAATGGTGTGCATGTGCCGACCTGGCAGGCACCTGAAATACATCGTGCCTTTAAGAGTGGTGCGGATTTGTGGAAACCGCACCAGCAAGCTAAACAAGAACTTATTAACTTTGCCGAAAAACATACCGATGCCACACTTAATCCAAACGCTTTAATTGTTGGCTTTGCGCGTCGGGCTGCCGGTTACAAACGTTCTGATTTGATATTTCGTAATACAGAAGTAATTGATCCACTCTTAAGAGCAGGAAAAATGCAGCTGATCTTTTCCGGCAAAGCGCATCCCAATGACAATGAGGGCAAGCGAATTATTCGTGATTTAGTAGCTATGGATCGCAAGTATAAAGATTCTGTAGTTTTTCTGGAAAACTATAACATGGAAATAGCACGTTTGTTGATTAGAGGCTGTGATGTTTGGCTTAACAATCCCGTGCGTCCCTTAGAAGCTTCCGGGACTTCAGGTATGAAAGCGGCTATGAATGGCGTTTTAAATTTAAGCGTTGTTGATGGCTGGGTAGGGGAGGGACCACAGCATGGTATTTCCGGCTGGTTACTTGATGCTCATCATAGCCATATTGATCCCCAACAGCAAAATATGGATGATCTGCACGCTCTTTATAAGGTACTGTTTGATGAGGTCATTCCCACGTACTACAACGATCGCTCGCGCTGGATAGATATGATGCGTGCGAGTATAGATATGTCACATTTTAAGTTTTCTGCTACACGCATGGTACGCGAATACTATGAATTAATGTATCGTCAGGTAACGGATAAACAGGATGCCATTACGGCGCCATGGATGGTGCCCCAGCGTTCGCACGGTGAGCAGCACCCCTATATTACATAATAGACAAAGAGGCTGTTGCAAGCGCGGTTTATTTGCAGCAGCTTTTTTGCTCTAGTATCCGTGCGGCAGGATTAAAGTGACTTAACCTTTGTCAACTGCTCGTTACTTGCATCATCCTGTTAGGTTTTGTTTAACATAAAAGGTCTTTGTATCGTAAAATACCTAATAATATTTATTAATCTCCTAGCATAATAGGCACACAATAGATCATACTAATTCAATATATGATGAATGGGTGAGAGAATGAGTGAGGATTTTTATGTGCAGGACAATCTAAAACCAACTGAGGCTGAATTAGTTTTTAATTCTACGACTAGCAAGAAAAATTTAAGCGGCGTACGAGGAAGAGCATCTCGTACTGGCCGCACAGGCGCCATTCGCACGCCGGTTGACTTCTTAAGTGGTAAAGCCAAAAAAGAGTATATGAAAAGTAGCGAGGTGAAAGTGTATAATATGTATGAAGATCAAGTTTTACCTTATGATGAATTTAAAGAGCTGCCCATCGAAAAACAAGTGGTTCTCATGACTAGATGGCGTGATGAAATCGGGACAAACAATATTATTCGTGATATGAAGATTTCTCGTAAAAAGTTTTATAGTGAAGTGCTAAAAACGCTAGGCATTGAAACAAAACCTCGCGGCAGGCGACCAAAGAAAATAGAAACAGATGAGTACAAAACAGAGCAGACAGAAATAATAGAGAAAACCAAAGCAGAAGTGTCCGCAGAAATAGTTCCCGAAACTCCGGCAAAAGTTATCTTGGCACCAGAACAGCAAGAGACTTCTTTTAATATCGTTTTTAATGGGCGTTTCGCTGGTCACCAGTTGTCTAATAGGCTGGCAAGATTAGCTAGAGTCCTCGATGCTGAAGAGCAGTATGAGATTAAAGTAGAAATACGTGAGCTAATTTAATTGGCAATTTTTGACGTGAAATGGTGATATTTCAGAATATTTGTCGGTTCCCATAGATTAGTGCTCTTGTGGTCTTAGGCTGCCCATCATGGGGGTGTGATCAGCCATTGGAGAAAGAG
>DASRMS010000159.1:0-2846 GCA_035647835.1 Oscillospiraceae bacterium
TGGCAGCCAGCGGTTGGGCAGGTTAAACATAAAAAGCAAACACAAGGCCACACTACCCAGCAAAGTGGTAGTCAGTTGGCTTCATTGAGTGGCGGTATTAATCTTCAAGCAGGAGAGGATTATCAGCAAACAGCCAGTCAAGTTGTCGCTGTTGAAGGTGATATCCGCATTCAGGCGCAGCAGGTCAGTATTGTTGCAGGCTATGACACGCTAGATCATAGTGAGAAACAAAGCTCAAGTCGCACGGCAATAGGTGGTGCAGTTAATGTTCCTGTTGTTGATGCAGCAATAAGCATGCAGCAAGTAGTGCGTGCAGCAACGCATACTGATGATCCGCGTATGCAAGCACTAGCAGCAGCAACTGTTGCGATGCAAGGAAAGACAGCATACGACAATGCTAAAGCAATCGTCGATGGCGATGCGACAGGCATTAAGTTTAGCGTTAGCTTGAGTCATGAAAAGAGTAAAAGCGAAAGCACTCAACAGAGCCGTAATGTGGTGGCTAGCTCTGTTACAGCTGGTGGTGATGTGCGAATACAGGCCAGTGGAACACCTAATAGCGATGTGAAAATTATCGGTAGCACAGTAAACGCAGGACGAGATATTGACCTAAAAGCAGATCGCAATATTTTACTGCTTGCCGCAGAAAATACTGCCAAGCAAAACAGTAAAAATAGCGGCAGCGGCTGGAGTGCTGGAATAGGGTTAGGCATTGGCGGTGCTCAAAATGGCTTTAGTTTGGACTTAGCTGCCAACCAGTTTCGAGGAAAGAGTGATGGCAGTGATAGCGCATGGAGCAATACTGAACTTGAAGCAGGGCGCCAAGTTAACCTTGAGTCTGGCCAAGATACAGAGTTGAAAGGTGCTGTTGTTAAAGGTGAGCAAGTGACAGCCAAAGTAGGCGGTAATTTAACCCTTGAAAGCCTGCAAGACACTAGTACTTACACCTCAAAAAACAGTGGTTCTAGTATTGGAGCAAGCTTATGTATCCCAGGTTTTTGCGCAGGTGCCAGTACAGTTAGCGGCAGTCTTAACAGCAGTAAAGTTAAAGGTGATTACGCTAGTGTTACTGAGCAGTCTGGCATAAAGGCCGGCGATGGAGGCTTTCAGATTGAGGTGCAGGGGCATACTGATCTGACTGGGGCTATTATTGCTAGTAGTGATAGTGCAGTAGAAAACAATCTGAATCGTTTAGAAACTAATACTTTAGCTTTCAGTGATATTAGTAATTTTGCTAATGCCAAAGCAACTAGCAAAGGTGTAAATCTTAGTAGTGATATGCTTTTTCAGGGTAAATATGGTGTTTCCAAAGGTGTTGTTGGTAACGTTTTAAATCAAGGCTCAGCTAAAGATAGTTCATCAAGCCAAACATTAAGTGGGGTAAGTGGGGGAGAAGTTAAGATTCGAGATGAGGAGGGGCAGATTGAAAGAACTGGACAGACAACAGAGCAGACAATCTCATATCTTAATCGTGATACGGATAATAGTCATACACCAGCAGAACGTTTAAATATCCAAGCTTTAGAGCGTGAGGCTGAAGCCGAGCGGATTATTAAACAGGCTGTTTTTGCTGAGGTAGTTAAGTTTACTGATGATGCTTACCATACTATGTTTATTAAAGAACATAAAATGTATGAGGTGATTCTGGATAGAAATGGAAAGCCTGAAAAAAATGCAGATGGAACCCCGAAGATTCGTGAACTCTCGTTTGAGGAGAAAAAAAATTTACAGGCTAATGGTTCAGACAAGGTACATGTTGCTGCAAATGGTATATTTAATGATCCTTATGATGCTGCTATATATGCAGCGCAGAATAATCCTGAATTAACAGGCGGCCCATTATACATTGTGTCATTTCCTAAAGCGGATAGCTTGGTAGCTGAGTTAATGGTTGCTGGCTATCAGAAACACCTTGAAAATAATTTCTGGGGTTTGACCAACTCAACGGAAGAATTCACAGGAATTATGCGGCAGCATGGTATGTCAGGGCTTGAGTTGGATGCGCACAGTCGAGGTAGTATGACTATCGGCAATGCAATGGAATCGCTTTCATCTTTAAGTACAACTGCTGCGGGCGTATTAAGTAATACATTTATAAGTTTTTTTGGGGCAGCCTACAGTGCAGAAAAGGCTGCTGAGCTGTTATATGAGTTGAGTGGTGGAAAGCAAAATACAGTCAACCTTCAAAATCATAAAGATGATTTTGTCGGCGGTATTATAGGAGGGAATCCTTATTCACATGATAGAAGACCAGAGAACAGTAGCAAGGGTAAAGAGTGGATTAATATGTTTAAAAATGGTCCTACAGTACATAGTTGTTATGGCGTTGGAAAAGATGGTTGTGGAAGTGCATATGGGGTACCGAAAACAATACAGGTAGAATCATATGGAAAAAATAAAAAATAAAATATTAATTATTTTTATAAGTGTATTTGTTTGGGGGTGTTCTAGTAATCGTAGTATCTGTAATATTGATAAGCCAATGCCGGATTATTATAGGCTTTGGGAGAAAGCTGGTGATGATGAGATTGGTATAAAGAAAAAGTTATTGGAGTGCGGTGGGAAGAACCCATCTGGGGATATGATTAGTATTAATGATTCAGCGATAACTTATATTTGTATGGTGCAAGCAGGATACTTTTTACTTGTTTCTGTTAATGGGAAGAGAGAAAATCACAACGTGTGGTGTATGAATTGGCCTGACTTAGCTGCGTGTCAGAAAGGAGCTAATATACCAAAGCCTAGTATAGAAAAAAGACTCAGTAGTGATTATTGTAAGAGTGCAAGAAACTATCAGTTTTGTAAGGAAAATGTAGTAAATCCTGCAGCCTGCGAAAGAATGGATT
>DASRMS010000160.1:0-2549 GCA_035647835.1 Oscillospiraceae bacterium
TATGGCGACCCAAGATCAAAAGCACACTGAGCAGATTTTGCAGTTGTTACGTTAAGTTATAGTGTTTGATGCAATAAAAGCCTAGCACTTGTAGACGGACAAAATAGTTGGGAACTGGGAGGGGTGGAAATGGAGTTTTTAAGGATTATTTAGGGAAGAGTGACAAAATAGATGGGAACTGGGTGTAGCGTCGTAAGCTAATACGAAAATTAAAAATGACAAAATAGTTTGGAACTAGATTTCACTTATCTGGTTAACTAATCTAGCTAACCTGCCGCTCAGCTTAGTACGATCCTATATCCAACTGATCATAATCCTTTCATCAGTATCCCAAATTAAATCCCCCTCCTAGACTGCCTCACCAACACTTTACAGTGATCCCGTATTTCCGGACAGGTGATTGATTTTTTTCGCTTGTACAGGTGTTAAGCCACAGTTATCTTGATGTGGACATTATGCATTGTAATAGCCCATTAACATGCGCTAAGAGCATAAATTAATATACAGTAACAAGCATTACGAGGTGCTAATGTTTGGAAAGCAGCCTCTTCCAACTACAATAATAAGTTAACTATCCTCCACCCACAAATAATTACAAATGACCCCTTTCCGCTATAACTCCGATCTCACCAGCGGCTCGCTACAAACCCGAGAGTGTCGCATTATTACTGGCTTGTTACTCCAAGAGCTTGATGAAGCTGCCTGGGATAAAGCCATGTATAAGGAAAATGTGCTTCAGAAACGCACGCAATCTACGGTAAGACGTATTTCTTCAGCGCTTAGAAAACGCCTAGAACACCTAAGCTCTGACTTTTGGGCTTTTGCGTTTTTATGTTAGGCATTGTCTGGCAACTGGAGGAAGTGTAATGACCATGAATGGTCACTGTGATTGACAGTATCTTGCTTAAACTTATCTGAACAATGGTAGAACTGGCTCATATTTATCCCCTCTATGATTGTTTATCTTTTTCACCATAAAAAGTATCAGGGGCTACTCAGGGCTACATAAAGATATTTATCTACTTTTACTGATTGATAAGTAGCATCAGTCCATCCGCAGGACTGGTGGTGCCGGCAAAATGCTGACCCAACACATGCGTATAGATTTGCGTGGTCTTAACATCGTTATGCCCTAAGAGTTCTTGCACAGTGCGAATATCACGCCCCGCTTGTAATAGATGCGTAGCAAACGAGTGACGAAATGTATGACAAGTGACACGCTTGCTAACGATGCCTGCTTTTTGTACGGCTGCCTTCAATGCCTTTCGCGCAACGGAGTCATGCAGATGATGGCGGCATAATTTGCCGTTATACGGGTGGTTGCAGAGCGTGCTGGAGGGAAAGACAAACATCCACGCCGCTTGTCGATAAGCAGAAGGGTATTTGTGATCTAAAGCAAAAGGCAGCGATGGCCCTACGCCTTGTAAGTTGTCGTCTTGCTGAATAAGCCGCGCTTGCTCAATGAGTTGTTTTATTGCTGGGATTAGGCGCGTGGGCAGTAGGCTGTTTCTGCTTTTCCCACCCTTACCGTCATGCACAGTGATGCAGCCATTATCAAAATCAAAATCTTTAACCCGCAAACGCAAGCATTCATTAATGCGCAAACCTGCACCATACAGCAGCGTAAAAATAACTTGGTTGCGAGTATCCATAACCTGCAAAATGCGTTGCACTTCATTTGCAGAGATAACAGAGGGTAGCCGTCTAGGCTTGCTTGCAGGGATATAATCAATATCGCCCAACGGCTGTTGTAAAAACCTGTTGTACAAAAAAGCTAGGGCATTTAAAGCGATTTTCTGCGTGTTTATGGCTACATGTCTGCTGTTTGCTAAGCTGGATAAAAACAGCCTGACCTCTTCACTGCCCATGGTCTGAGGATGACGTTTTTTGTGAAACAGAATAAAACGCTTAATCCAGTGCAGGTAAGTTTTTTCAGTTTTCAGCGCATAACCTTTTTGTCGCATATCCGTGCGTATAGAATTTAAAAATGGACTGTTAGACATAAAACGCTCCTTGTCTTGCAACTGTCTGCCTATACAGCCTATTCTAGCTGGGATTTAAAAAAGTGCCTGTTTTTTACGCCTAGAGATGCTTGTTTACCGGTAGAGTTTTAATTTAATGCTAAATAAATTAAAATGTTATGAGTTCTTTGGGTGAGATAATGTGCATCGTGCAAGCAGGATAGACGGCATGCACGATTTGTAATAACAGAGTGTCTTGTATTTTTAAAGAAAGTCTATTTAATACAAGTGATTATATTAATTAACGGTAAGCATCAGCGGGTGACAAAACGAGCATGCTTACTAATAAAATGTTGGGCACTTGGGAGAACACGATGAGGAAACTATTGCACGCTGCCACCATCGCTTGCCTTGCGCATGCGTCGCTGGCAATGGCCGGTCCAGGCTGGGTTTTGGATGAAAAGGTTGATCCTCTAACCGATGAGAAGATCGCCACAGCTATGTCCAATTATGCAGTAGGGCTGGCTCAGCGTTCAGCGGTTGTTCGGTGCAAGGGAACGAAGCTCGAGGTCTACTTCGGTTTCGGGG
>DASRMS010000161.1:0-13653 GCA_035647835.1 Oscillospiraceae bacterium
GTATTCCAGGCTGTTTATTTCATATCTCTGCCGAAGATGGCTATAGCCTTTTTAAAATGGAATTCTCCTCTTTGAAATTCTTAATTCTTTCATTGCAGCGTTACCTGGACGAATATCAACTATACTAGAATTTTGATACTCTTTTAGTAAATGTTTTTATTTATGCCGTGACACGTGCTTTTTCGGGGACATTATTGGACCTACTCCATGTACGGAACTTAGGTACTTGCTTATTGGTTCTAGTCCCCGAAGTAGAAGTAACTAACGGTATCCAATAGCTTTTAGTTTTAAGTATTATGTTTTTGAAGCAATAGCATTAATTTTTTGTCGTCAATATTTCGGGTAACAACGTGGTTAACTTTCTAACAAATAAAAAACTATGAGGAGCAGGAATAATCATGAATATAGCAGTTATTTTAGCTGGTGGCAATGGATTGCGATTGGGGGCAGCGGTGCCGAAACAGTTTTTAGAGATACTAGGAAAACCTTTGATCGTGTATGCTCTTCAAATTTATGAGCGCTCCACCTACATTGATGCGATTGAGGTTGTCTGTATACCAGAATATATCCCAGTGGTATGGGAGTATGCCAAAGAGTGGGGTATAAAAAAGCTCAAATGGGTAGTGCCCGGGGGTGCATCCTGTCAGGATTCAACTCGAAATGGAATCTTTAACCTTGAAGAGGTTTGCTCCAATGATGATATTCTGATGCTTGGAATGAGTACAAGTGTGTTCGTAGATGATGACATAATTGCCGATTCTCTGCGGGTGTGCAAGCAGCATGGTAACGCTTTTGCTGCAATGCAGTGTATTTATAACTTAGCAAAGACATCTGACGGCTTAACATCAACTGGACTTGAATATAAGGAGATGCACAAGACATTGAATATGCCTTGGTCGGCTTCGTTTGGTACATTTAATAGATTATATCGTAAGGCTTATGCAGAAAACATAGAAACTGCGCCCACATCATATGCACCAACTTTGTTTTTGGCTCTGGGCGAGACACTGTATTTGTCAAAGGATACTCCTAAAAATAAACTCCATGTTACTACGCAAGATGATCTTGATATAATCGAGGCCTGTTTGAAATATGAGCAAATTAAGAAAGGAAAATGCAAGTGAAATACTTAATGGGAATTGATGAGGGAACCACAGGGTGCAAAGCGTGTCTGTTTAATGAATCAGGCGAGCTCGTGGCTAGCGCATCCAGGGAGTATCCGAGCTATTATCCATATCCCGGTTGGGTTGAACAAGACATCGAACAAATTAAAGACAGCGTATTTGCAGCTTGCAAAGAAGCAATAGAAGCTTCTGGTGTGGATCCCAATGAAATCTTGGGGGTAAGCCATTCCAACCAGGGCATAACGATGGTTCTGTTGGATGAAAATGAGAAGCCAGTTAGAGACAAGACGATTGGATGGCAAGACTTACGCTATGTTGATATCCTTCCTGAAATGCAGCAAAGTGTTGATGCTGATGAGTATTGGAAGATTAGCGGCATGATGTTTGGTACCTATAATATCTCTGTGCTGAATTGGCTACAAAAAAATGAACCTGAAACGTGGGCAAAGGTTCGACGTTGCTGTTCTCATCAGGATTATTTTCTCAGACAGTATGGCGCAAATGGTTATTATATTGATGAGGGCAGCACCAACTTTTTAAGCATGGCTCGTTTGCAAGATAATGAGTGGGACGAGCGTCTTATGAATGTGTACAATGTTAATGAATCAATTTTACCCACGATTGTGCATGAGCCGGGTAAGGTTGTTGGTTTTGTTACAGAAGATGTCTCGAAAAAAACCGGTCTGCCTGTAGGTTGTAAAGTGTGTCTCGGTGGACTCGATACAAATTGCTGTGCGCTGGGAGCGGGTGCAAAAGATGCTGGTACACAAGTTCTTATCATGGGGACAGCAGGTGTTTCCCTCCTTATATCTGACAAAATGGTGCTCGATCCAAACAAAAGAATTACGGTCAGAAGCAATCCGGGCTTTAAAAACTGGCAGTATTATATCATGACGAATACCGGAGCGTCTTCTTTCCGATGGTTCCGTGATGAAATGTGCTCAATGGAAGTTGCTACTGGTAAGCTCATGGGTATAGACCCATACGATATTATTACAACGACTGCGGCGCACTCGCACCCTGGGGCTAATGGTGTAACTGCACTTACTTGCTTTCAGGGGGCACATACGCGTAAGAAGAATGAAAAGGCCAGAGGTACCTTTTTTGGCATTAGTCTTGGCACAACAAAAGCAGACATTGCGGAGGCGATACTAGAGGGCATTTGCTTTGAAATGAAGGATATTCTGAAAATGAACGAGGAACTTTCTGGTGAGATCAAACATGTCAGGCTTTGTGGAGGAGTATCAAAAAGTGAGATGTGGTGCCAGATGTTTGCGGATATCTTGCAAAGACCTGTTGAGCTTACAACGATATCGGAACTCGGTTCATTGGGAGCTGCTATGTGCGCCGGCATAGGTGCTGGATTATTCGAAAATTGTTCTGATGCTGTTAATAAGTGTGTCCACATCAGTAAAACCTATATACCTAATGAAAAGATGAGCAAAGAATACGCAGAGGCATTCAAGCGCTGGAATAAATACTACTCGATTGCTAATAGTGAGATATA
This sequence comes from Oscillospiraceae bacterium, assembly GCA_035647835.1. Lineage (GTDB taxonomy): Bacteria > Bacillota > Dethiobacteria > Dethiobacterales > Dethiobacteraceae > UBA9865. The sequence goes on from DASRMS010000161.1 coordinate 2,632, forward strand.
TATTTGATGACTGAAAAAATCCGATTGTCAGCTTGTGATAGTCGGAGTATTATCCCGTTGCATGTTCAGTATATCAGATTAAATAGTAAAGTATTCTGCAAAGGAGGCTACAATGAACATCCTCGTCACCGGTGGTACCGGCTACATCGGCTCCCATACCTGTGTCACCTTGCTGGCAGCAGGGCATGATGTAGTAATCGCTGATAATCTTTGCAACAGCAAAGCCGAAACCGTAGATATAATTGAACAAATTAGCGGCAAGAAAGTTATTTTCTATCAGATTGATGTCACTGAAGAGGCAGCTGTTGAGTCTGTCTTTGCTAAACATGCCTTTGATGGGGTAATTCATTTTGCTGGACTTAAAGCGGTGGGTGAGTCGGTAGAGAAACCACTGCAATATTATTACAACAACACCGTTAGTACGATGGTGCTGGCGAAGGTGTGCCAGAAGTACCAAGTAAAGCGTTTTGTCTTTAGCTCCTCCGCTACTGTGTACGGAGAAAATGAAGTGCCTTTTGTGGAAACCATGCCTCTCCTGCCTACGACTAACCCTTATGGTGAAACTAAAGCTATCAGTGAGCGCATTCTCACGGATGTGGTACAAGCTAATCCTGAGTGGTCAGTAGCGCTGCTGCGCTACTTTAACCCCGTTGGTGCACATGAAAGCGGCTTACTCGGTGAAGCACCGAACGGTATTCCTAATAACCTGATGCCCTATGTGGCACAAGTAGCTAAGGGTAAGCTAGCGAAATTACATGTTTTTGGTAACGACTATCCTACTGTAGATGGTACCGGTGTACGGGATTATATACACGTGATGGATCTAGCCGAAGGGCATGTGGTAGCATTAGCTAAACTGCAGCCCGGTGTGCACATCTATAATTTAGGTACGGGACAAGGCACCAGTGTGTTACAGTTGGTGCAGGCTTTTGAAGCAGCTAACCAGATTAAGGTGCCCTATGAAATAGTGGCCAGACGCCCTGGTGATATTGCCGAATGCTATGCCGATGCCGCCAAGGCCAAAAAAGAATTGGGCTGGACAGCTAAACTCACTCTAATGGAGATGTGTCGCGATGCCTGGCGCTTTGAGCAAAACTACCGCGATTAAGCGGTCGCCTAAATTATCAAGTAGTACTTTAAGCTGAGTGGCATAAAATAAAGAAAAGAATATAGTTGGTGAGCAAGATTAAACGAACAAAAACAATTCTTTCCTGGGCATTGGTAGTGCTGTGGATGTGCGTGATTTTTGCCAGTTCCAGTCAGCCAGCACTTGTATCCGCTGAATTAAGTACTGGTCTAACGGCAGTATTGGTACGCACAGTAGCCAAAGTACTGCAGCTAGAGACTCCCGAGGTAGAACCTTACTTGAGTATGTTTAACCATCTACTGCGTAAAGCCGGTCACTTTACCGTGTACTTAATATTAGCCACTTTAGTAGTGAACGCCCTGCGACAAAGCGGTGTGACCGGGCGCAGATTATATCTCATGGCTTTTACCTGCTGCCTGCTTTATGCCATCACGGATGAGGTGCATCAACTATTTGTACCTGGCCGCGGCGGGCAGGTGCGTGATGTTTTGCTTGATAGTTGTGGGGCTTTGGTGGCCATACTGTGTGCCTATGTCATGAGCCGGCGCAAAACTAAAGATACTGAGACAGCTTGATCTAGTAAGTTGCGCATAGTAATGAGAAATAAAGAAGCATCAGAATGACTCACTAATGGGTCATTTTTCATTTAGCGCTAAGGATTAGCAAGTAACCGTGCTGTCAAAATGCAGTAAGCAACAAAATGGGTGTGATTTAGGCAGGATAAGAAAAATATGTGTCGAAATAAAATAAACATAAGAAAAACGAGGTAATAATATGCGACATAAAATTGATATCCACTGCCACATTCTCCCGGATGTTGATGATGGACCCCAAACGATGGCAGACTCTTTAATGCTAGCTAGTGTGCTAGTCAACCAGGGTTTTGCAGAAATTATTGCCACCCCTCATTACATAGACGATTATTCTGAGGCGTACCGCAACCATATTAAACAGCAATATAAGGCACTGCAGACGGCGCTGCAGGTGCAGGGCATCCCTCTGCAGCTACATTTAGGCGGGGAAGTTATGCTTACTTCCCTAGTCGTACAGCAAGCTGATAGTGGTACCTTACCTGTGCTTGCTAATACCAATCATGTGTTATTAGAGCTGCCTTTAAGACAAGAAGTGTTAGCTTATGCCTCACAGGTAATTTTTCACCTGCAAATTAAAGGCTATCAGCCGATTATTGCCCATCCGGAAAGAGTGGAATTTATTAAACAAGATCCCAGGTGCTTACTGCGCCTGCTCGAATCAGGGGTGCTGCTGCAAGTGAATATGGGAAGTTTATTTGGCCTTTATGGGAAAAGAGCCAAACAGGCAGCAGAATTTCTCCTGGCTAACCAGATGGCACACTTTTTAGCTACTGATAGTCATCATGCTTCCCAAGGGGCACTCGGGCATAAACTTACGAAATTAGCCTATCCCTTGGAGCTGTTGATGGGGGAGAATCCACACAACCTCTTAAATCAGCAAAGGATTAAGCAGCTGTGCAAAAGGGAAGAGAAAAGTTACTCTGTTAATAAACTGATTAGATTCTTAAAAAATATCTTAGGCAGGTAAGAAGGAGAGCAGAAGAAACTTGGAACAGGAAATTGAGCTTCGCGAGCTACTGGAAATCGTGATCAAACGTTGGAAGTTAATTTTGCTATTATTCTTAACCGCAGTGATGATTAGTGCTGTGGTAAGCTTTTTTTTGCTAGACCCAACCTATCAGGCTTCAACCACCTTATTAGTGGGTAAACCTAAAGATGATACTCCGGTCATGTATCAGGATGTGCAGCTCAACCGACAGCTGGTTTCCACGTATGAGCAAATTGCCCGTAGCGGGCAAGTAGGTAATGAAGTGCTTGATGAATTAAACCTGTCAATGACTTTAGAGCAGCTGCAAAACAAGATTACGATTAGCCAAGTGGCTGATACAGAAATTATCGCCATTAGTGTGAAAGATAAATCAGCCGATAAAGCAGCTTTACTGGCGAATGGTGTGGCCAATGTCTTCATTGGTAAAATCGGTGCCATTATGAAAATAGATAATGTCACCATTATTGATCCGGCAGCTGTCCCCGCCAAGCCCATAGCACCGCGTAAAAAGATGAATGTCGCCATCGCTGGAGTGCTGGCGCTGATGATTGGCTTCTTTTTAGCCTTTGCCCTCGAATATCTGGATAACACGGTGAAAACAGCAAAAGATGTGGAAGATTATTTAGGTTTACCGTTATTAGGGACAATACCTTTTTATGAGGGAGAACAATGAGAAAAAAAAGAAAAAAAACTACAAACCCACGGTATGCGGAACGTTTAATTACCTTCCGCAACCCTAAGTCTCCAGTTTCGGAAGCTTTCCGTACCGTGCGTACTAATATTGAATTCTCTGATATCGATCATAAACTCAAAACAATTATGGTTACCAGTTCCATCCCGTCAGAAGGTAAGTCTACCCTGACTTCCAATATCGCTGTAGCCATGGCCATGTCAGGCAAAAACATTCTCATTATTGATGCGGACTTAAGAAGTCCTACGCAACATAAGTGTTTTAATGTCCGCAATCTGCATGGCCTGACCAATCTGCTCCTTGATGAGACACTTTCACTGGAAGATGTGCTGGTTTATCCTAGTCAGGAGAATTTAATTTTGCTAACGACAGGGCCGCTGCCGCCCAATCCCGCTGAACTTTTAGGCTCAGAGCGCATGCGCAATTTTGTAGCCTCTCTGGCTAATCATTTTGATGTGATTCTGATTGATGCCCCACCTGTCCTGCCCGTGACCGATGCCGCTATTCTCGCAAGTTACGTCGATGGTGTGGTGATGGTTGCTGCCGCCGGTAATGTGCCCCGCGAACAAGCGTTACTGGCAAAAGAGCAGCTCATCAAAGCCAAGGCCAATATTTTAGGGGTGGTCCTGAATAAGGTTTCTGCCAATAGTAAGCCTTATTATGGTTACTATGGCCATTCACAATAACTAGTCGTTTAGTTTTAAGGAGATTTAAATAGCTGCAAAAAGTAATTAAGGTGTGTAGATCAATGAAAAAGATTTTATTAGCCGTGTTAGGCGCGGCCTTATTATGTGCCATATTCGTACTAGGCCAGGGTCTGTTTCAAGCCGAAGCAGAGCCCTCTTTTGTAGTCTTCTCACAGCCAGGCACACATGGTCCACAACAAGGTGTGGCAGAGTACCTTGGTGATATTACGGTATCTTCTGCCCAAACTCATCTGCAGAACCTAAAAATTGAGGGAAATCTTTACTTGGCACCTGAAGACGAGGGCACAATTAGACTAACTAATGTGGACGTAGAGGGTGCTATTGTTATGCTGGCCGCAGAGGAGACAAGCATCTACCTGCAGGATGTGGCAGCACCCGAACTAACAATCAGTCAAGCTGAGAGCCCCGTCACCATTACCACGCAGGGTTCCACCCGGATTCCCCTCCTTCAGACTCGGGGGCAAGCCATTGTCCAGGAAGAAGAAGCCGCCAGCGGCTTCAGCGAGCTTTACCTTAACGGTGGGTCTGCTGTGGAGTTTACAGGCGCTGCGGTCACCCTGACTATTGCTGGGGACGATGCAGAACTACTTTTGAGCAGCGGGGAAATTGCTGAACTAATAGTGCAGGAAGGGTTGCTGCGCACGCGTATTGAAATTGGTGCCGCTGGTCTGGTTAAACTGCTGGATTTAGCGGCAGCGGCAAAAGTCACCGGCGAAGGCACTATTGAAGAGGCTAACTTACATGTTTCTAATGTCGAGCTGGAGCTCGAACCGCTTAAGGTTACTGGTCTTCAGCCCCTTACACCAGCAAATACTGAAGAAGATGAGACGGAAGAAGAAAAAGCTCCGATTATCATCTACCGTATTAATAACGTAACGCTAAAGCCGGGTAAAGCCGCACTAGTCTCCGTCGAGACCACGCCCAGTGAACAGAGAAAACTCACTGCTACTTCGTCCAGCAGTAAGATAGTTACAGCTGCAGTTTACCAGGATGCTATTCAGCTGCGCGCTGTGGCTGCCGGGACAGCAAGGATTACTGTAACAGCCAGCCACCCAGACTGCAGCGATGCCTCCGTAACCTTTACCGTAACTGTACCCATTGTGCAGGCTGCCAGTCCTACGGTTAGTCCTGGCAGCGGTGAAGTTGCCGCGGGTACGCCGCTAACTCTAGCGACAGCAACACCCGGTGCCGCTATTTATTATACTACTGATGGCAGTCAGCCTTCCACAAATAGCATGCGCTACAGTGCCAGTAGTAAACCTGTCGTCAGCGAAGGTGGTCTGACACTCAAGGCAATTGCTGTCAGTCAGTCTTTAGCCGCAAGTCAAGCTGTGACCTTTAGATTTACTACACCGCCACCTGTGCAACTGCCGGACGAAGAACCACCAGGGGGGGAAGAACCACCAACGGTAGAAGAGCCGTCTGATGAGGAAGATCTCCCACCGGTAGATGACCCACCTGAGGGAGAAGAACCACCACCAGATGAGCTAGAAGAACCGCCTGTGTCTGAGGAAACAGGACAAGCAGAAACATAGATTAACGGGGGTTATGATGAACAAGAAAAGATGGTTACTGGCTGGTGTGTTAACTGTAGTTATTGTGCTGTTAACTGGTGCGGTGGTTTACCTAAGGCCGCTTTACAAGGCCTATCAGGCTGTAAAAAACCCGCCACCTGCTGTTAACGAACAACCAAATCCTGAAACAGAAAAACTGCTGCAAGACCGTTACTATAACTTTTTAGTCTATGGTGTAGATACGGGAGAATGGGTAAATGGTACTTATCGCCCCGGTGAGGCGCGTGCCGATACCATTGTCCTCATGCAGTTAGACTTGGAGAACAAAACTGTGGCAATGCTCTCCATTCCTCGTGATACGCTGGTCGAGATTCCCGGTTATGCCGGAACTGATAAAATTAATCATGCCCATGCCTTTGGTGGTACCAAACTTTTAGTCGAGACGGTAGAGCACTTTACTAATCTATCGGTAGACTATTTCATCCAGATCAATTACCCCCTCTTTCGCGATGTTGTTGAGGCTATCGGGGGTGTGGAATTTGAGGTTGATCGTGCCATCAAGGCTCGTGGTCTACAACTGGAACCAGGCTTGCAGGTCTTAAATGGTGACCAAGCTTTTGCCCTGGTTTCTTTTCGTTACGAAGCCATGGGTGATATTGCCCGTGTGCAGCGGCAGCAGCGTTTCCTCTTGGCGCTGGCCCGGCAGGTGAAGACACTTTCTACGGGGGAACTGCTGCCGGCTTTTTATGCCGCCTGGCAGCAGATAAAAACAAACCTCTCTTCACAGGAGGCAGCAGAATTAGTGATGTTACTCAACGGTTTACAAGTTAACACAGTAACAACAGAGATAGTCCCCGGCTGGTTTTACAACCGCAGCGGTGTTAGTTACTGGCGCCCTAATGAGGAAGAAACTAAAGCACTAATAACCAATATTTTTCGCCACACAGATAAAACTAAAAGTTGAAAAATGGAAGATAAAGAGGAAGGAAAAGCCAAAACTGTGTAGAAATATAGTATACAATGGAAAATATTATAACAATCCATGGCAAATGATGCTAGATGTTGACATTTCTGGTTTGAGGATGAGGCTGCGCAGAAAGAAAGTCGCTTAAAACTGTCGAATTCCTACTCTAGAAATAAATCAGGATATTAATCATTAGGGATCGCGCTTCGGGGGGAGAATCTATGGATTTACGTGTAAACAAAAGGCAGCTGCTGTTGATAGGGGTAGACGCTTTATTGCTCACAGCAGCTGCTTATTTTGGCTTGCTGCTGCAGTTCAATTTCCAATTTACTACTTTTTATCTCGCACAATTAAATGCGCAAATATTTTTAATTGTGCCACTTTGTTTGCTTACTTTTTTTCTCTGCGGTCTCTACCGACCACTCTGGCGTTATGCCAGTATTCATGAATTGCTGTTAGTAGTTGCAGCTGTCACCAGCAGTGATCTGCTGATTTATCTTTATTTAGAGCTATTTTTAGCTACACCGCTGCCTACCAGCTTCTATATTATTAAATGGATTCTCAATCTTGGTCTGATAGGCGGCAGCCGCATGTTAATGCGCATTCTTCCTACTCGCTTTCAGTATTTTCACAGTGCCGAAAGCCGAGTTCTGATTATTGGTGCCGGTGCGGCCGGTATCATGGTGGCCAAAGAAATACAGTAGCAGTTTGCCAGCCTCAAAAAGCTTTTAATCGGCTTTATTGATGATGATGACGCCAAACAGCGCTGCGGCATTTCCGGGGTCAAAGTCTTGGGCACCCGTGAGGATATACCGCAGCTGGTGCAACAACATAAGGTTACCGAAGTGATCATTGCTATTCCTTCCGCACCCCGCAGTGAAATAAAAAAGCTGACCCGCATTTGCAGTCAGCTGGCTGTACAAGTTAAAATTATCCCCGGTGTGCACCAACTAATTAACGGCACCGTCTCCTACAGCAGAATTCGCTCCGTGCAGATTGAAGATCTTTTAGGCCGGGAAGAAATTAAAACTAATCTCGCGGAAATTGCTCAATACCTACAGCACGAAACCGTTTTAGTCACCGGCGCCGGCGGCTCCATTGGCTCTGAACTGTGCCGCCAAATTGTGCAGTTTAACCCCCACCAGCTCTTATTATTAGATCATACGGAAAACAATGTCTACGATATCGAAATGGAACTGCGCCAGCTCCACCTAGACTGCACTGTCGTACCCATTGTAGCCGATGTGCGCAATTACCAGCGCATTGAAGATGTCTTTACTGAGTATCAGCCCACCATCATCTTCCATGCCGCCGCCCACAAACATGTGCCGCTGATGGAGGTTAACTGCAAAGAAGCGATAGAGAACAATATCGGCGGCACCAAAAATGTCGCAGAAGCAGCGCACCGCCACCGGGCAAAAAGTTTTTTGCTCATCTCTACAGATAAAGCTGTACATCCTACCAGCGTGATGGGGGCCACTAAACGCGCTGCGGAAATCATTATCCAGATGATCGCAGAAAAATCGCCAACCCATTACTGTGCCGTGCGCTTCGGTAACGTTTTAGGTTCCCGCGGCAGTGTTATTCCCCTCTTTAAGAAACAAATTGCCGCCGGTGGTCCCGTTACTGTTACCCATCCGGAGATGACCCGTTACTTTATGACCATTCCTGAGGCGGTACAGCTGGTCATCCAAGCCGCCGCCATGGGTAACAACGGCAATATCTTTATTCTGGACATGGGTGAGCCCGTCAAGATCAGCGACCTCGCCCACGATCTAATTCGCCTTTCCGGTTTTGAACCGGAAAAAGATATCCAGATTACCTACACCGGTATCCGCCCCGGCGAAAAACTCTACGAGGAACTGCACTCCGCCGAAGAAGACACCCATACCACCACCCACGAACGCATCTTCATCGCCCAGCCCATAGACCAAAGCTCCGACTCTTTCTTGCAGGAGCTTGAACACCTGCAAAAAATCTTACATACAGACCTGCGGGAGTACTACCTCAATAAGCTGGCAGTAAAGAAGTACAATGTGGGGTAAGTAATTAATATCAACAACTAGTTGATAAGCAGCACGCAGTCAAGCACATTACTATGAACAATCAAAATACCAACTAATATACATTGATGAGGATCTACCACCATGACGACAAATCTCTCCATTGCTTTACTCGATCTTGTCACCTGCCTGGCTGAGGCAGTCGACTTAATTAGCCCCAGCCTTGCGCACCACCATCAGCAGGTGGCCTTTATCGCCTATAGTCTTGCCCAGGAGTTACAGCTAACCCCACAGGCACAAGCCGAGCTCTATTTAGCAGGTGCCCTGCACGATATCGGTGCGCTTTCGCTACAAGAACGCATCGGCACCCTACAGTTTGAATTCGAAGAAGGAACCGAGCACGAGCGCATCGCCAGCGACCTCCTGCAGCAGTTCCCACCTTTGCAACCAATCGCCCGCATCATCCGTCATCATCATACCTACTGGGAGCACGGCGAAGGTGAGTTTGCTCCCCTTGCCAGTCACATCATCCATCTGGCTGACCGTGTCGCTGTTCTAATTAAAAAAGAACGCAACATCCTCAGTCAAAAAGAGTCCATCCTTGCACGTATTTCAGCACAAAAAAATAAAATGTTCCACCCGGAACTAGTTCAAGCTCTTCACTCACTGGCCAAGAAAGAAAGTTTCTGGTTCGATACCATTTACGATACTAATTTTGATCAGTCTCTGCAGCCTACTTTTATCACCCTCAACCTGGAGCAACTCGCCCAGTTAGCCGCGCTCTTTGCTAAAGTCATCGACTTTCGCAGTCCCTTTACCGCTACCCATTCTGCCGGTGTCGCTGCTACTGCGGCCAAACTAGCCGAACTTGCCGGCTTTAAGCAGCATGAGGTACAGTTGATGCACGTTGCTGGTCACCTACACGATCTCGGTAAACTGGCTATCCCCAAAGAGATCCTAGAAAAACCAGGCAAGCTCACACCGGAGGAATATAACCTGATCAAAAGCCACACCTATTATTCATACCGCCTCTTGCAGAACATCCCCGGCCTGGAGACTATCAATACCTGGGCCTCTCTGCACCATGAACATCTCGACGGTAGCGGCTACCCCTTTAAATTATCAGCAGACAAACTAACCCCCGGCTCCCGCATCATGGCCGTGGCTGATGTTTTTACCGCCATTGCCGAAGACCGTCCTTACCGCCGTGGGATGGCGGAAGATGAGATGCTGCGGATTCTGTACAGCTTAGCTGCCAAGAACCATTTAGATCAGGAGATAGTTGAGTTGCTGCAGGAGAATTTGCCTGCTATTAATGATACTCGTCTGCAGGCGCAGGAGCTGGCGCAGCAGAGTTATGGTAGAGTTATTACTAATAGTTGATGCAACCAAGTCAGCATACCGACCACAATCTGTAGAACAGATATTAAAAAGATACTATTGTAGTTAATCATGTGAGTCGTGAGTATGGGGAAGGGATAAAGTACAAAATTAGTTCCTAGGACTTTAAAACACAAATTAGTGACATATGTTTTATTTGCTTAATGGGGTGAACGCAGATGTATATGCAGCAATCAATGCAAACAGAAATGAAGAGACGCATCTTTGTGTCTTTTTTTGCCTTTTAGCTAATTTGAAAGCGGTCGTATAAGCATTTTGAGTAAGTATATTACAACATCTATACCAGTGTTATTAGGTGGGGCGGTATGAGTCAGGAAGGATTTACTTTGATAGAAATGACAGTTGTCTTAGCAATATTATCGATAATATTAGTAACTGTGACTCCATTATTTGCAGACTATATGGAACGTTCGAAGACAAATGTGTGTTCAATTAATAGGCAGTTACTCTTTAAAGAATATCATTTATATTTGGTAATGAATGGTATTAAACATTCTAATTTAGTGCTTGACAAGTACATTCTTGAGAATGGGCAAAATATTTGTCCAAAGCAAGGTTCTATAAGCGCAGGAGAAGATATCATTCAATGTAGCATACATGATAAGTATGAAGATAAAGATGACCCTGGTGATGGTGGAGAAGGTGACGATGACCAGGTTCCATATTTGTAGGAGATTGGATGGTTAGAGCGACGTGAGTATAAAGATGTGATGGAATACTATATGTTGTGTTTTGGAGAGGAAAAATGTTAAGATATATACAATATATAGATTAGTCCTTTTATCATAAACGTATCGAAGGTGATACGAAAAGGATAAAAAACGAGTGAGTATGTGTAAAGGACAAGTAAAAATCAACAAACACAATATGTAGATGTAGTTAAATCAACGCATACAACATGTTGCATAAAAATCGAATGATTGTATGGACGCTATCGACGTGAGTATCGGAAAAGAATAACAAGGGTGCAGATGTAGTAATAGCAAGGGTTTTATAGGTTATTAAAATGAGAGAAATGTTACACAATGGTTACAGGTATAACCATTCAATCATCGAAAGTGCTGAATGCATTGG
>DASRMS010000162.1:0-4271 GCA_035647835.1 Oscillospiraceae bacterium
AATATATACATATATATATATATATATATATAAATAATCTGTTTAGTTACATATATTGATTCTATATCCAATACCTGTTTATTTTTCAACCCCGCAGCTTAATTATAAACATGTGTAGAAACCAGACCAAGAATCCTCTAACCTGACGCCGCGCCGGGTCGACGCGCAACAGAAATCCAAAATAACTGTGCGGGCTTTTATGCGGCGACACGCGGTAAAGCCCAATTGTAGTTACTCGGCAGTGCGCTACAGAACAGGTGGCCAAGACGCGCCGCTGGGGCGATTTGAAGTGGAGTAGTATAGTTCAGTTCGTCAAAGCTTTTATGCGGCGCAGCGGCGCTTAGACCGATTGGCGCTTTATGAAGTAAGGTATAGTCCTGCCTGACCACGGCGGTGCGGCGTTATATGGTTCAGACTGACCATGGCCGCATGGCTTACGCTCGCCGAGCTTGTCCACAAACTAGTAGATAGCCCGGCGCTGGCGCGCTGAGGCTAAACGCCCTGGGAAGAGGTGTCGCCGCGGTCATGCAGGACTATATTATAACTTCTTTGCGCGGTGAGTAAATAATTTTTCTAAAACTGGATACATTCCACAAGAATTACGTTATAATTATATTAAGAGTAAGGACAAGAATAAAAACAAGACACCTGTAGTTATATCATGTGCAGAAGCAAGCTGAGCGGCTACCACATTGAATTAAGAATAACATATGTACGGTCGCACGGTTCCATGATATAATATAATTAAGGGTGAGGCAATTACTCTAATACGCAGGCCACTGCAAAGTGTGGCATCCGCTTGGATGAAGCGGCGAAAGGAGACTACCATGACTGAAAAATTGAATGTAATGTTTGAAGAGAGCACCAGCGAAAACACACCTGTAGGTACAAAGAGTTTAGAGGGTACCGCACAACTAACAAGTATCGCAAACACAATTGCACAGGAGTTAATCAAAACAATTAGCAGCGACGTGGAGACACATGGCGAGATGTTTGAAAAGTCAAAGGAAGACCACAACGCAATGGACGATTTGGTAAAGGCGTTGTATGACCTCAGCGTTGTTGAAACTGAGTTCCTCAAAGAGCTTGGCGAGGACGTACTAAACGGCATGCTGAAGAGTCAGCAGTCAAAGCGTTCCCGCAGCAAGGGTAAAACAATGACGATTGAAAACTACAGAAACATGATGTCAGGCGCAATCGCTGAGTTGTTACTGAGGGATGTGTTGGGCAAACCCAAAGCAGCAACGGGCTACCGCAGGGCCTCAGGGTCATTAGAGTACTCCGACGAAGAGATTGAAATGTATAGAAACGACCAAGACTTGCTGAGACGTGAGCTCCGCAATGTTCAGTCCAAGAAGTCTATTGAAAAACGCAAGGAAGACTTCAGCGAAGAGTCTGAAAGATGGAAACAACTAATAGTCGCAGAAGACATTCTGAAGAGTATGAGGGTCGGCGGCACATCATCCAGGACAGTCATTGTAGATAAAACTGGCGAACAACTGAAAGCTGAACTAGGTGACAGAGACGTAAACGACCTAAAGGCCGCTGAGGCCAAGGCGCTGCTGAAGAAATTACTTGAAGCCGCTGGAGGCGAGGCGGCACAGGAGGTGGAACACAGAGATGAATAAAATATGGCTTGAAACACTAGCGGAGTGCTGCAGATGTTATCCAGACAAGCAGGGCAATATGCCCTGCGATAACGGTAGACTATGTGACGCTTGCGAACAAGAATGGGTACAAGAAGTGTACCAACAAAAGAAGAGGAAAGACGCCGCTGCCAAAACTGAATAACTACAATGATTACAACTTTACTTCGGGTCTGCTGGACATGTCACACAGCAGACCCTTTCTTTATAATGCTGCGCAGCCGCGGCCATGCAGCGAAGTGCTTCTACTTCCTTTTATGCGGCGCAGATGAGGCAAGGTATGACTAGAGTCACCTTTATGCGGCAGCGCAAGGTACAGACTGACCGTGGCCGCATGGCTTACGCCCGCCGAGCTTGTCCACAAACTAGTAGATAACCCAGGCTTCAGACTGACCGTGGCCGCTGCGGCGATGAAAACTTATTTATCAGAACTGACATAAACCGCATTAAAATACGATATAATATAATTAAGCTAAGAGATTAGCTAATGAATAAAAGCGAGCGTGATAGTATGAACGAAGCAAACGAGTTATCAAGATTAATGAAAGCTATGACAAAACAAATGCAGAGCGACAACGACCGGTATGAAGAAAATCCGGATGCTGATTTCAATATCAGCAACATCACAATTACTGTCGGCGATGAGACTATACGTCTTGTTCTTGGCGGACCGCAGGCGGCAGGTATTCATTCTATGATACAGCATATAGCCAGCGAAAACATGTATTGTGTTGATTTCGACAGAGATGAAGTACACGACTACTGTAGCAAATAAGTAACACACGACCGCGGCTCAGAGCCGCGGTTACTTTTGCTTTTATGCGGCCACAGTCAAGCCGTGTTATACTTTATGCGGCAGCGCAAGGTACAGACTGACCGTGGCCGCATGGCTTACGCCCGCCGAGCTTGTCCACAGACTAGTAGATAACCCCGGCTTCAGACTGACCGTGGCCGCTGCGGTGAGTAAAACTTATTTATCAGAACTGACATAATCCGCGTTAAAATATGATATAATTATATTATGAAAGGAGCTGATATATATATGAATAAATTAACAGGAGCAAGCTACAGCGCAATACACGACGCAATATGTAACCAGCTTGATTATCTTGCAGGTGGCGAGCAGTACGAATTGCTGCTGCAGGCACTGAATGAACTGAACGCAATATATTACGACGAGGGGGTGAATAATAATGATTAGTCTGAGATTGACAGATGTGGCTGAAAGCTACAGGGAAATGCTACATACCATCGGCGCTGATGCTGACGTTTATGCAGCAATCATGAATAATTTCTACAAGCTATGTGAAACCAGCGGCGTCGGCGATAAGACTGCCGTACAGTCGTTATATCCAGGCATTACTGACGAGGAGTATTATGACGGCTGGAGCGAATAAACAACACACTACCGCGGCTATTAGCCGCGGTAGTTGCTTTTATGCGGCTTCAGTCAAGTCAAGCAGAGCTGTACTTTTATGCGGCTTCAGTCAAGTCAAGCAGAGCTGTACTTTTATGCGGCGGCGCGGCGGCGCGGACTGACCGTGGCCGCAGCCATACAGGGGCAATAAAAAATTGCAGGCCAGATGATTACCCGCCGCGGTTTTTAACGCCGGATTCTCTGGCCTGCAATTTTAAATTTAGGACCGGCAGGGACCGGTCCTATTCATTTTACTGAATTACATTTTTTAACAATTCTACAATTTTTCCCTGTGAAATATTTCCGGAACTTTCGATTGTATCGATTATTTTTTGAACGTCTGTTTTTCTGATATTCACGTCGTCGACCGGTTTAATTAATTTTCGTCTTTCGATTAACATTCTTTCAATCTTTTCGGCATTTCTAAATTCGTCGTTGTCGCCTTCTATCGTCGTAAGCCAACGGCTTAAAGTCTTTTTTGACTGTATGGTCCTAATGGCTTTTGCAAGCTCGTCATAATCTTCAATCAAATCGACGTCGTTTTGCGTGTACGTTGTTACGGTCTTTTTTGCCGGTTTAATCAGGTTTTTTGCTTCTTTTAATATCTGCTCCTGCTGCAATATTTCGGTCATTTTATCCGAATAATCTGCGCGGCCTTTCTGCTTTTTTAACCTGCATTTTACTGATGCAATTCTTTTCAGCTCTCTGTTGACGTTTTCAACCGTTTTTAATTCGTTTGCGGCTTTTTCAATCTTTTTTAAATCTGTCATATTTATCGGCCCTCTTTCATTTATTTTTGAATGTATATATTATTCATTCATTAATTATATTATATCGCATATTCAGCCGTTCGTATACCGTATAAACAGCCTAAAATTATGACCGTTTTCTGTACGTTTATACGGGCCTGGCGCGGCGGCGTATAATCCAAGCAACTCATGTAAAATGTATACCGCATAATCCAAGCAACTCATGTAAAATGTATAATCCAAGCAACTCATGTAAAATATATCACATAAACCAAGCAACTCATATTAAAGTATAAGTCTGTATATATTCCAAGCAACAAGCCTAAAACCAGTTGTAAAATAGTCACTGTGCTGCCTCGCTGCATACACAGAAAATTAAGGACAATTGTAGATACGCAGCTAGCCGGATATATTAGTGCCATATGCCTTAATAGTATATAATATATATATGTGTTTATG
>DASRMS010000163.1:0-2423 GCA_035647835.1 Oscillospiraceae bacterium
AAATTGTTACATATAGAGAGACTCTATGTGGCAATTCAGTGCGCGCGCATATTTTTCCTTTAAGTGTTTAAGCTTTATCAATTATTAGCTGTGATTTGCGCAATTGTATCTTTGATTAAGCGGCTTGGGTTGCAATAAGCAAAACTTAGCGTTGATGTTTTTGTATTGCAGATCATTTTATCTATACACACAATATATAAATAGATAAAAATTTTTGCTAGGAACCTAGCAGCATGCAATACAGAAATGCCAAATAAAATAATGGAGAATGTTTATGCGAAGTAACAAGCCGAGGGGGCGGTTGCTCACTGCGATCAGTGCAGTAATCTTATCAAGCAGTGCGCTGGCCGCTGCTGACCTAGTTTTGAACGTCAATGACAGTCCCGATCCAGGTTACGCACGCGGCATATTTAATTATGAATGGCGTGTGGATAATAATGGTCCTGATCTAGCTGAAAATGTTGAATTTGTACATACCTACCCTGAGGGCGCCGAATTCGTCAGTGTGGCGCCTGCTACAGGCTGTGTTGATAACGGCATTACACGCACGCTGACCTGTCAAATTGGAACCATGCAAAATGGTACAAGTGAGACACGTGATGTGAAGATCATGCTGCCTACAGCACAGGTTTGGTCCAACACAGGTAAAGTGACAAGTACCACAGAAGACCTTCGTCCAGGTAATAATAGCTTAACTTAACCTACTACTGTTCGAGCAGCCACTGATATTGAGCTAATAGCGACTTCGTCTGCTGATAATATTGTTGCTGGTGCCGCTTATAATTATCAGTTGGTTGCTAAAAACTTTGGACCAAGTGCTATTGAAAATAACCAAAAACTTAAAGTCACTTTTGATGTACCCCCTGGAGCTGCTGTTACTGCACGTCCAACGGGAGCTGGCTGGACTTGTTTACCTGCTAGCGGGTATCCGCGAGCTTCTGGCGAAATAACTTGTGAACGTACCGGGCCCTTAAACAAAGATGAGATGGCGGATCCTATTACAGTCCCTGCGGTTGCTAATACATCAGGTGAAGTAATACTTTTAGCATCAGTTAAAGGTTTTGATGCAAACGGTACAAACGAATTGCCAGAAGGTAATCTTGAAAATAATGAGTCAAGAGTTACTGTCACCACAACTGACGGGTCTGATGTTTCGATTATTAAAACACAGAGTCCTGCGGGTAATGCAATTGAAATCGGTGCTGAAGTTACATACACCTTAACCCCACGTCATGAGGGTGGTATTGCACCGGGCAGCACTGGTGATGGAAAAATAATTGTTAAAGATACCTTAAGTCCAGGACTGACTTATATTGCAGGCAGTCTGGAAGCAGGTGCTGGCTGGAGCTGTGAAGTCGTTGGTCAAGAAATTACCTGTGAGCGTCCTGGACCTTGGCTGGGCGGTACTTTTACTAACATGCCTGCTATTAAATTGAAGGCCACGGCTACAACAGTAAAAGACACAGATTTAAGTAATACAGCTGTTATAACTATCCCTGAAAATGATCCAAACCCAGGAAATAATACGTCTACTGTTGGTAAAAAAACCACCAATGCAGCTGACTTACAGATGTCTAAGACAAGCTCGCTAAGCTATCCCGCTATGCTTGGACAAGAATTCAATTATCGTTTGAGAGCTAGAAACATTGGGCCTTTAAGTATCCCTGCTGGGGATACAATCACTATCACTGATACTTTGCCCGTTGGTATTTCCTTAGAAGGAATTGAGCCACCTGCAGGTTGGACTTGCACAAGTAGCCCAAACGATTTGCCTGCAACCAATGCAACAGTGGAGTGTAGTTCGACTCAAGGATTATCAGTAGGCAGCTGGACACCTTTTACTAATTTAAGAGTTAAAGCCTTAACTGCTGGGGAAATTAGTAATGAGGCATGTGTAGCATTAGATAGCGGGACAGTTGAGGATAAGAACCCGAGCAATAACTGTTCTGTGATTAAGACTATCGGAACTCAAGATGGACAGCATGCTGATGTATCTATCGTAAAAACAGCGGATAAGACCACTTTAAAAGCAGGTGAGCTCTTAACCTACACCCTGACGGTAAGTAATGCTGGTCCTGCTCTAGCGAGCAAGGTTGAGGTGCGTGATGAACTGAATAACCTGCTTCCGGGTAATGCAGGAGGGATTCGAACAATTAATGCGCCTTCCGGAACAGCCTGTACTCCTAATGCGCCTTCGACCGGTTCAAGCAAGACTTTAGTGTGTACGATTCCTAGTTTGGCAGTCGGTGCTACGCAAGACATTACCGTTACTGTTGTGCCCAATGTGGCGGGTTCTGTTGAGATTACCCGTCCTAATACAGCAACGGCCAACTCGCTTGAGGTAGCTGATAAAAACCGTACTAACAATACATCGAAAGTTGACACTACGGTTACACCGCTTGTTGATTTGACAGTTACAAAAG
>DASRMS010000164.1:0-31417 GCA_035647835.1 Oscillospiraceae bacterium
ATATTATTTACTGGTACAAAAAAAGCTGCCTCGCTAGGCAGCTTTTTTGCTTGAATGTGATTTAAGCTAACTCATCTAAATCTGGAAATAGCATTTGTTCTGCGAAGACATCAGTGAAGGCCGGATTTGTACCAAGTTCCACAAATTGTACATTGCGCGCAGCATCACCTGAACGTTGGTATTCACTTGTTGAGAGCAAAGCTAATTGTGACCCTGCTCCTGCGGCGTTACCTACCATTTTAACTCTATCTTCTAATTCGAGAGGAATCAGCCCGATAACACAGGCACTATGAGGGTTGAGGTAGTTACCAAATGCTCCGGCGAGGAGGACTTCTTGAATATCGCCTACTTCGATGCCATAACCTTTTACTAAAAGCTGAATACCGGCAGCCATAGCAGCTTTTGCTAATTGAAGTTCACGGATATCTTTTTGCGTTACCATGATCTTTCTGGCTTTTGTTTCTTCTAGGAGAAAAGCCATCGAGCCATCGTGCACAATTAAACGATCCTTGAGTTTCTGCCCAATAGGATGGGTAACTTGTTCTGGTTTCATAATACGACCGGTATCTTCCAGCAGGCCAAACTCAACTAAACCTGCTACTGTATCCAGTAAAGCAGAACCGCAGATGCCTAACGGTTCTACATCATCAATGACCGTATAGGTTAATTCTTCACCAAAGGTAACATGGTCAATCGCGCCAGTAGCACCACGCATACCAGAACTAATTTGCGCTCCTTCAAAAGCAGGTCCAGCAGCCGTGGAGCAGGCTAGGATATGCTCCTTATTGCCAAGCAGCATTTCACCATTGGTGCCGATATCGACAACTAGTTTAATATCTTCACTCTCATCAAGTTCCGTTGCCAATAGCACGCCAATTGTATCTGCACCAACAAAGCCTGCAATATTAGGTAGAACAAAAACTTTACCACCAGGGTTCATTTCTAGCTGCACATCTTGAGGATCAACTACGATACTATCAGTAACAATCGGTACGTAAGGAGCAATGGCGACATCCCGAGGGTTAATGCCTAAGAAAAGATGATGCATGCAGGTGTTACCCACGATGGACACGGAATAAATATCATTGCGCTCTAAACCAGCTTTTTCAGCAGCCTCACCAATTAATTTGTTAATTGCCTGGGTTACTGCACGATGCAAGTCGGCTAGGCCATCAGGATCATTACTTACATGGGTGATACGTGAAATAACATCTGCCCCGTACTGTGTTTGCGGGTTTAATGTTGAAGCCACACTTAATTGTTTGCCAGTATAAAGGTCCATGAGAAAACCGGCGATAGTAGTTGTTCCAATATCGAAAGCAACACCGTATAATTTTTCTGTGGTATTGCCAGCCTCTAAACTGCGGATTTCATCTTTATAGATGACAGCAGTAATTTTATGCTGATTATTCCGTAAGAGATCAGGGATAGTTCTAAGTACATCAACAGGATTGTTAGTAATCTCACTAATATTGCCTTGAGCGGTCAGACCATCTCTAATACGCTGCCAGTCTGTACGATGGTCGGTCATCGTGGCTTTGTCTACTTCGATATAGCGTTTAGTGATATGCGGCTCTACTTTCGCTGATCTGTCGAGCGAAGAAAGTAAGATCTTGTGCTGAATATTCTTATCTGATAAAAATTCTACACTCATCTTACTATGAACTTTGGTTAAACAGGCAAAGCGAATGCCTTCATTAATTTGTTCTTCAGTTAACTTTTTCTTTTCTTCTTCCAGGGGTTCATTAGCACCAGCAGTTATCCGAACGAGGCACTTTCCGCAGCGGCCTCTACCGCCACAAGGAAAGTCGAAATTGATACCTGCATCATTCATGATTTCTTTAAGTGTAGTTCCGTCTTCAACTGCTAATCTTAAGTCTCCTGGAAATAATACTTCGTGTTTTGTCATACCCATCACCTTTCGCATTTATTCTGCATAACGCTGGTAATACTTAATCTAGTAACAGATTAGTTCTCATACTATAATAATAACAATTTTCGCTAAATTCTTCAACCATAAGGCAACATTGGGAAAATATTAACCACCAAGCTAGGCAGGTAGTTAAGAACAATCTACCACATGCCAGAGGTAAAATACTTACACAAGAATTAAGAACTCAATCTTGGCCAGATACCATGGGGCAGTTAGCTTCGAGGTCACGCTAGAGAGTAATTCCCAGGCACGATTAGCAGAACGCCTGCTTATATTTTTTAGTTAAAACTTCTAATTATTCACAAAGTATCTACTCAGCCGTAGACTTTATATAACAAAAAACGCATCCTATAATTAGAATGCGTTTTTTGCTTGAGCATGATTTTTCATATTATCCTCCTATGTAAACAAAGGAATCTAGCCCACAATCTTGTCCAAAGCCAAAAAAAAAGCTAATATTGACACTCACCGTATCAAAATTAGCGTTTTCTCTATATGGTTGCGGGGGCAGGATTTGAACCTGCGACCTCCGGGTTATGAGCCCGACGAGCTGCCAGCTGCTCCACCCCGCGTCAACGAGATTAATTATAACAAAAGATAGAATGCTTGTCAAATGGAATAATGTTACAACCTCGGCATTAATAACATCTTTGCATCTGCTTGTGCTATAATCATATAAAAAGTTAATACAATTGCCAGGAAGTGGGGTTTGAAAAATATGCGCGAACTTGATGTGGCACAAATAAGTTCAGCTGTAGCGGAAATGATCAAAGAGGCAAACTATGTTTTAGGTGACGATGTTTATCAGGCTTTGCAGCAAGCCTTGGAGCATGAAGAGTCGCCTAGTGGGCGTCAGGTGTTAGCACAATTGCTAAAAAACGCTGAGCTTGCCCAAAGAGAGCAGGTGCCGCTGTGTCAAGATACCGGCTTTGCTGTAGTATATTTGTCATTAGGACAAGATGTGCATCTCTTTGGTGGTGATGTCAACGAAGCCATTCAAGAGGGCATACGTCAAGGCTCTGCTGACGGTTATTTGCGCACATCAATCGTTGCTGATCCTCTGCAGCGGGTAAATACTAATGATAATACACCTGCGGTCATTCATCTGACCTTAGTGCCAGGAGAGGAAGTAAAGCTAGTCGTCGCACCAAAAGGTGGGGGCAGTGAAAATGTCAGCGCTGTAAAGATGCTCAAACCTGCTGAGGGTACAGCTGGTGTGATAGATTTTGTTCTTGAGACGGTACGACAGGCAGGCAGCAATCCCTGCCCACCTGTTATTGTCGGTGTTGGTATAGGAGGTACGTTGGAAAAGGTTACCGAATTAGCCAAAAGAGCTTTGCTGCGAAAAATTGGTCAGTCCCATCCAGAGTTGTTTTATGCAAGATTGGAGCAAGAACTATTGCAGCGTATTAACAGCCTAGGCATTGGGCCACAGGGATTGGGCGGCAGAATTACAGCTTTGGCTGTGCATATTGAAACATATGCAGCTCATATTGCCAGCCTGCCTGTGGCTGTGAATATTAATTGCCATGCTGCCCGCCAACTAGAAAAAACTTTGTAGAATGCAGGGAGGTGAACTATCGATGCAAGTTAAACATCTTACTACGCCGCTGACCACGGCCGCAGTGTTAACACTAAAAGCTGGTCAAGCAGTGCTAATTTCCGGTGTTTTATATACAGCACGCGATGCCGCCCATCAACGGCTGGCTGAATTGCAGAGAACTGGTAAAACTCTGCCCTTTGATCTTGAAGGTCAGCTGATATATTATGTTGGTCCGGCTCCCGCAAAACCAGGGCAGGTGATTGGTTCAGCTGGTCCCACAACCAGTGGTCGGATGGATCTTTATACCCCGGGGCTCTTAGCACAGGGTCTTAAAGGTTGTATCGGGAAAGGTGCACGCAGCCAGGCAGTAAAAGATGCTTTGGTAAAGTATCAAGGTGTTTACTTGGCTGCTACAGGGGGTGCGGGAGCCCTTTTAGCCCAAACTGTCCGGCAGGTGACAGTGGTGGCGTATCCTGAATTAGGGCCAGAGGCTATCTACCGTTTAGCTGTGGAAAATTTCCCGGCAACAGTAATTAATGATGCCTATGGTAATGATTTTTATGTGAATGGTCAAAAGCAGTATGCACGGCCGATTAGTGAACCAGGAAAGGATGAAAACTATGACCCAGGAAGATGAACGCCTTGCCAGGGCGTCAAGACCGGCCGAAGAAGCTATGCGGCTTCATCCCTTTTACCGGGGGAAAATTGAGGTTGGCATAAAATGCAGAGTACAGGACTTGCAGGACTTTGCTACTTGGTATTCGCCTGGTGTCGCTGCGCCCTGTAAAGCCATCGCTGCAGATGAAAAGTTAGTCTATGAACATACCAATAAAGGTAACTTTGTGGCGGTTGTCTCGGATGGTACCCGTGTCTTGGGTCTTGGTGATATAGGTCCTGAAGCGGCACTGCCGGTGATGGAAGGCAAGGCACTGCTATTTAAATATTTAGGTGGTGTTGATGCTTTCCCTGTTTGTGTAGATACAAAAGAACCAGATAAATTGATTGAGTTTGTTAAAATGCTGCAGCCGACATTTGGGGCCATTAATCTGGAGGATATTTCCAGCCCTAAATGTTTTTATATTCTTGAGCGCTTGCGTCAAGAGTGTCAGATTCCTGTCTGGCATGATGACCAGCAGGGAACAGCAACTGTGATTTTAGCTGGACTTATTAATGCCCTCCGCTATGTGCAAAAAGATATCCACGAGCTTCGCATTGCGATGATCGGCGCCGGTGCAGCTAATATCTGCATTACGAAACTGCTTATCCAAGCCGGAGCTGATCCTGGCAAGATTTATGTGACTGATCGCCAAGGAATATTACATCGAGGACGTGCTTCTGCTCTGCAGCCTAGGCACCAGCAAAAATATGAATTAGCTGTGACTACTAATACTGAAGGCCGCCAAGGTGGGGTAGCAGAAGCGATGAAAGACTGTGATGTGGCGATTGCTCTCTCACAGCCTGGTCCGGGGGTGATCCAGGCCGCGTGGGTGCAAGCAATGGCCTCTGAGCCCATTTGTTTTTTCTGTGCTAATCCTACCCCAGAAATGTGGCCGTGGCAGGCAAAAGAAGCTGGAGCTGTGATTGTCGCTACCGGACGGTCCGACTTCCCCAATCAGATAAATAATTCCATTTGCTTCCCGGGTATTTTCCGTGGTATTTTGGATGTGCAGGCTGCTGCCATCACGGACGAGATGTGTCTGACAGCTGCTTACACTATTGCTGATTTAGGGGCAGAGAATGGTATCGATCCCGACCAGCTCTTGCCCACAATGGATAATGCCGAAGTTTTTATCCGTCAAGCCGTAAATGTGGGCAGGAAAGCTATTGAACTAGGGTTAGCACGCCAAGGCCTTTCTGCTGCCGCTTTACGTGAGAAGGCGACAGCGGCGATAAATCGGGCGCGTGGTGCGACCCAGCACTTAATGGAGCAAGGTTTTATTGCTGAACCACCCCCACGTTAAAGGCAAATTGTAATACTTACGTAATTCACAAAAAGTAGTCATCTATTATACTATTATTGTAAGGACGTAAGCTGAAGCAGAGATTCCCGCTAAAAAAATGTAACGACTTATTGCAGAGTAGGCACCGGATCAGTATAATGTATAATAGCGGGAGTATTATTTATAATTAGTTTCTGGTCACTAAAATATTATGAATGGGGAGGTTGAACATGTTGAAAACTGATGTTTCACAACAACAGCAGGTTTTTGAACCTACAGAAGAATTTCGTCAAAAAGCATATTTACAGAGCAGGCAAGAATATGTTGACATGTACGACCGCTCCATTAAGGACTCGGATGGTTTTTGGGCTGAAATGGCAGAACAGCTTCACTGGTTTAAAAAGTGGGAGCAAGTTCGGGAGTACGACTTTGTTAATGCCCAAATTAACTGGTTCCGGGGCGGAAAACTAAACGTCTCGTATAACTGTTTAGACCGGCACCTAACAACGTCGCGCAAAAATAAGGCCGCTATTATCTGGGAGGGCGATCAGCCAGGAGAAAGTAAGACCTATACCTACCAGCAGCTGCACAGAGAAGTAAATCGTTTTGCTAATGTTTTGCGTAAAAAGGGCGTAAAGAAAGGCGACCGCGTAGCTATTTATATGCAAATGATTCCGCAGCTGGCCATCGCTATGTTAGCTTGCACACGTATTGGTGCCATTCACACTATTGTTTTCGGTGGTTTTAGTGCAGATGCCTTACGTGACAGAATCAACAACTGCCAGTGCAAGCTGCTGATCACAGCAGATGCTGGCTACCGTGCTGGTAAGGTCACACCTTTGAAGGATACAGCTGACCGGGCGCTAACACATTGCCCCAGCATTGAAAGCGTGATAGTTTATCAGCATACAGGAAGCGAAGTTAACATGGTAACCGGACGAGACAGCTGGTGGGATGAGGAAATGACAGCCGAGAATATTACTAATTTCTGTCCACCCACGGAAATGGATGCAGAAGATCCTTTGTTTATTCTTTATACCAGCGGTAGTACCGGTAAACCAAAAGGTGTCTTGCACACTACAGGCGGATATTTAACCTACGCTGCTACGACGTGTAAATATATTTTTGATCTTAAAGAAGAGGACACCTACTGGTGTACAGCCGATATTGGCTGGATTACTGGACACACTTATATTGTTTACGGCCCCTTGGCCTCAGGCGCCACCACGTTAATGTTTGAGGGTGTACCCAACTATCCTCAGCCAGATCGCTTCTGGGAAATAGTAGAAAAGCATCAAGTTAATATCTTCTATACTGCGCCTACTGCTATCCGTGCTATGATGCGAGATGGAGAAAAATGGCCTAATGGCCGTGATTTAAGCAGTCTTCGTTTACTTGGTACCGTTGGCGAGCCTATTAATCCGGAAGCTTGGTTATGGTATCATCGCGTAATTGGTAAAGAACGCTGCCCGATTGTTGATACCTGGTGGCAAACCGAAACGGGTGGTATTTTGATCTCGGCTATTCCTGGCGCCATTGCCACAAAGCCAGGTTCTGCTACCTTACCATTCTTTGGTGTTGAACCATTAGTAATTCGACAAGACGGTAGTACGGCAGATGTGAATGAAGGCGGTTATCTGGTTATGCGCGGCGCTTGGCCAGGGATAATGCGCACTGTTTACCGTGATCATGAGCGCTTTAAGAATACCTACTTTACCCAATACCCTGGTTACTATTTCACCGGTGATGGTGCATATCAAGATCAAGATGGATACTTCTGGCTAACAGGTCGCGTTGATGATGTGATTAATGTTTCAGGCCATCGCCTTGGTACAGCCGATATTGAAAGTGCCTTAGTCGCCCATCCCTCTGTCGCTGAAGCTGCTGTCGTCGGCTACCCTCATGAAATCAAAGGTGAAGGAATTTATGCTTACGCCATCCTGCGGGAGGGGTGTGCGGCAAGTGAGGAATTAAAGGTTGAGTTAATTCAAGCAGTACGTCAGGCCATTGGCCCGATTGCCAAACCGGATTGTATTCAAATCTGCCCCGGCTTACCTAAAACTCGTAGTGGTAAAATCATGCGGCGAATTTTACGCAAGATAGCCCATAATGAGTTAGATACTTTAGGTGATACCTCAACCCTGGCCGATCCCTCAATTGTGCAAACATTAATTTCTGAACGTGTCAGCTAAATAATAAACTAGTGCCCGTGGCTAAGCCGCGGGCCTTGTATTTTCGGCTAAAAATTAAGTTCTGCCTCCTTGTGATTTCCTTAAACTCTGTTAATGGAATTTTGTTATGGAAGATGATAAGATAAGGCCAGACCAAAAATGTGGAGGCAAAACATGAAGCTACCTAAATGGATCGTACGCCGCTTCTGGCGAGCGATTGTAGAGTTTAAACTGCTGGAACCAGGTGATCGTGTTTTAGTAGGGCTCTCAGGAGGTAAAGATTCCTCTTTCTTAGTAACCGGCTTAAAAGTATTGCAGGAGCATGCTCCTTTTCACTTTGATTTAGCCGCAGTGCATATTGATCAGGGTTTCCCCGAGATAGTTGATCTCTCTCCACTGGCAGACCTATGTACACAGCTCAATGTGCCACTGGAAATTGTCAAAACACAGATTTATCAAATGGCATTTACAGAAGAGCAAAGCCCTTGCGCCCGTTGTGCTTATTTTCGACGTGGTTTTATGCATAATTATGCCGAGGAAAAGCAATACAATAAAGTAGCACTAGCGCATCACTTAGATGATGCAGTAGAGACATTTCTCATGTCACAATTATTTACAGGACAGTTAAAAACCTTTCAACCCAAAAGTTATTTAAGCCGGACCGGTGTTACGGTCATTCGACCTTTAATATACTTTAGGGAAAAAGAAATTAAGCAGGCTGAGCGTCTTTTGATGCTAAATACAGTGAGTACACCTTGTCCTTATGCCGGCCATTCAGCACGGGCTAAGGCCAAGGATTTGCTACGCAAACTAGAGAGCAGTAATGATCGTATTTTTGATAATTTAGTTGTTGCTATGCGTGAAGGCGCAGAAAAAGATTTGTGGCCGGCGCCGCCGAGCAAAGGGGAGTTTCGCAATTTAATGACTGATTTTTGGCAGCGGCAGTAGTCGGCAGCAGGAAATATACAATTATCGTTGCGATGAAGGGGGAAAAAAAATGAGCTATCGGACATTGAAGCCAGAGGAATGTCGATTCTTTTGTGACCCAACACAATTTGAATTTGAAACAACAGAGGCTGTGTCGCCCTTAGAAGGTATTATCGGACAAGAACGTGCGGTTCGGGCCATGGAGTTTGGCTTGCTGGTAAAAAGACATTGTTATAATATTTTTATCACCGGTCCTATAGGCACAGGCAAGAATTCATATGCTCAGACTTTAGTCAATGAAGTGGCAAGGTCAGAAGCGGTGCCGGATGACTGGTGCTACGTATATAACTTTGAGAACCCCAGCCAGCCGCTCGCCTTACGTCTGCCCAGGGGGCAGGGTGCACACTTCGTCAAGGCTATGCAGAGACTGGTGGAGTCTTTAAAACTGGAAATTCCCAAGGCTTTTGATGCTGATGATTTTGAACGGCAAAAGGCGGATATCTACCGTAACTATCAGGAAGTTCGCTCACAACTATTCGAAGAGTTGGCAACTTTGGCAGAGGAACAGGGTTTTGTCCTTAAGCGAGCTAGTTCTGGCTTTGTTACTGTGCCCATTGTGGATGGAGAAGAAGTTGCCTCAGAAGATATTGCTAATTTGCCTGAGGATTTAAAAGAGGAGCTAGAAAAAAAGACCAATGAACTCCAGTTTAGTTCTCTGCATGTCATGCGGCGGATACAAGCCGCAGAACGGGTGATGAAGGAACAAATTAAAGAGCTGGAGAACAGAATTGGTTTATTTGCTGTCGGTTATCTAATTGATGAGCTAAAGGAAAAATACCAAGAGCAGGCAGAAATCATTAATTATCTGCAGGCGGTGCAGAAAGATATCATGGAAAATCTTGATGATTTCCGTCAAGCTGAAGAAGAAAGCACACCCTTTCCCTGGCTGCGGCGCAAAGAAGCAGCGGGAGATAAATACCGTGTCAATTTAGTAGTGGATAACAAAGAAACCATTGGCGCGCCAGTTGTCGTAGACACAAACCCTACCTACTATAATTTAATTGGACGTGTGGAATACGAGAATAAATTGGGTGCCATGACCACTGACTATGCTCTGATTAAGGCCGGCTCCTTACTAAAAGCAAATGGCGGTTACTTAATACTGCAAGCCCGTGACGTCTTAACTAACGCTGGTGCTTGGGAAGGCTTAAAGCGTGTACTAAAAACACAAGAAGCTTGCTTAGAAAATTTAGGTGAGCAATTTAGTCTGCTGGCAATGTCCTCCTTGCGACCACAAGCCATCCCCGTACAACTAAAGGTAATTTTAGTTGGTCCTGCCGAGCTTTATCACTTGCTTTATCATTATGATGATGACTTCCGCAAACTTTTCAAAATTAAAGCAGACTTTGATACAGAAATGGATGCCAGTCGGGACAAAATGACACAAATGGCTAGTTTTGTGGCTAGCCACACACAGCGGGCAGGTCTGCGCCACTTTGATCGCACAGGAGTAGCCCGGTTGGTGGAGTATAGTTCACGCCAAGCTGAACATCAACAAAAATTAAGCACCCGCTTTAATGAAATTATGGAAATTATCTCTGAAGCAGATGCTTGGGCTAGTATCAAGGGTGATGATTTAGTAAGGGCTGAACATGTCAAACAGGCCATTGAAGAAAAAATATATCGTTCCAATACATATGAACAAAAATTACAGAAGTTATTAGCAGAAGGGACGATTCTGCTGGATTTAAAAGGAGAAAAAGTAGGTCAAGTCAACGGCCTCTCCGTCTTAGATAGTGGTGATTATGCTTTTGGGCGAGCGACAAGAATTACTGCTGTTACCTATTTAGGCCGCGAAGGCATTATCAACATAGAGCGAGAGACCAAATTGAGCGGTCGTATTCATGATAAGGGGCTGCTGACGCTGTCCGGTTATTTAGCTGCCAAATTTGCTCAGAAGGCGCCACTTTCTCTCTCAGCCAGTATTGCTTTTGAACAAATGTATGGTGGAATTGATGGTGATAGTGCCTCAAGTACAGAACTGTATGCTTTACTTTCCAGTCTGGCTGAATTGCCCTTGCGTCAAGATATTGCGGTCACAGGTTCGGTTAACCAACATGGTGAAATACAGCCCATCGGTGGGGTAACTGAAAAAGTTGAAGGCTTCTTTAAAGCATGTAAGCTGCTGGGGTTAACAGGAAAGCAAGGCGTGATGATTCCTGTACAAAACATTATCAACCTTAATTTAAATGAAGAAGTAATCACAGCGATGGGGGAAGGGAAGTTTCATCTCTATGCTGTGTCAACGATCGCAGAGGGCATTGAGGTTTTAACTGGAGTAGCTGCTGGTCATCTGGATAAAGAAGGCGATTACCCGACGGAAACAGTTTACGGTCGCGTTGCCGCCAAACTGGCAGACTATAATAGCTTGCTGCAGCAAGCAAAGTCCGACAATGATGAGGAGGAGTAGGATCTCCATCACCAGCTTTAATTAATTTGAATTTGGCAGCATTATTCGCTACAATGATGAGAGGATTAAGGGAAGGACTGTCAGATGTGAAAAGGCAATTAACAGTAGAGCAGCTGCTAGCTGAACGAGAACATTTCTATTTAGCCGACGTACGTTCACCTAAAGAATATGCAGAAGCCCATATCCCAGGGGCTGCCAATATTCCTTTGTTAGAAAATGAAGAGCGTGCGCTAGTTGGTATTACTTATAAAGATGAAGGGACCGACCGAGCCAAGCAGGTCGGTCTTTCGCTGGTTGCCCCCCGTCTGCCGCAAATGATAGAAAAGATTCGTCGGCAGGCCAAGGGCAAAAAAGTGGTGATCTATTGTTGGCGCGGCGGTACACGCAGCCGCAGTATCTGTGCCATTATGGAAGCACTTAATTACCCTGTATGGCAGCTGCAGGGCGGCTACAAGGCTTTTCGCCGCTATATTCACAGCTATTTGTCACAAGCGACAGTGACGATGCCAGTTTTTGTCCTTAATGGTTTAACTGGCGTTGGCAAAACGCACATTATTAAAATATTGCAGCAGCAAGGTTATCCTGCTCTGGATTTAGAAGGGATGGCCAACCATCGTGGTTCAGCCTTTGGTGCAGTAGGCCTGGGACAAGCTCGTAGTCAAAAAGATTTTGAAGCACTACTGGCCCTATTTCTGCTTGAGCATCATGCTGCATCCTATCTGGTGATCGAAGGTGAAGGGAAAAGAATCGGTTCAGCTACACTGCCGGATTTTCTTTTCCAGGCGATGGAAGAGGGACAACATCTGCTTTTGGAAGCAGATGTGGCCGTGCGGGTAGGCCGCATTGTGGAAGAATATCAGGGTCGTGCTGACCACTTGGGGGATTTGGCTGAGGCTGTCAAGACCTTAAGCCGCAAGTTAGGGAAAGCTAAAAGTGAAGAACTTGCCAGCTTAATTCGCCAAGGAGAACTGGAGACGGTGGTAAAAACTCTTTGTACCGATTACTACGACCATTATTACAGTGATTCACGTCAAGGCAGAGAAAAATATCTGGCAGTGGTTAGCGTTAATGAATTAAACAAAGGAGCTGCAGAGATTTTAACGATCATCAATGACTATCTGGCAGCGCAGCCTGGTTTTGTGGGGAGAGAGGAGTAAACAAAAATGCATATTGTTTTAGTTGAACCTGAAATACCACCCAACACCGGGAATATTTCTCGTACTTGTGCGGTGACTAATACTACACTGCATTTAGTCAAGCCTTTAGGCTTTTCCCTGGACGAACGCCATTTAAAACGCGCCGGTCTTGATTACTGGCAGCATCTGCAGCTAATGATGCACGACAATCTAGCTAGCTTCCTGCCAACAATTTCTGCACAGTCCTGCTGGTTTTTAACTACTAAAGGCCAGCGTTTGTATACTGATGTTGTCTACCAGCCGTCAGACTATTTATTTTTTGGCAAAGAAACAGCTGGTTTACCCGCCTGGTTATTAGCGAAATATCCCGAACGTTGTTTACGTGTTCCCATGGGGCCGCAGCTGCGTTCTTTGAATTTGTCCAACACAGTGGCCATCGTTTTGTATGAGGCATTACGCCAACAAGATTTTCCTGCCTTAATTTAGCATAATACTTGACTTTTAACGGAAAAGTAGTATGCTAACCATATAACCCCCCGGTGGGGGTGGGGAGGGATGATATTATTGCGAGGGCCCAAAAAGGATGCTACGCTGCGTCGTTTAAAAACAGCAGGTGGACATTTAAAGGCAGTTGAACGGATGGTAGAAGACGATAAATACTGTGCTGATGTGCTTCTACAGCTGCAGGCTGTTATCGCCTCTTTAGAGAAAGTAAGCAACATTATTTTGGAAAATCATTTAGAGACTTGTTTACGAGCTGCCATGCGCCGCGGCGAAGAAGAAGAAGTAATTGACGAACTGAAAACATTTATGAAATACAAAATAAAATAACTCTTACTAGGTGCGGGCGCACAAAGTTCCTACACCTTTAGTACGTTTGTTTACGAAAAAGATGGAGAGATTATGACTAAGGCCGTTTTAAGAACACAGCTAATACCGTGAGCAGAGGAGGAATAGAAAATGTCTGAAAGTTTGACTCTATCAATTAGCGGCATGACTTGTAACCATTGTAAGTTGAGGGTAGAAAAAGCTTTAAAAACCCTAACTGGTGTGGAAAGTGTGGCCGTTGATGTACAGGCTGGTCGGGCTGAAGTGCAGTATGACCCGGCACAAGTAAGCGGTGAATCACTTAAGACGGTGGTTACGGAAGCGGGCTACGAAGTCAAATAATTACGGGCTATCAACAGCAGAAACCTGTCCTCTTGGGACAGGTTTTTTTAACGGATATATATTTTTTTCAGACGTATATTGAATGAGGAGGTGATATTATGTCTGCCGTTAAATTATCAATTATTAGCTGCTTGCTGATGTTAGGCATGCTAATGCTGCCATCCTTAACGGGAGCGGGTATGGGGAGTATGGTCACCCGGCTGTGGCTTGCTTTTGGTATTTTGGTGTTTACAGGCAATTATCTTGCTTACCAACAAGAGGCTGCACAGCAAGCAGCCAAGGACAATCAGCGTACTAGGCAGGGAGAACACCCTCTTCGTCAAGAAGTACGTAGTTTAAGCTAAAGGTCGTTTTTGTCCGGGCAGGAAAGCCATCTTTTCAGCTGATTTTTTCACCTTTTAAGTGTATAATGAGAAGATAGCCAAGCTGTGTACTTCCCTAGTAATCAGCTGGATGGCTAAAAGATTAAAATAGACCTGGTCAAAGTAAAAGGGAATATACTGCTCCAGCAAGAATCATTATAGAGAATCGGCTACGAGGTGAAAACATGAAAAGTAAATCATTTGTTCATTTACATACACATACTGAATATTCGCTGTTGGATGGAGCTTGCAAAATAAAAGAGGTAGTAGCAGAAGCAGTTAAGTTAGGTATGCCGGCTTTAGCCATTACTGATCATGGTGTAATGTACGGCGTAATTGATTTTTATAAAGCAGCAAAAAAGGCAGGCATAAAACCAATTATCGGCTGCGAAATCTATGTTGCACCGCGCATGCGGTATGATCGTGTTGCTCACCGTGATAGTAAACAACACCATCTAGTGCTGCTGGCGCGAAATAACGAAGGGTACCAAAATTTAATGCAGTTGGTAACTCGTGGTTTTAGTGAGGGTTTCTATTATAAGCCCCGCGTAGACCATCAGCTTTTAGCACGCTATAATTCAGGTTTAATTGCTCTTTCAGCCTGTTTGGCCGGGGAAATTCCCATGGCTCTACTAGAGAATCGCCATGAAGATGCCCGTCAATTAGTACAATTCTATCAAGAAACCTTTGGTAGTGAAAACTTCTATTTGGAGCTGCAGGATCATGGTCTTGCCGAACAAAAGGCCCTAAATCCCCAGCTCATTCAGTTGGCACGGGACACTAATACCCCCTTGGTTGTGACGAACGATCTGCATTACATCCGCAAGGAAGATGCTGCACCACATGATGTTTTACTTTGTATCCAAACAGGTAAGACGCTTGAGGACACAAACCGTATGCGTTTTTCCACAGATGAATTCTATTTAAAATCTCCTCAAGCCATGGCTGCCCTTTTCCCTGAGCTGCCCGAGGTGGTGACTAATTCCTTAGAAATTGCTGACCGTTGTAATGTAGACTTTGAATTTGGCAACACCCATTTGCCAGTGTATGAGATACCAGCAGACTATCAAGATGATTTTAGTTATCTAAAAGAATTGTGTACTGCTGGTGCAAAAAAACGTTATGGTGACCCCTTAACAGCAGAAGTAGAAGAACGTTTAAACTATGAATTACAAGTAATTCATCAGATGGGCTATGATTCTTACTTTTTAATTGTGTGGGATTTTGTTAATTATGCGCATCAACATGAGATCTTTGTGGGCCCCGGACGTGGTTCAGCGGCTGGCAGCTTGATCGCGTATAGTTTAGGTATCACCAACATTGATCCGCTGAAATACAATTTGCTTTTTGAGCGTTTTCTTAACCCTGAACGGGTAACGATGCCTGATATTGATATTGATTTTTGCTATGAAAAACGTGAACGTGTGATTGAGTATGTGACCAACAAATATGGCGCCGATTCCGTATCGCAGATTATTACTTTTGGGACTATGGCCGCCCGTGCTGCGGTACGAGATGTAGGCAGAGTTCTGAATATCCCTTATGCTGAAGTGGATAAGATTTCTAAATTAATTCCTGCTGAACTCAACATCACCATCAGTGATGCTTTAGATAAAGCACCTGATTTGAAAGAACTCTATACTACTGATGGTAGAATCCATCAGTTATTGGATTTAAGTATGGCGGTGGAAGGTTTGCCTCGCCACGCTTCCATGCACGCTGCGGGTGTAGTTATTTCCGGCAAACCTTTAGTTGAATATGTACCGCTGGCCAAATCAGGCGATTCCATGGTTGCTCAATTTTCCATGACCACATTGGAAGAACTAGGCTTATTAAAAATGGACTTTTTAGGCTTACGCACACTTACGATTATGGGTGAAGCAGTGCGTTTGATTAAGCAATCTACCGGTCGGGAAATAGATTTAAATAAACTGCCGCTTGATGATGAAAAAACATATACGATGCTCGCACAAGGGGATACCTCAGGCGTCTTTCAGTTAGAATCAAGCGGTATGCGTAGTGTGCTGCGGGAACTTAAACCTACTGTTTTTGAAGATATTATTGCTGTGGTAGCTTTATATCGTCCCGGCCCCATGGATCAAATTCCTACCTTTATTCAAAGTAAACATGGTGATATTCCCATAAATTATTTGCATCCTGTGCTTGAGCCAATTTTAGAAGAAACCTATGGCGTGATGGTCTATCAGGAACAAATTATGCAGGTGGCTTCGGCGGTGGCCGGTTTTTCGCTTGGCGAAGCTGATTTATTACGACGCGCCATTAGTAAAAAGAAGTTAGAAGTTTTAAATCAACAGCGGCAATTGTTTGTCAAGGGCTGCGTCTCCAAAGGTCATAGTAAGGAACTGGCTAACGAACTATACGATTTAATTGTCAAGTTTGCTTCTTATGGCTTTAATAAATCGCACGCTGCTGCTTATGCTTTGGTTGCTTATCAGACAGCCTACTTAAAGGTTAATTATCCTACTCAATATATGGCAGCACAGTTAACGGGTGTGATGTCCACTACAGATAAAGTGGCTGGTTACATTTTTGATTGTAAAAAGATGGGTATTTCAGTGCTGCCTCCCTGTGTCAATTCCAGCGGCAAGAACTTTACTGTTACTGCCGAACGTGAAATACGCTATGGCTTGGCGGCCGTTAAAAATGTTGGCCTGGGTGCCATAGAATCCATAGAAGCAGCACGAGCGGAAAAAGGAGCCTTTACCTCGCTGCGAGATTTTTGTGCGCGCATAGATTTACGTAGTTGTAATAAAAAAGTCATGGAAAACTTAATCAAAAGTGGTGCCTTTGATTGGCTGCAGGCCAATCGTAATCAAATCTCTGCGGTCATTGATGAGACAGTGATGGCCGCCCAGACATTGAGTCGTGAGCAGCAAAACGGCCAAATAAGTATGTTTGATCTAGTTGAGGACGAAGATGAGGCGGAGTGGGGACAACTGCATGATGACTTTCCGGCGCTGCCAGAACCGACACCGATGGAGCGGCTGACAATGGAAAAAGAAGCCTTGGGATTATATATTAGTGGACATCCTTTGGAAGAGTATACTGAGGTTTTGAAGTTGAGATCTGAAATTGTTCCTCTCCATGAGTTAGCAGATCTGCCGGACGAGCAGTCTGTCGTCACAGTTGGTATGATCAGCGGCTTTAAGCCTATTATTACTAAAAAAGGCAAAGCGATGTCATTTTTAACGCTGGAAGATTTAACTTCCGAAACGGAGGTAGTAGTTTTCCCCGAAGTACATGAAAAAGCAAAACAGCTGCTGCAGAATGACCAAGTGGTGCTTGTTCAGGGCAAGGTTAGCCACCGCGAGGAAGAGGAGGCTAAAATATTAGCGTCAGCCATTGCTTTACTGCCCCAAGTAGCAGAAGAGGTAGTTATTCGTTGTCGCCCTGATGGCAGTCTCAGTCAGTTACTTTCGTTAAAAGACCTGCTGCAGGGGCAGCAAGGTATCTTACCGGTCTATCTTTTATTTCCGGTGGTACAGAAAAAGGTTTTACTTAGCTCAGACTATTGGCTGCCTGAAAATGCACCGCAGATTGTGGAAATTCAAAACCTGTTTGGTGAAGATGCTGTGACTGTGCAGAAAGTCGGATAAGCTACTTTCTGCCAGGGCAAATTAGTGATAGATAAAAATGCAAGTAAGGAGTAATACGATGCGTAAAATTGGTGTACTTACTTCCGGTGGTGATGCGCCAGGGATGAATGCTGCGATTAGAGCTGTTGTGCGAAAGTCAATCTATCATGGCTTGGAGGCATTTGGCTTTCGACGCGGTTATTATGGTTTAATGAATGGTGAATATGAAATCTTACAGCTCGGTTCAGTTGCTGATATTATTCATCGGGGCGGTACAATGCTGCTGACGGCCAGAGCACCGGAGTTTTTAGAAACTGGCGGCCGCAAAAAAGCAATCAGCGTGATTCATGAAAGCGGCATTGATGCTTTGATTGTGATCGGTGGCGATGGTTCTTTGCGCGGCGCGGCGGAACTGGAAAAACTCGGTGTGAGCACTGTTGGTATTCCTGGCACGATCGATAATGATATCGCCTGTACTGACTATACGATTGGTTTTGATACAGCAGTGAGTACCGTCACCGAGGCTATTAATAAAGTGCGTGACACAGCAACTTCGCATGAACGCATTTATGTCATCGAAGTAATGGGACGTTCTGCAGGCTATATTGCCTTGGCTGCCGGTCTTTCAGGCGGTGCAGAATCTATCCTGGTACCTGAAATTCCGTTTGCTTTAAATGAAGTAGCCGAGCGCTTACAGCGGGGTGTCAAACGGGGAAAATTGCATAGTATCATTCTCGTGGCAGAAGGTGCTTCCAGCGCCATAGACATTGCCGAGCAGCTGAAAGCGCTGACTAGCATGGATATTCGTGTCACTATTCTTGGCCATGTGCAGCGTGGCGGCACACCGACGTCTTTTGATCGTATACTGGCGAGTCGTCTGGGTGCAGCCGCTGTAGATCTGTTACGTTCTGGCTGTCATGGGCTGATGGTTGGCCTGAAAGACGGAGAAATTAAAAGTACACCTTATGAAGAAGCTTTAAACCAACAAAAACAGTTTCCACACGATCTTTATAATTTAGCAACGATCTTAGCTATCTAAAGATTGGCGGCAAGGAGGAATTAGATGCGCAGGACAAAAATTGTCTGCACCCTCGGGCCATCTAGTAATCAGGTGGCAGTTTTAACAAGCTTAATACAGGCAGGCATGAATGTGGCCCGCCTTAATTTTTCGCATGGTAATCATGCCGAACATGCTGCCACGGTGTCTGCCGTTCGTCAGGCCGCAAAAGAAGTGGGGAATAATCTGGCGATACTTTTGGATACTAAGGGACCAGAGATACGAATAGGTGCTTTTATTGCTGATAAAATTACGCTGCAGGCAGGGGAGTCGTTCAAACTTACGACCAATCAGGTTGACGGTACGCAAGATCAAGTTTATGTTAATTATCCAGGGATTATCAATGATGTCCAGCCGGGCATGCAAGTTCTGCTTGATGATGGACTAATTGTTTTGGAGATTATGGACATCACCAGCACTGAGCTTAACTGCCGCGTCATTACAGGCGGTGAGTTAGCAAATCATAAAGGGGTTAATGTGCCTGCTGCGCGTTTACAAATGCCCGCTCTTTCGGCAAGTGACCGCGAAGATATTATTTTCGCGATCAAGTTTGATCTAGACTTTATTGCGGCATCCTTTACACGCAAGGCAGACGATATTCTTGCCATTCGGGCTATTTTGGAAGAATTCCGCTCAGACATACCCATTATTGCCAAAATAGAGAGTGAAGAAGGCGTGGCCGAAATTGACAAAATCCTCTCTGTTGCTGACGGCGTGATGGTGGCACGCGGTGACTTAGGGGTAGAGGTGCCGGCTGAAGATGTGCCGCTTATTCAAAAAAGACTGATCAAAAAGTGTAATGCTGCCGGCAAACCGGTGATTATTGCCACGCAGATGCTAGACTCGATGATTCGTAATCCTCGTCCTACGCGAGCAGAGGCCAGCGATGTAGCTAATGCCATTTTTGATGGTGCAGATGCAGTGATGCTTTCTGGTGAAACAGCAGTGGGAAAATATCCTGTGGAAGCTGTGCAAACGATGGCGCGTATTGCGGCCAGAGCTGAAACCGCTTTAGAGTATGAGTCTAATTTGGAAACTATCTTTGCTCCTCCAGAACAGAGTGTAACAGATGCCATCGCTTATGCCACCTGTCATGCAGCGCAGGAACTAGGAGCAAAAGCAATAATTACATCAACTCAATCGGGCTTTACTGCCCGCAATGTAGCAAAATACAAGCCTAAAGCACGTATTGTGGCAGTTACGCCACGCAAAGCAGTGGCGCGCCGCCTGAATTTAACTTGGGGTGTCTTCCCCTTGTTGTGCCGTCCTGCAACCAATACAGATGAAATGTTTGCCACAGCGATTGAGGCTGCTTTAGGCAGTGAATATATTAAAAATGGCGATTTGGTAGTGATTACAGCTGGTGTGCCAGTTGGCGTTAGCGGCACCACTAACCTCCTGCGCATACATACAGTGGGAGAAATCATCCTGCGTGGGACAGGCCTAGGCAAAAAAGCTGTTACCGGACCAGTAAAAGTTGCTCTGACAGCTGCTGAGGCAGCTAACCTAGAAGAAGGCCAAATTCTCCTCGCACGTGCTACTGATAAAGCTTATGTCCCTTATTTAAATAAGGCGGCCGGTCTTTTGGTAGAAGAGGGCGGCTTGACATCACATGCGGCTGTTTTGGCACTACATCTGGGTCTGCCCGTAATTGTTGGTGCTGCAGATGCCGCCGCCATCGTCAAAGATGGCGAGATTGTTACTTTAGATACAGCACGAGGTCTTGTCTACCGCGGCAAGGCAACTACTTTTTAGAAGTGAGTTGATGGCGATGAAAAACGGGGAGGCGCTAATCCGCGTCCGGTACGAAGAAACGGACCAGATGGGTATGGTATATTACGCCAATTATTTTATTTGGATGGAAATAGGGCGTAACGAATATTTCCGTTTACTAGGTATGTCTTATAGCGAAGTAGAAAAAAATGGCATCTTGCTGCCGGTAACTAAGGCCTTCTGCCAATATCAATCACCTGCACATTATGA
Source organism: Oscillospiraceae bacterium (assembly GCA_035647835.1). Classification (GTDB taxonomy): domain Bacteria; phylum Bacillota; class Dethiobacteria; order Dethiobacterales; family Dethiobacteraceae; genus UBA9865. Next base: position 20,289 of record DASRMS010000164.1, read on the forward strand.
TGATTTGCTGCGCCTTGTCACAAGCGTAGCATCTTTACAGGATGTGCGCATTGTCTTCAAATACGAGATCTTTAATGCTAGTACAGACAACTTATTGGCTATTGGAGAAACAGAACATGCTTTTGTTAACCCACAGGGGCGTCCAGTTGTGCTGAAAAAACAAAACCCTTTCTTCTGGAAAAGAATGTTGGAAGCAACGGGAGAAAATATGGAGTAGACAAAATGCTAGGAAGACTACTACTATTAATGATAATCGTACCGATCTTGGAAATCTTTTTGCTGATTGAAGTAGGACAACAAATTGGCGTCCTGCCAACAGTAACGATAGTGTTACTAACGGGATTGCTCGGCATCATGCTGGCGCGTACGCAGGGCTTTTATGTGCTTACCCGTATTGTTAATAGTCTGCGCAAGGGTGAGCTGCCGGGTGATGATATCTTAAACGGTCTGCTAGTGCTGATTGGCGCTTCATTTTTATTGACACCAGGTTTAATCACAGACACCGCTGGCTTCATCCTGCTCATTCCTCGCACGCGTCGTACCGTAAAAGTATGGCTGTATTACAAGTTAACAAAAGCGCTGAAAGATGGTACTTTACGCATCTTCCGCCGCTAAAAATGAGCAAAGCACGCCTGCGGGCGTGCTTTTTAAAATAAGACAATTCTTGCATAGCTTTGTTTGCTACTCTACGGAAAAGTCATTGATAACCAAACCTGTAGGCAGCTTAGGATAGAAATATGTTGTCTTCTGTGGCATTTTATCACCAGCTGTGGCAACAGCCGTCACTTCCTGCACTGGCGTGGGATTAAGCAAAAATGCAGCTTGATAGGTGCCATGATCGACTAAATTTAGTGCCTCTGTTGCATCACGGGTGTATTGCAGTTGAGTTCCTTGAGCACGTGCAGCACTATCGATTCCCAATAGCTCTTCTAGAATTAAAGTATGCAGCACCGTTACATCTAAAGAGCGCCAAGCAGCTGAATAATCACCATAGCGTTTTACCAGCGTGGCATTATTACTATCGCGCTTAAGAGTCAGCTGATACAGCTTTTCCCCGCCAAGGTATAATAAAATGGCATTGTATGTAGGCAAGAGAGCAGCTAATTTAGTTAACTCTGCTGCTAGGAGCGACTGACGTTGCGTGCGGGGGAAGTCAATAGTCTTGACAATAAAAGATCTGCTTAATTGTGTGAGCAAGGTATCTTGTACGAGCTGTGGCAAACCCTTTACTAGGCGGTGCGTGGGGAAGATTACTAGACCGGGATCATGCAGATTTACTAAAGCCATCAGGCAAAAACCAAAACGCTCATCGCCCTGAGCCCTCATTTCGCGCTGGAAGTGCAAGGCAGTTTCATAGCGGTGATGACCGTCAGCGATATAAATTGACTGGTTAGAAAAAAACTCTTGCATTTTTGTTAGTGCCTGCTGGTCATTAATAACCCAGAGACGATGAACTTCGTCGTTTTCACCGCTGAAAGTCACTAGTGGTTTATTTTTTTTATAAGTAGCAGCAATATTTTCAACTGTAAACGCGGGGTCATCATAAACGCTAAAAACGGGGCTAAAGTTCGCCCGGCAATGACGTAATAGCTGCAGACGATCGGCTTTGGCTTGAGGCAAGGTCTCTTCGTGGGGAAGAATAATTCCTTTTTCATATTCCTCAAGTTTAACGCCGGAGATTAAACCAGTGCGTGTCAGAGATTTGCCCTTGGTGTTAAATTCTTGTTCATAAAGAAAGACTGCTGGTTTTTCTTCATGCTGCAAAATATTTTGTTGCAGCCACTGTTTAAAAAAGCCGGCTGCCCGGGTATAACGGTTGTCCTCAGCACTATCATTGATTCTAGTTTCACCATATTCTAAACGAATCACATTGTAAGGGTTTTTTTCATAATAACGCTGTTGTTCTTGTTCGTTAATTACATCATAGGGAGGCGTGACTAAATCAGCCATTTGTCCTACTTGAGCTGTGTTATATCTTACCCCACAAATTGGTACGATTGTTGCCATTTTGCCTTCCTCCTCCGTCAAACTGTCTTGATTTTACCGCAAGTAAAAATTTATTGCAAATCAAGCAAATAGGCTCTATTCCTCACTTGCTTGATCTTTTTGTTCTTGATGAATTTCCCAATGTAAGATTAGATTTAAGATAAAACGCAGAGCAACAACTGAAGCTAAAATTACTACTTCGGACATACTGCGCACGATCACAGTGCGCAGTATTTCTCCGGCTAACTTAAAATCCAGACCAAAGACCAAATAGCGGGCAAAGTTAAGTCTTGCTGACCGGTCACAGCGACCGGTGGTCAGAAAATAAAAAAATGTTTTTACAGCGGCAGAGAGAATGATGATGGCGCCAAAGATTTCAAGCAAGTGAGAGCCTAAAGTTAATATTGTAGTGAGGAATGATTCTAAAGCATGAAGATTCACAAAGACGGCCTCCCTTTAGAGTGTTTAATTACTAGTATAGCACGTTTATTGATCCTGTTTATTGTTCCCGCAAACACAGCATCTACAACTCGATGAAGAGTTGATTAGTTGGTTCCTGGGAAAGCTATATGTTTAATGGAACCTTGTAGTGCAACTGTGTGCGCCCGCAAATCAGCTTAAGCTTAAATGTAGAGAGGATTTATCAAATACTTGATGACGGCGCAAAGCTACGTTGTTTTTTTATAGTATTTTACAAAATCTTTGCAGATAGACAATAAAAAACAATACCCTTTGCATATACTACAAGAAAAGCGTGCTTTATTTAGTTTCATTGCAGCGCTGGCGCTTGTTTAAAAGTATTGCTAAAAAACAGGGGGGTTGTTTTCTTGCGCTTGCAAGGTCAGGCGGTTACTATAGCTCGGGGTGACGTCGCTAAAGCATTAGCGCAACGTACGATTTACTCGGCGCGGCGCGTGGTTCCAGAATTCAATGATGTGGCCTCATCAACAGCGGTTAACCGCTGTGCCTACTTACTGCGTAGTACTTTTGGCGAACCAAGTTATGTTGCCCATCGTCCTCTAGATGGTCCGGTTGAAGTATGGGTAGTTTCCTTAAAAAACGGGAATGGAATTATATCCTTTGAATTGTGGCAAAACAGTGAAATGCCGCGTTACTATATTTTCACCGATAAACCTACCCCGATCGTAGCCAAATTATTGCGACGTCTCGGCCGTTATCTACGGGCGCCAAATGTTTATGTTGTGCCGAATAAGTAAAATGTCCGCTTCTAGCCTGTACTTTGGCTGTATCTACCCCCTGGGTTCACTTGCTTTGCCTGCTGGTCGGCAACTGAAAAACAAGATAGTTTAAAAAAAATACTCTTATCTTTAGTTCATACTTGCCCTTCACAGGATGAAGATCTCCTGATAAAATGAAATTAGAAATAAAAGGAGGTTTTAACAATGCTCGTCAAAGATAGAATGTCACCTCATGTCTACACGATAACACCAGATACACCGATACCTGATGCATTGCAGCTGATGGAGGAGAAGAAAATCCGCCGCCTACCGGTGATTGATAAAGACCGCCTGGTTGGTATTGTGACATTATTGGATCTGGTGCGAGCTTCACCATCACCAGCCACCAGTTTGAGTGTCTGGGAACTTAATTACCTCCTGGCGAAGTTACCGGTAAAAGATGTGATGGCAAAACAAGTATATTGTGTAACGCCCGAAACGACCATTGACAAAGCAGCATCTTTAATGCGTGAACATAGTATTGGCGGCCTCCCCGTACTGGATGGAGAGCAAATTGTAGGTATGATTACAGAAACCGATATTTTTACTGCCTTTCTAGAGATGCTGGGAGTCCATCGCGGGGGCCTGCGCCTCACCTTGGAACTTACAGAACGGCATGGCGCCTTAGCAGACATTGCCTTATTATTCCGAGATTTTGGTGTAAATATTGTCAGTGCAGTTGCTTTTATCAGTGACGAGGATCAAGAGCTGGCGCATTCTGTGTGGCGTCTGGAAGGCTGCGACGATGTAGAAGGGTTAATCAAGTACTTACAGGAAAAAGAATATAAGGTTATTCACTATAGTTTAAATGGTGCAGGTACAGAGGTATAATCGAAAACGGTAAATAAAAGAAGAGTGCCTAACATTAATCAAATGTAGGCACTCTTTTGCAGTATCTTATGAGGTTTGCGCTCGACGCATTGCTCGAGTTTTATTAAACTGAGCACGTTCTTGTTTTTTTAGCAGTTTTTTGCGCAAGCGGAAACTTTGCGGCGTAATTTCTACCAGCTCATCGTCAGCAATGAACTCAATGGCTTCTTCCAAACTAAGATTGCGCGGTTCTTTAAGACGAACAGTTTCTTCAGAAGTAGAGGCGCGCATGTTTGTGAGATGTTTCTTCTTACAAATATTAACCTCTAAATCAACTTCACGGTTATTTTGCCCGACAATCATCCCTTCATAGACATGAGCCCCGGGGACGACAAAAAGTGTGCCGCGTTCTTCTGCGGCATGTAAGCCGTAAGCCGTAGCCTCGCCATCTTCCCACGCGATCAGCGCGCCTTGGAAACGAGAGGAGATTTCACCTTTGTGGGGCTCGTAACTAGAGAAGGTATGATTCATAATCCCATTACCCCGTGTTTCACTTAAATATTCGGAGCGGAAACCTATTAGTCCGCGTGCCGGGATGCGAAATTCTAAACGAATTTGTCCCGGTTCGGTGGGCGTCATGTCTACCATTTCTGCTTTGCGCTGGCTGAGGTTTTCCATAATTGCGCCCATATATTCTTCCGACATGTCTAGCACTAAATGTTCAATTGGTTCATGGAGTTTACCATCAATTTTTTTGAAAATAGCTTCTGGTTTACTGACCTGTAATTCATAACCTTCACGTCGCATATTTTCAATGAGGATGGAGAGATGTAATTCCCCACGCCCCGCCACTAAAAAACTATCTGGACTATCTGTTTCTTCCACTTTTAAGGAAACATTGGTTTCTAGCTCGTGGAAGAGTCGCTCCCGCAGCTTACGTGAAGTGACAAATTGACCTTCACGACCGGCAAAGGGACTATTATTTACAACAAAATACATGGTTAGTGTAGGCTCATCAACGGTGAGTACCGGTAACTGCTCAAGGTGATCCGGATGACAGATGGTTTCACCAATATTGACATTATCTAAACCTGAAAGAGCAATAATATCACCAGTCATAGCGTTATCTGTTTCCATTTTTTTTAGCCCGGAAAAAACAAATACCTTATTTACTCTGGCTTGTTCTACGGAACCATCTGCATGGAGCAGAGCGACAGCTTCACCTGCGGCAATTGTGCCGCGTAAGATCCGCCCAATGGCATAGCGCCCAACATAATTATCATGGGTTAGATTAGCCACGAGCATTTGAAAGGGGCCATGCTCATCGCTGGCAGGGGCAGGTACATGGGAAACAATTACCTCAAAAAGTGGTTCTAGTGAGGAGCTGTTTTCATCAGGTTCGAGGCTAGCCATACCGGTGCGAGCCGAGGCATAAATTACAGGGAAATCAAGCTGCTCGTCATTGGCGCCTAACTCCACAAAGAGGTCGAAAACCATATCGACAACTTGTAGTGGTCGTGCATCGCTGCGATCAATCTTATTGACAACCACAATGGGCAGCAAGCCCAACTCTAGTGCTTTACGTAAAACAAAGCGCGTTTGTGGCATGGGACCTTCAAAGGCATCTACAATTAAAAGCACACCATCAACCATGGATAAAGCTCGCTCTACTTCGCCACCAAAATCTGCGTGTCCCGGGGTGTCCACAATATTAATCTTTACTCCTCGGTACTCGACCGCAGTATTTTTAGCCAAGATGGTAATGCCGCGTTCGCGCTCTAGATCATTTGAATCCATCACACGTTCTACAACGGCTTCATTACTGCGAAAAATGCCGCTCTGCCGTAACATACCATCTACAAGAGTAGTTTTACCATGATCCACATGGGCGATAATAGCGATATTGCGAATTTGCATTTTTTTGCCTCCTATTTGCACATCTTTTTTAGTATAACAGCATTGTGGCGCAGTAACAAGAAAAAATGTGTGATAAACAGTTAACTAGACAGCAGCAGGGAAAGTTAGCTGCTTTAAGGAATAAAGATATGTGTAACAGCAGATATTGGAGGTTTGCCAGTGAGTGTTGCAGCAGTTCATCATGTAAAAAAATATTTTGGTGCCGAACTCATTCTCGATGATGCTTCTTTGCAATTGCACCCGCGTGAGCGAGTCGGTTTAGTCGGCCCCAACGGAGCAGGTAAAACAACGCTCCTTAATATTATTGCCGGAGAAGTTATTGCTGATGAGGGGACAATTACGCTGGCACGAGGTAGTTCACTAGGTTATCTGAAGCAAGGCTCAAAAAGTTCTGCTAGCGGAACAATGGAAGTAGAACTGCGCAGAGCCTTTGCCGAAATTGATGCTTTAGCTGAACAGCTTAATTCCTTAGAGCAGCAAATGGCTGCACGTTCCTCACAATCTGATAAGCAGCTAGAAGAAATTATGAGTACCTATGGCGAATTACGCCACCGTTTTGAAGATGCTGGTGGTTATTTGATGGATGCCCGTCTCCGTGCTGTTGTTAATGGTTTGGGCTTTCAAATGCAGGATTTACCGCGTACTATAGCTACATTTTCTGGTGGAGAACAAACGCGTATCCGTTTAGCTCGTTTACTGCTGGAAGAACCTGAGGTATTGCTTTTGGATGAGCCAACTAATCATTTAGATATAGAAGCTGTCGAGTGGTTAGAAAAATATTTAAATGACTGGCACGGTACGATATTGATTGTTTCGCATGACCGTTATTTTCTTGATCGTGTGGCTACTCGTATTTTAGCCTTGGAGCATGGTCAGCTTAAAAGCTACCAGGGTAATTATTCAGCTTATCAGAGGCAAAGAGAGCAGGAAAGAATTACACAGGAAAAAGCGTATGCTAAACAACAGGAGTACATTGAAAAAGAAACAACCTATATTCGCACCCTCGGTACAGGAGAAAGGGAAAAACGGCAAGCAAAAAGTCGGCAAAAAAGATTAGCAAAACTGCAAATAATGGACAAGCCGCAACAGGCTAGAGCGATGGCACTTGATTTCGGTTTTTCCGGCCGTAGCGGTGAAATTGCCGTGCGCATGGAAGGAGTTGCTAAATATTTTGCTGACCAGGCAGTGTTTAGTCAGGTAGATTTTGTGCTCCGTTGGGGTGAGCGGGTCGCACTGGTCGGCCCTAATGGTTCAGGTAAAAGTACATTACTTAAACTGATTGCCGGGGAATTACAGCCGGATGTAGGTCAAGTTTGGGTTGGACCAAGTGTTAAACTGGTCTATTTTGACCAACACCAACAGATTATCGCCAGTGATAAAACTCCACTTGAGGAAATCATGGATGCTGCCAGCATGACGATTACAGAGGCCCGTAGCTATCTTGGACGTTTTCTTTTTATCGGAGATGATGTCTTTAAGCGTAATGCTGATTTAAGCGGTGGTGAAAAAAGTCGCTTAGCCTTAGCCAAACTAGGTTTGGATGAAGGCAACTTTTTGGTCTTGGACGAACCAACTAATCATTTAGATATCACAGGAGTAGAGGAGTTAGAGGAAGCAATTTGCAGTTTTCCGGGGACTTTAATTGTTGTTTCCCACGATCGATATTTCGTCAGCCGTACCACGGAAAAGGTACTTGATGTGGCAAAAGGGTGCGTTACTTATTATCCGGTGCCTTACGATGAATATGTGCAGGAGCGGGAGAAAAAAGCTGTGATTGAAATTGATCCTGCGGAAAGCAAAAAAATACAGCGACATGCAGAGCAGCGACGCCAACGAGAAGCAGAATTACAACAACGTCGTGAATTGCGCAAGCTGACAGAAGAAGTAGAGCAGACAGAAACAGAAATTAGCAGTCTGGAAGAGAAGCTTGCTGTTTTAGAAGCGGAGCTGTTAGAGCCCCAAGTCTATTCTGATTATCAGCTGGCAGCAGAAAAAGGGCAGGAGTTGGCACAAGTTAAAGCTCGCTTACAGTTGCTATATCGGCAGTGGGAGTTGCAAACAGAACAAGTAGAAAAGTTCAAAGGTAAGATAATTTTAGGTTAAAGATTAATCCGACAGCGAGCTGCCGGATTAATTATGTTAGGACTTAGACAGCTCGGTAATCAGTAGTATGACTGGGCTAAAATATCGTTTACTGAGTATTACTAAAGTGTCATGCTCTTTATATTGGTGTAAATTGTCGCTATATGTAAAGTATGACTTGTTTTATTTAGTGTAGATTAGATAGAATAGGAAGGGATATTGTAAATAATCTGATGGAGGGATTCGATGAATTCAATTGAAGAACGTGCGGTAAATGCAATTCGTTTTTTAGCGGTTGACGCAATAGAAAAAGCAAATTCGGGTCATCCCGGTTTGCCTATGGGTGGTGCCCCTATGGCGTATATTCTGTGGTCTCGTTTTATGCGTCATAGTCCTAAACATCCGAGCTGGGAGAATCGTGATCGTTTTGTGCTTTCTGCTGGTCATGGTTCTATGCTTCTGTATGCCCTCTTACATTTATTTGGTTACGGTCTTTCCGTGGCAGACTTGCAGCAATTCCGCCAGTGGGGCAGCAAAACGCCAGGACATCCGGAATACGGCCATACTGTGGGAGTGGAAACGACCACCGGACCCTTGGGACAAGGATTCGCAAATGCTGTGGGTATGGCCATAGCAGAACGACGTCTGGCAGCTGAGTTTAACAAACCTGAATTCGAGGTAGTAAATCATTATACTTATGTGTATACCGGTGATGGCTGTTTAATGGAGGGTGTGAGTGCCGAAGCTGCATCTTTGGCCGGTCATTTAAAGTTAGGTCGCTTAATCTGCCTTTACGATGATAACGAAATTACTATTGATGGCAGTACTAAAGTTGCTTTTACTGAGGATGTGGCGCAGCGTTTTGCCGCCTATGGCTGGCATGTCCAAAAGATTGCTGATGGCACGGAGCTGTCCGCTATTGCTGAAGCTATTGCCAAGGCACAACAAGAATCAGCTCGCCCCTCCTTGATTATGGTGCGCACGGCGATTGGTTATGGTAGTCCCAATAAGCAGGGTTTATCAGCGGCCCATGGTGCCCCCTTGGGCAGTGATGAAGTGAACCTGACTAAAGAAAATTTAGGTTGGCCCTTAGAACCTGCATTTTTTGTCCCAGATGAGGTGCGTGAACATTTTGCGGCGCTGACTACACAACAGGAAGCAGCGTATACCGCTTGGCACGATTTGTTCGCTGACTATCGTCAGCGTTTCCCTGAAGACGCGAAACGTTGGGATGACTGGCATAGTTTGGATGTGCCAGCTGCTTTAGCAGAGGAGGAAGAGTTGTGGCAGTTTACCAAACCGCTGGCTACTAGGGCTGCTTCCGGCCAGGTAATGCAGATAATTGCTAAACATCTGCCTAATTTACTGGGCGGTTCAGCGGATTTAAATGCTTCCACTAAAACATACCTGAAAGCTTTTTCTGATTTCCAGGCAGAAAACTACTGTGGTAATAATCTGTTTTTTGGCGTACGCGAACATGCTATGGGTGCTATTGTTAACGGCTTGGCGCTTTATGGCGGCTTACGCCCTTACAGCTCAACTTTCTTTGTCTTTGTAGATTATATGAAACCTACACTGCGGTTAGCTGCCCTGATGGGCTTGCCTGTTGTCTATGTATTTACGCATGATAGCATTGGTGTAGGTGAGGATGGACCTACCCACCAGCCAGTTGAGCAACTGGCAAACTTACGCTCTATCCCTAATCTCCATGTGCTGCGCCCTGCTGACGGACGTGAGACAGCGGCTGCTTGGTTGTCAGCAGTTAAGCGAGTAGACGGGCCAACCGCCCTGGTGCTTAGTCGGCAAAAACTGCCGCAATTATCTGGTACAGGTCTTGAAGCGCAAAAAGGAGCCTACATCCTCAGCCCCGAGAAGGGACAAGCTCCAGCAGCAATACTGCTGGCAAGTGGTTCAGAAGTTCATTTAGCGCTAGGGGCACAGCAAGAACTTTGGAAAAAAGGCATAGATGTACGTGTCGTCAGTATGATGAGCTGGGAATTATTTAGGGCACAATCACCGGTCTACCGTGAAGAAGTCTTGCCTAAGGCCATAAAAAAGCGTTTAGCTATTGAAGCGGGACATACTATGGGCTGGCACAGTTTTATCGGTGACGAAGGTGAGATGATCGCCATTGATCATTTTGGCGCCTCTGCTCCCGGTGAGATATTAATGGAGAAGTTTGGTTTTACGGTAGCCAATATTATTGAGAAAGTAACATACTTATTGCAAAAATAATAGTAGGGGCGAACTGTGTTCGCCCGCACAATTAAAATAACTCCCTTCGCTTTTTGTCTAGCGAAGGGAGTTTGGATTATTTCATTAAACTGCAGATGTTATTGGTGAATTCCACAGGATCTTCGATGTTTATACCTTCAATGAGTAAAGCTTGGTTAAAGAGCAAATTGGTATAAAGTTTGAGTTTATCTTGATCCTGCTCGTACGCTTCCTGCAGTGACTTAAATACTTCATGGTTTGTATTAATTTCTAAGACCTTATCAGCTTTGATGTTCTGGTTGTTAGGCATAGCATTCAATATTTTCTCCATTTCAATCGATACCTCACCGGCATTAGCTAAACAGACAGGATGATTTTTTAATCTCTTGGAAGCACGTACGGAGGATACTTGCTCGGATAAAACATCTTGCATAAAATCAAATAGCTTTTGTTCAGCTGCTGGCTCAGCAGTAGCCGGTGTTTCATCTTCAATGCCTAAATCTGCATTGGAAATAGATTTAAACTCTTTATCTTGGTAGGCAGCTAACATTTTTATGGCAAATTCATCTATATCTTCACTGAAGTAGAGAATTTCAAATCCTTTTTCCTGCAACAATTCAGTCTGGGGCATTTTTTCAATTCTTGCCACGGACTCCCCAGCTGCATAGTAGATATATTGTTGCTCAGACTTCATCCGACCTACATATTCAGCTAAAGTTACCAGCTTTTTCTCGTGAGAGGAATAGAAGAGCAGTAAGTCCTGGAGGTCTTCTTTGTGGCTGCCAAACTCACTATAAACACCAAACTTTAATTGTCGGCCAAAGGTCTGAAAAAACTTTTCATAAGTTTCTCTGTCATCTCGTAAAAGTTTTTCTAACTCAT
>DASRMS010000165.1:0-1375 GCA_035647835.1 Oscillospiraceae bacterium
AGTTAGGAGGGTTCACGAAAATGTAAGGTGGCGATCTGCTGCTTGGCGATAAAATGGCCGAGTGAAGCGGCCTTGGCCAGAAACATCAGCCCTTTGGTTTTGTCTTTTTCTAAGCCGATACCTTTGATATACAGCATAGCCAGGTTATGAATGGCATCGGCGTGTTCCTGGTCTACCGCCAAGTGCAACCAGTGAAGCGCTATATCTGGTCTGTTAGCATCTAAAAACAACTGCGCTAGGTCATTTTGAGCGTCGGCATTACCCGCATCAGCATCGACAAGTAACTCGTAATCCTCTGGATCTACTGAAACGCATAACATGGGTACAAGATCCACGAGGGTTAGCATTGCGCGACCTCTGGAGTCGTTCTCCTGACGGGTGATTTGCCCATCATCCAGCCTGCGCCAAAGCGTCCTTTTGCTGACGGCAGTGACAAGAGCAGCGGTATCTAGACTTATCGCATGATTCATTTTACGCCCTTCAATTTGAGTTTGGCACAGTAATCGCCGTGACTTTCTGTTTTTGGCACAACTTGTCACATGCCAACGGCTGTTTTGGCACACTCTAGCATATGCTTATGGCGATTTGGCGCACTTAATGATGCGACAATGACTATTTTGGCACAGTTAAAGAGGTTTTTGGCACACCTTGTCAAACGCCACAGGTTGTTTTGGCGCACCTGAAATTATTCACGATTCGAGATAAATACTGATAAATAGCTAAGAACAGGCGAAATAAACCTATTTCAGCCAATTTCTTATTAAGAAAAGTTGGCATGGAAGCTGCATTATACTTATTAGCCCAACGGCTATCTTATAAATTGGAGCGTTAAAAATGAAAGCACAAATGCAAAAGGGTTTTACCCTAATTGAATTAATGATCGTAGTAGCGATTATTGGTATTTTAGCGGCGGTAGCGATTCCCGCTTACCAAGACTATACAGTACGTGCAAAAGTATCTGAAGTTCTAGTTGCAGGTGCCTCTGCAAAATCTGCAATTAGTGAAGCATTTCAAACTGCCGGCATGTCTGGAGTTAAAAGTGCTGCAGCATCTAGCTCAAAAGGCAGTGCCGCTGAGCCAGTCAGCAAATACTTAGAATCAATCACAGTCGATGGGGATAGCGGAGTAATTACTCTAACCACCACTAACGACGATAGCCTGCCAACAGATGCAAGACAGGAAACTATTATTATGGCTCCATATACTAGCGGTGGTAAATTAGCAGCTGGCGCAGAAGGCTCAATCCAGTGGGCATGCTCAGCCGGTACAAAAGTTCAAGCAGAAGAGCGTTCTCCGGGTCTAATTGCGACAGCGGGAACATTACCTGCAAAGTACGTACCTACAGAGTGCAAGTAATTAGTTACTAACTTAATAA
>DASRMS010000166.1:0-24387 GCA_035647835.1 Oscillospiraceae bacterium
TATTAATGGCTTCCGCCACTGTAGCAACGGCACTGATTTGCAGACCTGCACTATTTTGCAGACCTGCCAGGCTAAATTTTGGCACTATGGCCCTTTTAAAGCCCAGACGTGCCCCTTCATGCAAGCGCTGCTCCAAATGAGGGATACCGCGCACCTCACCAGCCAAACCGATTTCCCCCAAAAACAGCAGTTCCCGTGGTACCGCCTGATCTCGGAAGGAACTTACCAAACTGGCTGCTACAGCCAGATCTATAGCTGGTTCAACCAATCTAACCCCCCCGGCAGCATTAACAAAAACATCAAAATCTTGAATATGTACGCCTACATGCCGCTCTAATACTGCTAAGATTAAGGCCACGCGGTTTAGTTCCACCCCTGTGGCCGTACGACGCGGATTACCATAGCGAGTCGGAGTAACCAGCGCTTGGATTTCCACCAAGAGTGGACGTGTGCCCTCCATGGAAGCTGTAACTACAGAACCGGCAGCATCAAGTAAACGCTGCGAAAGCAGCCACTCCGAAGGGTTTTCCACTTCTCGCAAGCCTGCCGCATCCATCGTAAATAAACCTATTTCATGGGTAGAACCAAAGCGATTTTTAACGGCACGCAGAATTCGGTAGAGATGCTGTCTGTCCCCCTCAAAATAAAGCACGCAGTCCACCATATGTTCAAGCACACGAGGTCCGGCAATTTGACCCTCTTTTGTCACATGGCCAATGAGCAATACCGCAATATTCTCTCTTTTAGCCAAACGTAATAGCGTAGTGGTAACCTCTTTAAGTTGGCTCACGCTGCCAGCAGCTGAAGAAAGATGTGGGCTGTAGACTGTCTGCACAGAATCAACAATCACCACATCGGGCCGTAATCCCCGCACCTGCTCTTCTAGGATACTCATATCTGTTTCGGGCAATACCATAATCTGCTCACTGTCTACACCCAAACGTTTAGCGCGCAGCAAAAGCTGTGCGGGCGATTCCTCACCGGCAATATAGAGAACCTTCTTGCCAGCACTCCCTAAACCTTGAGCTGCCTGCAGCACTAGGGTTGATTTCCCAATGCCCGGATCCCCCCCTATCAACACCAAGGAGCCGGGTATCAAGCCTCCACCCAAGACGCGATCTAATTCACGACTGGCTGTAGTCAAGCGTCCCGCCTGTTCAGTATCACCAATAGCTGATAATGGTACCACCTTTGCCGCAGAGCTGCGCCCTACTGAGGCCTTCGCTGGTTGGCGCACCTCCTCTACCATCTGGTTCCAAACCCCGCAGCCTGGACATTTCCCCAGCCACTTTGGTGACTCATAGCCGCATTGTGAGCAATAAAAAACTGTTTTACTTCGTGCCAAGTTCTCACCCCGTTCTCTTCATCACTAGCCTATGTGATTTCTTGCTGCTCGTCAAGGTTAGATCAAGCCAAAACAAACAACACTCCTTTAGTGCTAAAGAAGTGTTATTGACCGATCTTGTTAAAAGTTGGCGGATTTAGTTGTCCTAATTTGTTTTTTACAGCAAGCGACAAAAGAAATAGTATTGCCTGGGCAATATGCCAACCGTAGTTTATTTTCGACAAAAATACTTGATAGTTGACGGCGCTATTTATTTACGGCTGCCAGGCTTTACCGCAGGAGTTCCTTGTTTACACAACGGGCAGTCTTCTGCGTCATAGGATGCGACATCAAGTCTGATTAACGCCTGATAAGGAACGCCAAAATCTACTTTGCCGTTACTTCGATCGACAATTGAAGCTACACCTACTACATTACCGCCTAGCTCACGGATCAGCGCTATCACTTCGCGCACCGAGCCGCCAGTAGTCACCACATCTTCAAGGACCAGCACCCGCTCCCCTGCTTCAATGCTAAAACCTCTGCGCAGTGTCATTAATCCAGCCTGGTCCCGCTCAGCGAAAATACCGCGTGTTTTGCAGGCACGTGCCGTTTCATAGGCAATTACGACCCCACCTAAGGCCGGGCCAATGCAGACATCCACTTGCTCTTCTTTAAACATTGCCGCCAGGGCCTGACAAAACTCTTCTGCATAATCAGGGTACTGAAAAACGCGGGCACACTGTAAATAACGATCACTATGGCGGCCTGAGGTTAAAAGAAAATGCCCCTCTAACAGCACACCTGTTTTTTGTAAGACGTCTAGTACTCTCTCCTTGCTAATCATCTATCCTACCTCCTTGGGGTCAGATTTACTGCTCAAATAAGCTCTGCCAGTAAACGTTTTGCTGCTTGTTGAGGGTCAGGCGCCGCGGTCAGCGGACGACCGATAACTAAATAATCGGCACCCTGCGCCAGTGCTTCGCGTGGTGTAACAATGCGCTCCTGATCATTGCTAGCCGCCCAGGCCGGACGGATACCAGGCGTGATAATCAAAAAATCATCACCACAGGCTTGACGAATCCAGGGTATTTCACGAGCAGATGCCACCACCCCATCCATGCCAGCTTCTTTAGTTAAGCTAGCCAAGGCAGCCACTTGCTCGGGCAAAGCTCGCTGCACCCCTAATTCTTCCTGCAGTTCAGTCTCAGAAAGAGATGTTAACACAGTAACGGCAATTAAAAGCGGTGCAGGAACACCTAAAGCAGCTGCCTTCTTTTTAGCCGCCTGCGCCGCTGCCAACATCATCTTTTTCCCACCACCAGCATGCACATTAAACATAAAAGCACCTAAACCCACTACTGCTTCTGCAGCCCGGGCCGTAGTGTTAGGGATATCATGAAACTTTAAGTCTAAAAAAACTTTACCTCCTGCCGACCTGATTTTTTTTACAATACTGGGGCCGACGCTGTTGTATAATTGTAAACCTACTTTAAAAGCACCTACATAGTCATGCAAAGCCTCTGTCAGCGCTAAAGCCTTCTCTTCTGCATCAACATCAAGAGCCACAATTATTTTACTGTGCATTTTTTGCCCCCTTTTCTTGTTTTTACTCCTGGCTGGTTAATTTAGCCAGTCCCACAATTTCCTGCACAGACTGAAAGTGGTGACGTTTTAAATATTCCGCAATGCCGGCTGCTACTTCTGGACAAACGGTAGGGTTAATAAAATTAGCCGCGCCAATCGCTACTGCCGTGGCACCAGCCAACAAAAACTCAATGGCATCAGCAGTGCAGCTAATGCCCCCCATCCCAATGACTGGGATACGCACAGCTTCAGTCACCTGCCACACCATACGTAGAGCTACAGGTTTAACCGCCGGACCCGAAAGCCCTCCTGTCAAATTTGCCAACACCGGGCGTCTCTTCTCTGCATCGATGGCCATCCCAACTAGAGTGTTGATTAAAGATAAGGCATCAGCACCGGCACTTTCTGCGGCCTGTGCTATAGCAACAATATCTGTAACGTTCGGTGACAATTTTACAATAAGCGTTTTTTCCGTAACCCTGCGCAGCCGTTTAATCAAGGCTGCCACAACCGCCGGATCTGTGCCAAAGGCCAGCCCCCCCGCCTGCACATTAGGACAGGAGATATTAACCTCATATGCCGCGACTGTTGGCTCCTCCTCTAATGCTTCGATTACATGCTGATAGTCATTACTGCTATGACCCGCCACATTAACAATAACTGGCGTCTTGTAAGGTGCCAATTGTCTTATTTTTTCTTTAGCCGCGGCAACCCCTGGATTTTGCAAACCAATGGCATTGAGCAGGCCGGCTGAAGTTTCCACAATCCGCACTGGGGCATTGCCGAGACGGGGCTCTACGGTAGTACCCTTAACCACTATGGCTCCTAACTTGGCTAAATCATAAAATGGTGCATATTCTTCGCCGTAGCCAAAGCAGCCGGAAGCCGGCATCACAGGATTACGCAAAGTTAGCTGCCCCAGCTTAACAGTCATGTCTGGCGTCATTCGGCAAACACCTCCTCTGCAGCAAAAACCGGACCGTCCACACAGACGCGGACATAGGTACCGTTAGTGCTGGGAATCACACACCCCAGGCAGGCACCGACACCGCAGGCCATCTGCGCCTCTAAGGAAACATAGCAGCGGCACTGATAACCCGCAGCCAACTTTGCTACTGCACGCAGCATGGGTTCCGGGCCACAAGCATAGATATCTGCTTTATCGGTCAGCAGTGCTGCTTGCAGCAAGTCGGTGACTAGACCCTTACGGCCTAGGGAGCCATCATCAGTAGCCTCAACATAAGAGGTGGCTAGAGCCTGGAACTGTTCGCGCAAAACCAGCTCTGCAGCACTTCTCGCGCCATAGAAAAATGTAACTTCTTTGCCTGCAGCTTGCAGGCTGCGCAGTAAGAAGAACAATGGTGCCGCCCCAATACCACCCGCGACAACGATAGCTGGTCGCTGCCCACCAAGGGGGAAGCCTTGTCCCAACGGACCTACTACTGTTACTGATTCGCCCACCTTTTTTGCTGATAACAAACAGGTACCTCGTCCCGCGAGCCGATAGAGCAGAGTCAACTCACCTGCTCGCCAATCATGTACACTTAAAGGACGCTTAAGAAAAGGATCATAGGAGGTTGTTACGCCAACCTGTACAAATTGTCCCGGCTGGGCAGTAATTTCGCCCGCCAACGTTAACCGGCGCACTTCAGGACTTACTGCTTGATGCTTGATAATTTCCATTTCTATTTTTTCTGGCATCATAAACTTCCTAACTTAATTAATTTTTATCTCTCCGTGGTGCATGACTACTTTTCCTTCCACCATGGTTAAGACTGGCAGGCCATAGACAAGCCAACCGTGAAAAGGAGTATTGCGGCTCTGTGAATAAAAAAGCTCCTTATCAATAACCTGCTGCTGCTCTAGATCAATAATGGTCAAATCAGCAGCAAAACCTGGCTTTAAGGTACCGTGTGGAATGTCCAGTAGTGCTGCTGGCCGACAGGACATTCGTTCGACTAAACCGGATAATGTCAGAAGTTCGGTTCTAACTAGGTGAGTATAAAGCAGGGGGAAAGCTGTCTCCAAACCGATAATGCCAAATGGTGCTAAGCTAAATCCACGTTCTTTATCGCTCGTGGTATGTGGTGCATGATCAGTGGCTATTAAGTCAATCGTGCCGTCCACCAGGGCCGTAATCAGAGCTTGGCGGTCAGCTTCGGTACGTAAAGGCGGTTTCATTTTTGCCAGTGTGCCGTATTTAAGCACAGCTTCTTCAGAGAGTAGTAAGTGATGCGGTGTTACCTCTGCCGTCACTACCACCCCCGCTGTTTTCAGCAGTCGCAGCCAGTCGACAGTTTCCGCACAAGACACGTGCATAATATGTAAGTGAGCTTTACATTCCTTGGCCAGCATAGCATCGCGTACCATC
Source organism: Oscillospiraceae bacterium (assembly GCA_035647835.1). Taxonomy (GTDB): domain Bacteria; phylum Bacillota; class Dethiobacteria; order Dethiobacterales; family Dethiobacteraceae; genus UBA9865. The sequence goes on from DASRMS010000166.1 coordinate 5,283, forward strand.
ATCAGCGTTTCAGAACTTACTGGAATCCCGGGCAGTTGTAACTGTTTTGCAACTTTCCCCGGGTGGATTTGACCACTTCCCGCAATACTTTCCTCTTCACAGTGCTCACAGTAGGGGATCTTCAGTTTGGCACATTCCTGCAAAGCCCGTCGAGCCAGCTCTGCCTGCTGTACTCCGCGTCCGTCATCAGTTACTGCACGAATACCCGCCTGTACCATTTGTGCAATGTCAGTCAATTCTTGGCCTGCAGAATGCTTGGTAATAGCCCCCAAGGGCCAGATGCGCACAAGACTATCTTCTTTAATGCGCTGCCATAATTGCTGCACCTTTTGCTGATTATCGCATACAGGCTGCGTATTAGGCAAAGCAGTGATACTAGTATAACCGCCGGCGGCTGCGGCACGGCTGCCGGTACGTATTGTTTCTTTTTCCTGGCCGCCGGGTTCACGTAAATGTGTGTGGACATCGATTAAACCGGGAATAACAGTACGGCCCTCACATTCTATAACTAACCGTCCCCTTGTAGCAATGCCTTCCGCCAGCTCAACTATTTTGCCCTCACGTATTAAAATGTCACAATTCCCATGATATAGCTGGCTGGGATCAACCACTACACCACCACGCACTACAGTTTCCAAGACCCCACCCCCTCGCTAGCAATCTTTTTTATCAATAAAGTGAAATGAAAACAAATTCCGTACGTAGTGCATTAAGTCCCGTATCTAGTTCTAGATATCCCGTCAGTTTTCCTTTTTTCTGGCAGGCTAAGAAAATGGCACTAGGCAGAAAAAGACGCAACTAAGGCGTCTTTTTACGGCAGAAAGGCCCTGTACCACAGATGTAGTTACTAAACAGCAGGTAGAATTATTTTCCGACCTAATTTGTATTTTCTAAATAAAGGGTGAAAAATAATCTCATGGTTAATACGCCATAGGCTGTTTTGATACTGTAGTGCCATTTTCATGCAGTTTTCTGGGAAACGCTCATAACGTAACAGCGGGGCAACCTGATAGTAGAAATCAAGGCCTTCTTTTGTCAGGGTTAAGGTGTCCTTTTCCAGAAGATCACCTTTTTTTAAATCTGTTAGCAAGCCCTGAATATCAAAGCTATAAACGCTGACAGTACCACGGTAGAAATCATAACGAATCCCAGCACGTTCAGCGGCGGGAGTATTAGCTGCGGCCAAAAAGAGAAAATTATGCAGCGTACGGCTACGATCAAAAGGAAAATTGGCAATTAGCTTTAGTAATAAGATGTGGTGCAAAGTATAGGTAAATGAATATACTTTCAAGACAATGGCCCCTTTTCTTTGTCTAGACTCTCTTTTCATTTTGGCTAAAAAAATATATATTATGCCTTTCTCCCTCCATGGCCTCGTAATATTGGGTAAATAAATAATTCTCTAGTTTACGCGCCAGACGAAGACGGCGACAAACAAGACGATAGGACTGTTTGATAGTTAAGCGATGTCCACCTTTTAGAATCAAGGTGGAAGGTGCAGGTTTGGCCAGTACTTCAAGCAGCGAACGCAGCTTGAAGTAGCCATAGGCACAGTCACCTTTAACGCTAGGCACTCTGGTTTTAAGAGGCACGAAAATGATAATGGGAGATAAGGCCAAGGGGACAAGGTTCTTGCAGCCGATGATTGGCCCTAACCGTTTGCGCATTTCTGATAAGTTCAGTAAATATAATTTAGCTAGCTGCTGTAGAAAAGATCGTAAGCCCACTGCTGCTACACTAGTCTCACCATCACGAAAGTACAGTTGTACACACTGGCCAATGCCGGTTTTATCTATGGGCAAGAATGCTACCATTCTTTGCATGTCACGAATTTGCATCAAAAAACCTCCTTACTGGTATGTAGGGAGGTTCCTTCATCTTATGCTGCCGCGTTGGCTTGTGACGCCTTAATGTTCCGGCTCACCCTGCAGGTAGGAAAGCATATTCTGGTACGCTCTTTCCTCAAGCTGCAAAGCATGATTAATTTCTCGAAACTTATTAGAGATACTAGCACAAGAAACGCCATATTCGGCCGCCAATTCTTTTTGCGTTAAGTCCAAAAAATGAAAACGAGCTAAACTATATTCTAAGGCGGCGGCCCAAGTCTGTACTTTGCTTATGCGCGGTGTGTCAGGGTAGACAGTGTTGATAAAGTCCAGCCAGATCGCTTGCACATCGGCAAGAAAGCCTTCATCATAGCAATTACTGGCACGCATGCTGCCGATCGTACAGTCAATTACTTGCTGCCATTCAGGGCGCCAGGTAGGGGTACGTAACGGATATTTAGCTAAATCTACTTCCCTTAATTGTCCCGCTGAAAATATCTGCACTTTACTCTCGCCCAGGTTTTTTAATTCCAAAAGGGCCATTTGTCGAAAGCGCTCTTTAACCCACGGGTTTCTGACAAACTTACGCAATGCTCTGCAGGCCACTTTGCCGCCTAATTTACCATAAATGCTGAGAATATCTTCCTTATACTGGTCCGTGCGAGCATATAACATACTATCCAGCGCCCGGCGATATCTATTGTTATTAAGATAATGCGCCGTTAATTCTTCAGTCTTCGCTGTTGTGATGATATCCTCCAGCACAAAGTCTGGTTGGGCATAAGTCGGTAAGGTGTACAAATCATCATCATCGTCAAAAGCATCCAGCAGTTCTGCTGCTTCCAGCGATAGCTCACCTTCCGGATCTGTCTGCAAATAACGTAGTAAATATTCGCGTGATTTTTCCATCTCATCCAGTAGCCCGTAATTTACAGCCAACAGAAAATAGCAGTCTGTCATTGTTTCATCTAAACGATTGATGATATGCAAAAAGACACGGTTAGCTTCTTTGAGCTGACCCTGCTTACTAAGCATACAAGCCAGATTATAATGGTTGAAGGGGTTTTGTGGCTCAACACTCACTGCTTTTTTAAAGTATTGTAAGGCTTTATCGTGCTTATTCTTTTGGTAATATAACATGCCCTTGCGCAAATAAAAACCCGCCTCGCGTTCAAAGGGGACTACCTTTTCTCTGTTTATGTCATTCCCAGTTCCCTTGGTAGGATTTTTCATGTTTTCATCACCAACCTTCATTCAGCCTTACCCAGATAAATATCCCGTGCCAACAAACGATCGTATTCCGTCCAATTATTACTATGTTCACCTTTTCGTGAAACTTGTGCAAATTGATTAAGACGTGCCGAAATTAAATCAGCATGATGCAGAGCATAGGCAGCGAAAGTACGGGGGATTTCTGGCGAACCCCATTCCTTTTGACCATGATGGGCAAGGATTAAATGCACCAGCTCCATGTGCAAATCAGGGGGAAAATCAACAATATCTTTAATTTTTGCTTCTAGCATATCTTTTCCCATAATAATATGCCCCAAAAGTTTTCCCGCTGTGGTTAGTTCTATCGACATACCCTTCACTTCATATTCCTCCAACTTACCAACATCGTGCAGCAACGCGCCGCAAAGGACTAAAGACAAATCTAACTGGGAGTGCAGCTGCACAAAATGCTGACAAAGCGCCGCTACTTCCAGAGAATGTTCTAAAAGCCCGCCCACATAATTGTGATGTACTGTACGGGCAGCAGGAGCCTGACTATAGCGCTGTAAAAACGCTTCGTCTGCAAAAAATGCTTGTAATAAGCTATGCAAATAAGGGTTGGTGATACTGCTAATAAGAGACTGTAATTCGCCTACCATCTCTTCACAGCTGCGAGGAGCAACCTTTTGAAAGTGCTCATATTTTATTTCTGCCAGTGGCACAGGTTCTAAACTATAGATAATAAGCTGTGAACCACGATAATTACTAACCTCACCACGCACGCGTACTACATCACCAACTTCAAATAAAGCAGCCAGTTCAGGGCCTTGCTCCCAAGCTACAGCACGCATGGTACCCGTGCTATCGGCCACCTGTAAACGTAAATAATATTCGCCAGCCCGATTAGGCTGTGAAAAAGGGTTTAATGCTTTTTCTGTGACGGCAAAATCACTTTGCACAGCATCGCCCACCTTGAGCTCACTAATAAATTGCTTTTCCACTATTTCCTCCATTAAATCAGATAGTAATTAATGTTTTCTTTATTATATTCTATTCCCCACAAGCAGCAAATTTCCTCTTTCCACATCACATCATGAGCTTACAAAGTGACATTGCCCTGGAGATTAGTGTAGGGGCGAAATGAGTTCGCCGCACAAGAAAGACGCTTCGCGTTTCTTTCAATGATGCGTCTTTCTTGTTCTTTAGGGGTAGGCCTAACCCAGTGAGCGGTAGCGAACGGAGTTAAAGTAGCCAAGTCTGCTAAAGAAATTACATATAACTATTCGCTCATACTTTGGGTTAGCTGATTTTCTAGCAATCGCCTGCCACCCCTTCGACGGACCTGCGGGTCCTGACCACCCCGCAAGATTAAGGGGGAATCCCCCTGAAAACTCCCCTCATCGGATAGAAAAAAAAATTCAAGGTTAACATAATTTCCTGTCCGCCAAAATAAATAAGCCTGACCAGAAGGCCAGGCTTAATGTTAATGCAGAATTTTAGTCGAATGTGGGACGCGGCAGCAAACCTGCGCGCTCCGCAATCTCTGGTACGATTTCTTCCCAGGCAACCGCCATGATGTGAACACCGGCAACACCTTCAATAGTCTTGAGATGTTCAATCATTTCGATAGCCATATTTACACCCTCAGCCTTTTTATCCTTAGCACCTTTTAGACGATCAATAATATGATCCGGTACAATCATCCCGGCAACAAATTTCTTCATATAACGTGCTGCACCAAGGGATTTAAGAGGGGTGATACCAGCAATAATACGCACTTTTTCATGCAAGCCCATATCCACTACTTTTTTCATGTAGAGCTCAAAGCGTTCCATATCAAAAATAACTTGCGTTTGAATAAAGTCGGCGCCGGCGGCAATCTTCTTCGCCAAGCGATAGGGACGGTATTCAAAGGGGTCGGCAAAGGGGTTAGCCACCGCACCAATATAAAGATCGATGGGCGCATCCAACTTATCGCCGCCAATAAATTCCTGCTCATCGCGCATTTTTTTCAGCGTGCTGATGAGGTTCATAGAATCAAGGTCATTCACATTTTTCGCCTGTGGCTCACTGCCTAATGAAGCATGGTCGCCCTGAATGCAGAGGACATTCTTCATTCCCAGCGCCGCTGCTCCCAGTACATCCGCCTGAATAGCGATACGGTTACGGTCACGCACAGTCATCTGCACGTTTGGTTCAATACCCATGTCGAGAATAATTTTACCTGCAGCGATACTAGAGGTACGCACAATAGCGGTTTGGTTGTCAGTAATGTTAACTGAATCAACACAACCTTTCAGGTGGCTTGCATGATGTTCAATAACTTCACGTTCCCCGCTTTTTGGAGGACCAAGTTCACCTGTAACCGCAAATGCTCCGCTTTCCAAAACTTTTTGCAAATTGCTTTTAGTCATTACAGCTTCACATCCTCCCTGATCATTTTACGCGGGCCGCCATTGTGGGATGTTGACCAATCTTTAGGTTCTTTGATTTCTTGTAAAGCATCCAACTTATTAAATTTCATCAGCCGTTCCACAATTAAATGCCAGGCGCAATCTAAATCTTTATTTACTTCGCATTTGCCATTCTGCGAACCACCACAGGGACCGTTTAACATGCTCTTGGAGCAGCGAGCAATAGGGCAAATACCCATCGTTTCATCCAAAACGCAGTTGCCGCAACCGAGGCAGTTTTCCATCCATTCACCCTGTGCTGTGGGCATACCCATAAAGGTAGTGTTCACACCAGGAAGAGTACGTTTATCGTCAAAATACATATTCATGTTCTGGATACCAACACCACAAGCCAAAGAGACAACAACATCAGCTTCTTCTACTAGGTGGCGGACAGATTCCAGGTATTCGGGTTCACATTGGCGCTCTACTGTATGAGTTTTAACCTCTATAGGGTTGCCTGCTTTATTACGGGCAATGGAAAGAGCCAAGGCTGTTTCACGCGCTTCTTTATCTCCACCAGCCATACAGACAGTTACACACTCACCACAGCCTAACACCAGCACTTTCTTGAAGGGCTCAAGGTTAGCTAATATCTCTTTAAGTGGTTTACGTTCAGCGACGATCATTTACTCTTCACCTCCCTCTCCGTTTAAGACAGCGTCGACTTTTTTCAGATACTTTTCGGCAACATTTTTAAAGTCTCTTACTTCATCTACCGATAAAGTGGCGTACTCAACACGCTCTTTTTCTAGGCCTAATTCAGTCAAGATTTCCTGAGCACGGCCAGTACGTTTAGTGGCCCATTTATCAACATCTTGATAGGTACACTCATCTTCCTCTTGGCAGCCGGCAACATAAACAGCCTCTGCCCCAAGATTAAAGGCATTGAGAATATGTTCCACTTCTACTTTGGCCACGCAGGGTACGCGCACAATAGCCAGGTTTTGTGGTTTTTCATTATTAACGTAATTGAGGAAAGAACGTTCAGCAAAAGCGCCATAACTGCAGCAGAAGACTACTGTAGCCGGTCCACCATTACCTTGAGCCAGTTTAACGGCATCCTCTAGTTGATCAAGAGCATGTTGGGCATATTGGTCACGGAAACGAATAGCATGAGCTGGGCAGATACCAACGCAGAGACCGCAAGCCTGACACTCTTCATTACGAATAGAGAAGACACCATTTTCATCAATGGTCGGAACACCATAGGGACAAATGCGCAGACAAGTGAGACAAACTGCACAAAGCTCGTCTAAACATTCAGCACCTGCGGCGCAGTCCAGGCAGCGCCGACTTTCACAAAGTGCCGCACGCTCATCATAGCCCACTTCAACCATATCAAAGTGTTGAGTCCGTGTTTCTTTATCTAAATTGGGTACTTCTTGACGGGCAATGCGCTTCACTTTTTCCACAGTACTTGCAGCCAGCGGCTCCAAAGTAGTAAAGCGATCTACAAAGTCTGTGTCAAAAGGCACATCATCTAAATAGGCGTTAACTGCTTGTGCTACTTTTTGTCCCGAAGCTAAAGCTTCTACTGCCAAACCGGGACCAAAAGCTACTTCACCAGCAACAAATACATCAGGACGCGTAGTCTGCAGGGTGTGTCTGTTGTATTTCAAGACACCTCGTTCTGTTAATTCCACGCCGGATGTAGTCAAATAGGACAGGTCGTCATTGGCTTGACCAATAGCCAGAACAACTACATCACAGGGAATTACCTTCTCATTGGCACCATATTGGGGATTAAAGCGTTTTTGTTCGTCTAGAACAGAAAGTACTTCTTTTACTTCTACACCAGTAACTTTACCGTTATCATCAACGAGAATTTGCTGCTGACCCCAGCCTGGATGCATAACAATGCCTTCCTCTAATGCTTCTTCAATTTCCCAAGAGTTAGCAGGCATCTGATCATGGCATTCCAAGCACATTAATTGGACACTTTCTGCACCAACGCGAACTGCAGAACGTGCCACGTCCATCGCCACGTTACCGCCACCAATAACTAAAACATTGCGGCCTGGCTCGAATTTAAAATCATCAAATTTAACACTGCTTAAGAATGGTAAGGCTAACATTACATCTTTAGCATCAGCACCAGGCAGGTTCAAGGAACGGCTGGTCGGCAGCCCCAGAGCCAGAATAATAGCTTGATAATCTTTAGCTAATTCATCAAGGGAAACATCTTTACCTAACTCTACGCCAGTTTTGATTTCCACACCAAGAGCGGCTACCCGGCCAACATCTTTCCGTACAGCCTCCATCGGTAAACGATAAGTGGGAATAAAGTTAGTAATTGCGCCACCAGCTTCAGAGCTGCGTTCAAATACTGTTACCGCAAAACCCATTTCAGCTAGATCTTTGGCAGCTGCTAGCCCAGCTGGCCCACCACCTACCACCGCCACTTTTTCACTACGTGTTACTTCTGCTTTTTTAACTTCCGGCCAAGCACCATTTTCCAGAGCAAAACGCTTCAGAGCGCGAATTGATACGGCCTCATCCACTTCTTTGCGCCGGCACTCCGTCTCACAAGGATGTGCACAGATAATACCGCACACTGAAGCAAGTGGGTTCGGAGCTGTGATTGCTTCTACTGCTTTATCATAATTACCCACAGAGATCTGCCGAACATATTCCTGAACATCGGTATGAACGGGGCAGCCGCCCTGACAGGGGGGATACTCGGGTACAGCAGAAGACAAGTCATACTTGATATTACTCATAAGAATCTTCCTCCTTTCAGCTATGGTTTCTATTTCTGATTTTTATATATGTCAACGTAGCTGTCACAATAAATATCCAGGTTCATGATAACTCTGGCAGTGGCGATAATTGCCATTAAATCTGCGTCACAAGCATCACCGACAGCTGCGTCTAGACCATTAGCAATAGCCATGGCAGCAAATGTTTTATTGATCAGGGAGCGCCCTCCCTTGGTGCCCTGAGAGATATTGGAGAGTCCTACCACTGTACGCGGCGCCGGGTCGGACAGTAACTTAACCTGCTGCAGGGTACGCATTACTTCAGGCCCATGGTCTTGGCCCACATTGCAGGGCAAAACTAAAGGGTCGATCAACAAATTTTCCATGGGGATTTCATAGGAATCTGCTGCCGCCACCAATTCCATAGCCAGTGCCACACGGGTATCGGCATCTTTGGGGATACCTTCCTCATTCATGGCCAAACCGATCACAGCCGCATCATACTTTGCGGCCATTGTAAAAACACGTTCCATTTTCGGCCATTCCGCTGGCACAGAGTTAATCATTGCTGGCCGTTTGCACACTTCTAGACCAGCTTCGATGACATCATAGTTTGTCGAATCAAGGCAAAGGGGTAAATCACTGGCTTCTTGTGTTACTTCTACTAGCCAGCGCATAGCTTTAATCGGATCGCTAGCTGCTGGTCCCGTATTAATATCGAGATAGCGAGCACCAGCCTCATCCTGCCGGCGAGCCCAATCCTGAACAGCACGCGGGTCTTGTTCGCGAATAGCATGAGCAATGTCTTTAAACATCCCATTAATTCTTTCGCCGATAATAAACATAATTAAACCTCCCTTTGTTTAAAGTCAGCAGACAACAACTACTTACGCCATTATCAACTTATTAGGCCTCGAAGTTAGTGGGGACCATTAACTCTGCAATATTTTGCTTAACTAAGGCTGCAGCTTTGGGATGACGCATCACCACAATGTTCATACCAGCCTGCAGAAGAGCAGTGGCTGTAGTGGCTTCCCAAATAATACCACGGTTAGGCTGTTCGCCCCAGACTGGCATATCTTCCGTAGAAATATTTGCTTCTTTAGCCCGCCATACTTCGTGGCCTACATTGCCAAGAATAGGCATAGACAGCATTTTATCGCCTTGCAGAGCACCAACCCGAGCACGCTCCATAATTGAATAACCATATTCTAAACCATAACCTAGAGCTGCCGTAGTGGGATCAATAACAATACGATCAGCGGATAAATTCATTTCTGTGATCAGGATATTAAGCTGCTTACAGATATTAATGTCGATGGGAGAGTTAGCAATCAAACTGTGTTTGTGCACCATGCAGGCAGCAGCAATTGATTTATAATTTTCCTGTTCAGCAGAACCAATTAATAGATTTTCACCAGCTGTTGCTTCTGCTACCGCAGGCAGCACCTGATTATCTTTTTCTGCTTTACCACAACCAAGTACAATTAACGGACAGGGAACAGCAGCTAGAACATCCTGCACAACTTTAACACAATCTTCTGGAGAGGCATCAGCGATGTCGGGATCTGCCCCTTTGAGCCTGACAACAAGCACATCTGCGCCATATTCCTCAACACATTTCTTAGCCCACTGGGTAGGGTTATCAAAAACGTCACCATAGTATGGCGTGAAAGATTCATTCCAGTCAGTCGGCGCAATATCCCAGATCTCTAAAGCTACGACGGGACGGTTTGGTATTTCTCCTTCAAAATGTAGGAAGGGCAGCGCACTTTCACCGCCAACAGTAACGGTGTAACCACGGGTACCGCCTTCTTCTTGGGTGGCGCCCAATACCACTGTATTAACTTTATTTCTATACTTTTCTTTCATTGCACTGAAAGCCATTTGGTTACGCTCCTTTCTATCCGGTTATTTTGCATTTGTTACCGAAGGGAACAAAGACATATCTGTATGAGGTAAAAAGAGGGCTGACATAAATTCTTCCATAAAATCATTACCTGCAGATAGTTCCAAATACGTAATCTTGTCACCTAATTCCTGCGCTTCGTGCCAGGCCTCTTGGGAAATTAAAGCTAAACGTGCTCCTTTTAACGAAGAGTTACCGATAAACATATATTTTTCTGCTGGTAGATCGGGTAGTAGACCAATCGTAATGGCATCGCGAATGTTAAGGTAGTTGCCAAACCCACCGGCAATCAGTACTCGCTCGATCATACCAATATCAAGTTCGACGGCATTGAGCATACTATGGATGCCGGCGTAAACAGCCGCTTTAGCGCGCAGCAAATTTTTTACATCATTTTCGGTAATCACAATATCCTTGCCGCTATCCGAGTCTTCACCATAGACCAGAACAAACTCCCAGCCTTCTTCAGCTTGACGCAAACGTGGCGTTTGGATATCTGTTTGCATTTTACCAGCCCGATCAATGATACCAACATTACGAAAAGTAGCTAAACAATCTATCAGACCAGAACCACAAAGGCCTTTAGCTCTACAACGACCAATCGTGGATACTTCAACCTCGAAGTTATCAGGGTTTATTTCTACGTTGTCGATGGCGCCCTTCATGGCACGCATACCATAGGTAATGCCGCCACCTTCAAACGCAGGGCCGGCAGAACAAGCTGCTGAGACCAACCAATCTTGGTTGCCTAACACCATTTCACCGTTAGTGCCAATATCAATGAACAGCGTTATCCGCTCATCTTTCGCGACATTAGTAACCAGCGTTCCGGAAACAATATCGCCCCCCACATAGGAGGCCACAGAGGGAAAGCAAACTACATAAGCTTCAGGATTAATATTTAACCCTACCTCTTGTGCCTTCACCGCTGGGGTTGCTGCTGCCAACGGGATATATGGTTCCAAACGAATATATTTAGGTGGTATTCCCAAAAATAGGTGCGTCATTGTGGTATTGGCTGCCACTGTCACCATTAGCACATCTTGTGCCGCTAAATTGCCAGGCTGCAGCAATTCTGCCAGTAAGCCATTGATGGTGTTAATAATCGTATGGTGCAGTTCTGCTAACCCTTCGGGACGTTCACTGGCATGAATGATGCGCGAAATAACGTCATCGCCAAAGCGAGCTTGTTTGTTATAAGTGCCCTTTTTACTGACGGTGAAACCACTTACTAGATCAACCAAGTGGGCGGCAACAGTAGTCGTACCGATATCAATCGCCACGCCATATAGTTTTGAGGTCTTGGCATGCCCTGACTCTACAGCAATAACTTCTGCGCAACCATTAATTTGCGTAACACCAATTGTAACCTGCCAATCACCTGCGCGTAATGCTTCGGGAAGCTGCTTGAGTACAGACAAACTAATACGAATATCTGAACAGCATATTTCGTTACGTACTGCCGTCTGTAAACGTTCCCAGTCTGCGACATTTTCATCAAGTGTTGGTGGCGTAAGCGTTAATGTAAGCTTACTGCAGAGTGGTTGCAATTTAAAACCTTCTGCCCCCTCAACGTCCTTTTCTACCAGCAGCTGTTGCTCGTCTAAAAGAACCTGATGTTCTTCCAGGCGTGACCTGCCGGGGATATCCACCACGACATTGCCCTCAGCAAAAGTTTGGCACGCTAAAACTAAACCAGCTTGTTTAGCGCGGGATGAGATATTGCCGGTGCCCTTGACTCTAACGTGACCATCTTGCACTTTAACCAGGCAACGCCCACATGTTCCATCGCCGCCACAACTGCTTACCAGTTCTATGCCTGCTAAATTAGCTGCATGCAACAGAGAAGTGCCAGGTTCTACTTGTACCGCTAAGTTATCTGGGTTAAACAAAACAGTTATCTTATCCACGTGGTGTCACCTCTTTTGTCTGCTAGGTTAGGCAAATTTAATTTGCAAAGTGCTCTTTCGCAAAGCTTGGAATACCAGTGGCTTCGCGTGGTCCTACAAGAACCTTCCAACCAGAAGCATCTTCTGTACTACCGGATAATACAGCAACATAACCGGGCAATACTAAGGTCTTATGATTAACTTTAGCTTCCATCTCATTTTCTTGGAGGGCCTTGGCAATCGCTTCACCAGTCAACTTGCCAGCAGCCCAAGAAGTCAGGACTGAAATACCATCAGTATTAATTGGCACAATATAGGCAGGTACTTTACTATTTTCTACTTCACCCTCGACAATGTAGTAGGTAAGCGAGAAGTTAGTGGTAATATAAACTGGCGAATCTGGGGTTACATCACCAATAGCTTTAACTTTAGCTTCCACTTGAATTGGCTTTTGAGGGTCGGTATATAGGTTTTGCCGCCAGGTAAGAATAGGCAGTATTTCTTCCTTTTTACTTGCTTTAACAACAACTAATCCAGCATATTTTGCCACATAGACGCTGGCCTGTACAACTTCTTCATGCGCATCCTCTTTACTGGTAAACGCCATGGTTGGATAACCGAAGGAGCGAAAACGCTTGCGCACAGCCAGACGGCGCATCTGAGTCAGATCTGCCAATACTTGCGAGGTTTCGCGGTTGCCACTATCAAGCACCAATTCTTTATAACCAAGTTTGGTGATTTTGTCAACTAGCTCCGCCAAGTCATTAAGCCCATTACCTTTCACAGCAAGCGGACATGCTACCTTTTGGGCTAAAGCAGTCATGGCTTCATAGTTGTCATTAGTGGCGGCATAAAGTAAAGGTTTACGTACCGCTACTGCGGCAGCAGCCGCTTCCATCACTGCCACATCTTCACAGACCAGCATGAAAGCTTTTTCCGTGTTAGCTGCAACTTGTTCAGCAGCTGCTGTAAAAGTAGCGGCATCACCGGAACTGCACTGTAAAGCAACCATATCCGTAACATAGTGTAAACCTACACGGTCAAATTCTAAATCGTTAAAAGAAGCTAGGCGGCTGGCGATATCCTCCGTATCCTCCACCAGTATCGCGACAGCTGTAGAGTGATAGAACCGCTTATCATGACGGAATAATTCTGTTTCATCACCTAACTCCACCACCGTATGATCAGCACCGATCTTAACTAACTTAATGGGTGGTGCTGCGGCAGCACCGAGTGCTTCTTTGGCTTCTTCAGAAACATGTGGACATTTGTCTAAAGTTGTTTTCCCGGCCGCCAAAGCCATTGCAAAAGCTAGGCAAGTAGGGTTGCCGCAATCTTTGCAGTTGGTCTTGGGGAGCTGCTTAAAAATTTGAAGACCTGTTAAAGCCATAATTTTATACTCCTTCCTTTCCTAAAAATGTCTTTTTCAACCATAAACAAGTTGGTAGGCAGGCTGGTTCAGCCTCAGCCTGCCTACCAACTTTAGATAATCGATTCCATCGTAAGGGCAGGATGATCTTTTTCTTCCAAGAAGGGAAGTATTTCTTCCGCTGTTGTTCCCACCGATTCGTCGGCGATTTTGTCTACAAAATCAGCGCCCAAACCGGCATCTTCTGCCCGCTTCCGCAAATCATCACCAAGGTATTCTTTAAGTTCCTTAGGCATCCAGACAATGCGGGCAATACCGCCATCGGCCTGGATGAATTTGCCAGACAGCATATAGGTGCGGCCAATGCCCATGAACCCGGGAGCCTGTAAGCCACCACCGACGGCACCAGCTAAAGTGGAGAAGGTCATGCCGCAGGGGGTTTCCCCAAAATGCTCACGGGTGGTTACCATCAGACCATTAGCTTCCGGCACCAGTGCCAAAATAGCTTCAAAACAACCACAGGAGGTCATGGGTCGATCCATCAATGTGTACAGGTTAACTTCTTCTACGCTGTTGTTAGAAGCTCCATATACATATTCGTTAACCGACTGCCACATCCCTTTTTCTTCATCAATAGTGCCTTCTTTTATAATCGGTCTATTGGGACCATTTGGATCAATTTCAAATGAGGCTTTTGCATCTAACCAACTAACAGCACCACACAGTCCAACACGTTCCGGCGAGACTACGCAAACATGGTTCGGTGCAAAGGATTGGCACAAAATACAAGAATAGAACTCATCAACAGACTCATCCGTTAATCCCTGCAGACGGGCATCGCGTAGAGAGTACGATTCCCGCGCTACCTTGATAGATTTATCAACTTCAGCTTGCTCTGTAATAATTGTAACTTCTACACGATCCACAATGGCCGGAAATTCATCTTTGAATTTAGCGATTAGCAATTCCCCGTAGTGCTTAAACTGAAATCCTTTGGCCACAGCTTCTTTAGAAATACGCAGCCAGCAGAGATCACGCTGGGCTACATGCCAGAGACCTTCACCATAGTTAATGAAGTAGTGAATCCGACGTTCTAAAACACTTTCAAAATCCGGCTGCATTTTACGACCAAAAATTTTCACCATGATGCCCAGGGGCAACCGAGCACCCTCTGCAAATTGATCTATTTCCGGGCCAATGACTGTAACCTTACCATCTTCTATTTCATCCTCGCTCACCATTTGCACCAGCTCAAAGGCAGTAGTGCGACCACCGCCCATTTCCACATACATATCACCCTTACGGATGGTTTCCCCTTCAAAGGCGGGACCAATGGTAATGGGAACAGGGATGTCAACGATTTTCATCTTAATGCCGCGCAGTTCCAGACAATACTTCACAAGGGTATCGTAATCGGTATGCGAAACATACCAGTCAGGAATCTCTTCCTCTAATTCGGTATCGCAGATTACCGGGAAACCCAGGAAAATGGCCGCAAAATGTGCGGCGACCTGGACATCATCAATTTCGCCCAGCTGCATCACAAAAGCCCGAATGCGACGACGTTGATAATCACGATGCTCTTCACGCAGCCCGGGAGCAATACCGCCAAAAGCCATCCCCGCACGCAAAGCGAAGTTTACGGCATGGATAACCTGAGTAAAATTACCCAGTGGAAAAGCAATATAATCCACACCAAGCTTCATGCCTTCTTCCAATAATTGCTCAATGACTTCATTGACCAAGAAAATCATAATCCCCTTGGCTTGGAGCTCCTGCACAATTTTAACAGCATCAGCGTTAGTGCGAGCCTTACCCACAATCACGGCCTGACCGGGGATCGTCCAGTCTACTAATTGAATGCCGAATTTACGCAGGATAGGGTCGGACACATACCCTGTCCAGGGCTCCACGTGGGGCTGCGCACCATTTAAATAACGTAGTGCTTCTATTATCTCCGCAGCGTAGGCTGTAGATTCACCACAAAGGCGAGCATTGGCAAAATTTAAATGCGAGTTAATTTGATTTCTCATCCGGTTCAGAATAGGTGTTAACTCACCTAATGTTTTTACTTTTTCGCCAGAAAGGCTGCTGATAACCGGCAAATGATAGGCGGTATCAGGATAACCTACAGGTTGGTTAGGACCATATTGACGAATAGCCTGATTTAAAAGTATTTCTGCATAACTGGTTGCAATGATCGCACCGTTCGTGGCACGCTGTAAAAGTTTAGTTGGCTCTTTTGTCCCTGCAGGAATTGCATCAGCATAGATTTGATCAAAGGCTGTTGTAGACATGCTCTTTCCTCCCTTTCAAGTAACGTTTTTCTTACCAGGCAGTAGAAGCTGCTGCATCATATTTTTCGGATGTTTGGGCGTGTACTTTTAGTTTCCAACTACGATAATCCAGTGCTTCTAAAAGTTTCTGGGCAGCTAACTGCGGGTCAGTTTCCCACAAGAAGTAACCACCATAAACATCGTGTGCAATTTGCGTAGCAACACCGTTAACCAGTTCACTGCCTGTAACAGGAGGTACAACTCCAACATGGACCGGCAGACCCATCGCCACATTCCAGGCACCAATGGCAATGGCCTTTTCACTCATGGCTTCGGGTGCACTTACGACATAAGGAATCTTGGGTGTATCAACACCTAGGTCATTGGCAATATCGGTAGCCAAATTCATGGAACGTGAGTTATCAACACAAGAACCCATATGAAAGATAAGGGGCAGTTTACCCTTAAGTTGATCAGCGTTTGCTTCATTCAAACGGTGGATAAAGGCTTTAAGGCCCTCGCCTGCGTACAGCTCAACGGCTTCTGCAGATAAGAGACCTAATTTAGCATAGGCACCGGCAGCACAACCAGTGGCCACCAGCAAAACATCATTCTTGGCCAGTTCTTTTGCCAAGACCATATGGCTATCGTCGTGTTTAACTTTTAAGTTGTTGCAGCCACATAACAAGGCTACGCCACGTAACTCACCGGATTTCAGGGCATCAGTAAGTACCTTAATGGGAGCCTCCGCATTAATAGCACCAAACAAGTCGTAGAGTGCCTCTACACTAAAACCAGCGACTACTTTATTTTTAATTTGGGGAATAGTACACTCGTTGCCAAGCCGATCCTTGTAGCCTTCAATACCAATGCGAATGACAGACTTGGCCTGTTCCAGCGCGTTTTCTTCACTAAAGTCAACATGATGCGCCCCGGGAATTTTAACGCTTTCAGTAGTAGTAACAATTCTAGTGTTAAAGCATTCGGCAACGGCCTGGATACCAGGCATAATGCACTGTAAGTCTACGACCATCGCATCAATAGCACCGGTCATAATCGGCAATTCCTGTGACATAAAGTTTGTCACTAGCGGCACTCCCTGGCGCATCAGCACTTCATTGCCAGTACAGCAGATACCCATAAGTTGAATTCCTGCTGACCCAGCAGCTTTCGCCTCATCTTCTAAATCGCGAGCAGCCATCACTATCATTTCCGAGAGCAAAGGATTGTGTCCGTGCACAGCAATATTAACTTTAGCAGGGTTAATTACCCCCATGTTAGCCTCAGTATATACAGGTTGTGGTATACCAAATAACACATCGGACATATCTGTACCAATATGCTCACCAGCATAATCGGCCAAGGCTGTCTGTAAAGCTTTAAATATCAAATTAACCGGATCAGCATCCATTCCCATATGGGTTTGGGCAGTAGCACCAGCAATCGCTTCAAAGATACTGGTCGGCATAATATTACACTCATTAAATTTTTCTAAACGGCCAGGAGTAATGGTTTTTTCAACCCACTTACTCTTTTGACCATCAATACGCATAAAATCATCCATACCAAGAGCTACAATATCGGCAAGGATCTCTTCATCCGTCCGCTCTGCCGTCGGGATATCAAAACGTGCTGCTACCGCATGCAACTTCTCGGGGCTTTTAATACGATAGTCTGGTGCCTGACCGTTAAGCAATGCTTTCAGGGCCAGCAAGATATGCTTGGCATGGTCAGAGTGGGCAGCCGCGCCACCTGTGACAGAACGAACAAGGTTTCTCGCAACTATGGTATATGCCGTCGCACCGCAAACACCTTTAGGTGCCTTAGGTGTGATGCGGCAAGGCCCCTGAATACATATCCGGCAGCAAATCCCTGTATCACCAAACTTACACTGTGGCTGCTGAGCCAGATAGCGATCATACGCTGTATCGACAGGTAGTTCTTTAGCTAGAAACTCTAAAACAGCGGGGTCAATGGCGCGCTTGCGATCAGCCGGTTTCTTCTTCTTTGCAACATCAGTCATGCGTATTGAATACCTCCCTTATTAGTACATAAAGTCTTTTGTCCTTTCTGCACAAAATACATCTCCTTATCGCCGCACCTCCTGTAAAATATAGTCTGCTATTTTATCTACACCAGGCATAATTCCTGATCCTGATAACAAGCCGCTTTCTTCAGCCAGAGCATTCTCTAAGACCCCTTCATCAAAGGGCACCATTGCCAGCAGTTCTGACTGTGCAAACTCGTTGGCAATAAATTGCTTTTCCTTTTCTGTCCTCACCTTATTAACCAATACTTTAACCTGCTTAATGCCTAATTCATTAGCAAGCCGTTGGACAACCCTTGTCGTTTGCACTGAAACACGTGTTGGTTCCGTAACAATAATCAACATATCCACACCACGCGAGGTGCCGCGTGTTAAATGCTCGATGCCAGCACTCATATCCATCACCACGAGATCATTCTTGTCTAGCAGTAAGCTGCTAAGCACGGCATACAAAAAAGAGTTTTCCTTACAATAACAAGCCGTTCCACCTTGCTTAACGGCTCCCATACGTAAAAATTTAATTTTATCCTGTTGGATGGTAAAATCATCAATCAAATCATCAACTTTGGGGTTCAAACTATAAAGCGCACCGCTGCCGCCCCCAGAACGTTGATCAACAATGGCTTTCATCTCAATTACCGGCTTAAGCGACTCCAGCGCAGCCGGGTCTAGGCCTAAAGTAGTGCCCAGACTAACGTCAGGGTCAGCATCTACGGCATACACATTAAAACCACGGTTAGCAAATGTCCGAATAAGATTGGCGGCAAATGTACTTTTGCCCACGCCACCTTTACCTGAGATTGCTATTTTCAAGGTCATTCCCTCCTTTAATAGAATCAATCATCATTGGGTTTTGTCTCGTCTAATTGCTGGCAGCTTTGAGGGTACCTTATTTTTTGGTGAATAATAAGACTTTTTAGCAAGATATGGCATTGGACGCTCGGCAACTGTTTTACTCTAAAAGGTTCGACGGTCACAAATAAAATCCTGCTACTTAGGACAAATATCTCCTAAGTAGTGGCTGAATCTTCTTCCAGAAACGACGATAACTGGCAATCACGGATAATTGGCCAAAACATTAGTAAAAAGCCAGTTTTTGCTCTTGCTCAACATTAATTATGACACCATTATATTACAATGCTGTTTCAATAGAACGCATAATTAACTTTCTAAGTATTCACACATTACAAGGCGCAGGGCGCGAAGTGGCATGGGTGATTATCGTTTGCTATATTTTACTTATCAGTGGCAGGAGTGATTCGTATTCACCCGCCTTGAAAGCGATCGAGTAGGAGGCTACCCATTAATTGAATAGCCGTCCTCTCACACCACCGTACGTACCGTTCGGTATACGGCGGTTCAATAGAATTAGTGGACTAGTGAATATCTTTCACTGATTGACAGAAGTCCCAGCTTCTTAAG
>DASRMS010000167.1:0-1170 GCA_035647835.1 Oscillospiraceae bacterium
TAATACAGAGTTAGAATTGCGGCAGTTTTTATCAGACGGCATTGCCGAGATGCTGGAAAGATAAACAGCGCTGTGGCATAATATTTTTAGCGGCTAGGGCATCGAACCTGAACAGTATCTAGTCAATACTTGCCGCTTTAAATCTTCGACTACCCTTTGACTGAGGCGTATCTTATGAAACCTAAAAAACTTGTCTGCGGTGTTGGAATTAGTGATGCTGGTTATATTGTTAAAAAGTTTGAGTATCTTGGCCATGTGAATGGCAGGCAAAAGCAGAAGCTGGTGTGGGCTTGCCCCTATTACCAAGCTTGGGGAAACATGCTTAAGCGTTGTTACTCTACTAAATATAAAGAGCGCAACCCAACCTACAAAAACTGCACCGTATCTGCTGAGTGGCTTACTTTTAGTGTGTTTAAAAGCTGGATGGAAGGGCAAGACTGGGAAGGCAAGCAGCTGGATAAAGATATTTTATTTGAAGGCAATAAAGTCTATAGCCCTGAAACATGCGTGTTTGTAACAAAAGCGGTGAATATGTTCACCGTTGATAGCGGCGCCACCAGAGGCGAGCAGTTGATTGGAGTAAGTCTGGATAAAAGAAATGCTAAGTTTCAGTCTAGGTGCCGCAACCCATTTACTAAAAAAATGGAGCACCTCGGGCTATTTACCTCCGAACAAGAAGCCCATGAAGCTTGGCTTAAACGTAAACTAGAACTAGCCCACGAACTGGCAGCAATTCAGACAGATCCACGAGTTGCTACAGCATTGGTTGACCGTTACTCAAAACCACAGGAGTAAAACTAAATGGAAAAAGAAGCCGAGCTGCAAGAATTGTTAAAAGACAAAGCTCGATTAGACTGGCTCGCAGACGTAAACAATACTATCGGCAACGTGCTGCTACCGCGTGATATTGTTGAGCGCAATCTAGGAAGTTTGCGCGATGGGATTGATGAGGCTATGAGGATTGAGCAATGAAACCCCGCATAACTAAAATGAGCGTACTGCCCGACAACTGCTCAATTTTTGAGTATACGGCAACGCACATTGCAATAGACGATGAAGGCGCGGGCGAATATGTCACGATAACCCAGCACACAGATGACCGCCACGGTGATCACGTTGTAAATATAAACCCATATGAATGGCCAGCTATCCGCGCTGCTGTTAATAAAC
>DASRMS010000168.1:0-1052 GCA_035647835.1 Oscillospiraceae bacterium
AGTCAGTAAGATTACTAAGACAAGCGCTGTATCGAAAGCACCTGCTGTGATTAGTAAAAGACAGCTGGTCGGACGCATACGTGACCGCAAAAGGCATGAGCTATGGTTGGAGTCAGGTGGTAAGTGCCAATCGTGTGAGCGTGCAGTGTTCGGTAAGGGCGAGATACATCTTGACCATATCATCCCACTTAGCCAAGGCGGTACAGACGATGACGACAACTTGCAAATACTTTGCGTGCCTTGTCACGAAGAGAAGACCAAGGAAGAGCTGACCGTTGATGGCAAGCAGTGGAGTGGTAGGTTCTATTAGCGTATAATAAACAAAGCCCGAGCAGACTGGAATCTGGATCGGGCTTCTACCATTAACCTGATTAGAGAGAATCACGGCCAATGAATGAATCAAATTGTACCAACACATGCAGTATTTGCAAGGCTGGATTTCCTTTGTCACTAAAAGCAAACGGTGATCCTAGGCGTCTTCAGCCGAAGTACTGTAGTGCGAAGTGCAGTTCTGTATTTAAAAACAGACCTAACAGGGGCATCATTTATAAAACATGCCCTGTATGTAAGTCTGAGTTTGGACCTATGTTACCAGGCCAAGCAAAACAAAAAACATACTGCGGTAGAGCTTGCTACGGCGTTCAAAGCTCTATCGATCAAGGTGGCGATGGGAATCTTAAAACAAAGATAAGAAACTGCCTGTGGTGTAATGCAGGGTTCAAAAGAAAGAAAAAGATAAACGATTCTGCCACTTACTGCTCGCGTGGATGTTTTTACGAGCATAGTGCGCATGTCAGTTACGAGTTGGAAGCAATAAGAAGAATCGGGGTAAATGTTAGAAGCGCCGCTAGATATAAAGCAATGATTAAAAGAGAAGAGCAGATCCTAGAAAGAACACTGAAAAA
The DNA here is from genome assembly GCA_035647835.1 of Oscillospiraceae bacterium. Taxonomy (GTDB): domain Bacteria; phylum Bacillota; class Dethiobacteria; order Dethiobacterales; family Dethiobacteraceae; genus UBA9865. The sequence goes on from DASRMS010000168.1 coordinate 906, forward strand.
GGAAATCGACTCAATAAAGAAAATTCAGCGGCTCGTAGCTAAGGAAGGAAGGGTGCGTCTTTGCCAGCGCTGCTCTAGTAAATTTATAATTAATAGTAGCGGTACTAGATTTGGTGGAAAGCTTATCAGATGTAACCAGTGCGCAGA
>DASRMS010000169.1:0-20736 GCA_035647835.1 Oscillospiraceae bacterium
CTGGCGATTGACAAGCACTGTGTTGGGCTGGGGTGAGGCCAGGGTATTGGCGAGCACCGCATCGTCAAAGACTAAATCGCCATGTAAAAGCAAGAGGTCAGAGTTTAAATATTCCTTAGCCAAGAGGAGTGAATAAATGTAGTTGGTCGATGCATAGCGGGGGTTAGCAACATAGGTAACCTGCAGCTGGGGAAAATTGCTTGTCAGATAGTCCTGCAGCTGCGGGGCAAAAGGACCCGTGGTGAGGATTAGTTCCTCCAGACCATACTTGAGCAGCTGTTGCAGCTGGCGGGAGATAATGGTCTCCTGCGGAGCTATTTCTACCAGGCATTTAGGTTTGTCGACTGTCTCTGCTTCCATCCGTCTACCAAGACCGGAGTTTAAAATTACTGCTTTCATTGTTTCCACCCGCTTTCGTCTCTTAACGGCAACTTCTTAAAAATTTCATAAAAGCTGCTTTATTTTCTAAAGGTGTAGACTGGGGACGTCCTAAATCGGCACGGGCCCCTTTATTGATTTTAATTTCTAACAGCGCCGGACCGGGGCTCTCTTGGAGCACAGCCAGTTGGTCGCTGATTTCTTTTTTACTTTGGGCCTGCCGGACCGTTTGGTAACCGCAGGCTTGCGCTATCGCCGGGATGTCAATCTGCTGGCCGACTGTCGGCTGTCCGCCCACGGAATCGTGGGCCCCATTATTTAAAATGATGTGCTTAAGGTTAGTGGGGGCAGTACTGCCAATGATGGCCAGGCCGCCTAAATGCATCAGCAGGGCACCATCACCATCGAGACAATAGACATTAGTCTGTGGTTTGGCTAACGCGATGCCTAAGGCAATTTGTGAGGCATGCCCCATGGAGCCGACTGTGAGAAAATCGTGCTCGTGGTCATGACCAAGGGCTTGGCGGTACTCATAGAGTTCGCGCGAGGTTTTGCCGGTGGTGGAGACCACCACATCATGGGCGGTAAGCTGGGAGATGACCGTTTGCAGGGCCTCTTCTCTGTTTAAGGGGAAAGAGGTTGGCTGCTCGCTTTGCAGACGGTAGGGGGCAAAGGTGCCTTTTTCTACGACTAAGGCAAAAGGAGCCTGGTTAGTTGTCATGTAGATGGACGCTTCCTGGAGGACTGCTTGGGCCTCCGTGTCTGCCGCCGGCAGAATTGCGTATTTAATACCCAGCACCTCTAGTTGAGCTAGAGTGATTTGACCTTGTTTGGCATGCTGCGGTTCATCCTTGAGGCCCGGCTGGCCGCGCCAGCCCACGAGCAAAAGCAAGGGAATACTGTAGACTAAGGGGTCGATCAGGGAAGTGACGGGGTTGATGATGTTGCCGAGGCCGGAATTTTGCATATAGACCAAGCTGATTTGCTGCGTAGCCAGATAACGGCCGGCAGCAATGGCCACGGCGTTGCCTTCATTGGCAGCAATAATATTGCTGCTGGGCGTGGCATGGTCGGTCACGTAGGCACAGAAATCTTTTAAGAGCGAATCGGGGACACCGGTAAAATTGGCGATCCCCTGCTCCACCAGGGTGCGATAAAAAGCAGCTGGCTGCAACATCTTACATCCCCCCAGGAATGAGGGTGAGAATTTCTTTAATCGACATTAAATCGTCATCGCATTCCAAAGCGCGCTCATGTTCAAGAATGGTGCAGGCTGCCTTTTGCATGGCAGGGTAGGCACTGCGAATCAGATGGTTAGCGTAAATTACCACATTAATGCCTGCATCCGCCAGCTCACTTTCGGTCACCTGATTGTAAGAGGTGGGCACCGCCACCAGAGGTACACGGTGGGCAAATTTAGCATAAGCCTCGCAGAAAGCAAAGATTTCGGCGGGGTCTTTTTCCTTACTATGAATCATAATGGCATCGGCACCGGCGGCAATATAAGCCTGGGCGCGGGCTAAAGCGTCTGCCAGACCGGCTTTGAGAATCAGGCTTTCAATGCGGGCGATAATCATAAAGGACTCGGTGACTTGGGCTTTCTTGCCGGCGCTGATTTTATGGGCAAAGTTGTCGATGGTGTCCTGTGTTTGCTTAACTTCAGTGCCAAAGAGAGAGTTCTTTTTCAAACCAATTTTATCTTCAATAATGATGGCCGAGACACCTAACCGCTCTAATGTTTTCACAGTAAAGACAAAATGCTCTTCCTGGCCGCCTGTATCGCCATCGAGAATAAGCGGTTTAGTGGTAACTTCGAGGATTTCGTTAATCGTGGTGAGACGGGAAGTTAAATCAACCAGTTCGATATCGGGTTTACCTTTGGCCGTGGAATCGCAGAGACTGCTTAACCACAGCGCATCAAACTCCTTAATTTTGCCGTCTTGCTCCACTTTCGTCTTTTCTGCAATTAAAGCCGTTAGGCCGTTATGGGCTTCTAAAACCCGCACGGTGGGCTTAATTTCTAACAGCTGCCGCAGGCGGCGCATGCGAGCATTGGGCGTGGTGCCAATTTTATGCATGGCTTCGTCCAGCTGGGTAATGGAAATGCCTTCCGTGTATTCAACTTCTACCAGTTGTCCGCCCCATTGCTGCAGTGCTTCTATCACCAGCTGGCGAATCACTTTTTGTTCGCCGTTGCGCCAGTCATCACCATGGACCACATAATCCGGTTTTAGTTTTTCTAAATTCGGTACATAGTCCAGTGTTTCCTGGGGCATGACCTGAGCCACGCCTTTAATATTGGCAATGATCTCTTTACGCTCATCATAGCTTAAAAGCGGGAAACGTTTATAGCTGGCAATGACTGCATCAGTAAGAATGCCCACGGTTACCTCCCCTAGTTTAGAGGCTTCCTGAATTACATTAATATGACCGTGGTGAATGATATCGGCACTCATCGCTAAATATACTTTTTTCATAGTTTTTCCCCCATGTTACTTTCTTTTTATCGTAGTTTTATAGGATACTGGTTAACAGCTCTAGTAAGGCAGGCTTATCTACATCTACAGGGTTATTGTCCATCCGTCCCGGCGTATAAGATTGCTCTACTAAAGCGGGCAAGTCCTCGGCAGAAATCCCGTAATCACGCAGACGACCGGGGATAGCGGCTTGGGCGTAGATCGACTGGATCCACTCATTTAACTCGGCCGGAGAAGTGATGTGCAGCGCCGTAAACAGCTCTTCTTTTTCCACCAGCGCTTCTGCATTTTTCACTAACATGGCCCCCAGAGTCAGACTGACCGCCACACCGTGGTTAATCCCATACTGTAAAGTTAAAGGATAAGAAATGGAGTGACAAGCGGTAGTTTTGGTGTTGCTGAAAGCCAAGCCGGCATAAAGGCTGCCGTAAGCTACTTGGCTGCGCAAGTGCAAGTCCGTAGGGTTGTGGAGCAGGGGGCGCAAATGCTGGACAATCTGGCTGATGGCTTCCCGGGCATAAAGCCGCACAATTTCGTTGGTATTTTTAGACCAGTAGGCTTCCAGGGCATGACCCAGGGCATCTAAAGCTGAGGACGCCGTCATGGCTGGGGAAAGCTTTTGCGTCAAAACGGGGTCCACCAGGGCTAGTTGGGGATAGATGGTCACGTCGGCAATGGAATACTTCAAGCCGGCCTCTTGATCCCAGATGGTAGCCCACGGGGTTACTTCCGAGCCGGTACCGGCCGTAGTGGGTACTGCCCAGACAGGGCAGTTAGCCTGTGCTGCAGCTAGATAAGTTTTTTGCTGAATGGCCGTGCGCACATCGTCAACACTGGTGAGCTGCAGCTCTTTAAAAGCAGCCAGTGCTTTGGCTGTGTCGATCACACTGCCACCGCCCACAGCCAGGATGGCCTCACAGGCAAAGTGCTTGGTAGCCTCGTGGAGGCGGTAAATATCGGCCACATCAGGATTAGAGGGCACACTATCCTGCAGCAGCACCTCAATCCCCTGCAGCTGGGCCAGAATTTTGTCCAGGAAACCGGCAGCTTTTAAAGAACGGGCGCCGGTTAAGAGCAGCAGTCGCTGCACGCCGCTGGTTTGGACAATAGTTGTCAGCTGCTGCAGCGTGCCGACACCAAAGTGGATTTTAACGGGATTATAGTAAGTAGCCATATGGTTTGCTTCCTTTCCTGCTGTGGTGGGTTAGCTTGAAAGTCGTTGTTGCTGCTGTGCGGCCCGGGCGGCCATCACTTGGGCGGTATCCGCCTCGTAGAGGGCAATGGTTTCCTCCGGGTCCCCGATATGCATCACTTGACCTTTTTTCAGCCAGATGGCTTTAGTGCAGACTTTTTGCACAAAACTCATACTATGGGTAACGATCATTACCGCTTTGGCGGTATTGATCATTTCTTGAATACGGGCGCTGGCTTTTTCGTAAAAAGTTAAATCACCGGTAGCCAGGGCTTCATCAATAATAAAAATATCGGGTTCCAGCATGGTAGCAATACTAAAGCCTAGGCGCGAGACCATGCCGCTGGAATAACTTTTAATGGGGTTCTCGATGAATTTTTCCAGACCGGAAAAATCAACAATGTCCTGATAGACAGCATCGACCTTTTTTTTGGACATCCCCAGCATCAGAGCGTTTAAATAGATATTATCGTGACCGGAAAGCTGTTTATTAAAGCCGGAACCAAAACTTAAGAGGGCGGAGACATCTCCTTTAGTCTCCAGGGTCCCCTCATCCGGTTTGAGAATACCGCTTAAGATACTGCAGAGGGTGCTTTTGCCGGCGCCATTGGGACCAATAATGCCCACAATTTCACCTTGCTGCACCGTAAAATTACAGTGGCGCAGCGCCCAAAAATCCCGCTCCGGCATTTTGTAGCAAAGACCCAGATCTTGGGCGGCGATGACCGTCTCTTCACCAGTTTTACTTGTCGTTTTTTGCAGCCGCAGTTTGCGCTTTTTTGGTGCCTGCTTAAGACCGCTTGTTTGTACCATCTGCCGGTATTGCTCACACACCTCCAGCGGGTCGCCTTCTGCCATTAAGCGGCCTTGGTCGATCCAGATGGCTTTAGTACAGTTCTCGGCAATAAAATTGATATCGTGGGAGACGATTAAGACAACTTTAGCTTTGCTCACCATTTCTGTGGTGCGCGCCATCGCCCGTTGGTTAAATTCAGCATCACCGGTGCTAAGGGCTTCATCGAGCACGAGAATTTCCGGCTCTAACATGGTGGCAATACTAAAACCCAAACGAGCACGCATGCCGGAAGAATAACTTTTGATCGGTTGGTCAATAAAGTCCTGCAGACCAGCAAAGTCCACAATATCTTGAGAGATCTCTTCCATGTGGCGGCGGGAAAAACCTAGCATCATGCCGTTTAAGAAAATATTTTCCCGACCGGTCAGCTCTTGATTAAAGCCGGTGCCCAATGACAGCAGGGCAGAGACTTCGCCGTTGACCCTAATAGTACCGAGGTCAGGGCGCAAGAGACGGGAAATGACACGGCAGAGAGTTGTTTTACCGGCGCCATTGGAGCCGATAATGCCGATGATGTCAGCGGCGGCCGCAGAAAAGCTAATCTCCCGCAGTGCCCAGAAATCACCTAGTTGGCCGCTGTTACCTAAAAAAAGCGATTTAAAATCTTCCCGCTTGCGGCCTGCTTTATATTTGATGCCCACTTCAGTGGCTTGGACCAAAGGAGGCTGTTGGACTAATTTATGCATAGCTCTCACCTTTACAGTGCCTTAATGATTTTGTGTTCGTTCTGGTGATAAAAGGCCAAAAGTGCTGCCACCAAAGCTAAAGAGAATAAACCAATGATCATTAGTTTCTTTAGTTCCGGTGCTCCATTGTGCAGTAAGATATTACGATAGCTGGCCAAGATGGCGGAGATAGGATTGTACTTAACGATCCAGGAAAGGCGTGCCGGTAAGCGACCCCGCTCCCAAATCACAGGTGAGGCATAAAACCAAAGACGCATCACATGGGTGGTGATATTATCAATGTCGCGAATAAAGACACAAAGATAAGCAATGATCAGGCCAATGGCCAGTAAAAAAAGAAACTGCACCAGCATCACCAGCGGTAACCATAAAAGATTGATGCCCGGCACGGTACGCGAGATCAGCAAATAAATAATAATAATCAGCAGACCGAAGAAAAAATTAATTAGTTGTGACAAGGCTGTACCAATGGGGAAGATGGCTTTAGGTAAATAAACCTTGGAGACGATACCAGACTGCGTCACAATTGATTTGGCGGAAGCATTAACAGTGGAACTAACCCAGCGCCAAGCGACCATGCCGACAACTAAAAAACCACCATAGTCGGGGCCGCCGCGGTTGAGGAGAATAACCATCAGAAAGTAGTAAATACCAATGCCCAAGAGGGGATCCAGCAGCCACCAAACATAACCCAGATAACTGTTGCGATGTTGTGCTTTAAGACCAGAGGTCACTAAATAAATCATCAGGTCTTTTCTTTTTTTTATTTCTTGCAGATATTGCAGCATAGTTTTTACCAGCCTTTTTGTCAAGATATGTTCCGTGCCTGACCTGAGATGTTTTATAGGTCGGGCGCACAGAGTGACGCCCCTACGTGGGTTGCATTTGTAACGATGGCTTGATGCTTCATGTAGGGGCGAACTGCGTTCACCCGCACATTATTTGCCCCAGATGGTGAGACACGGGTTTTTATGGACATTTTATAGGTCGGGCGCACAGAGTGACGCCCCTACGTAGGGTTGCATTTGTAACGATGGGTTGATGCTTCATGTAGGGGCGAACTGCGTTCGCCCGCACATTATTTGCCCCAGAGGCGAGGCACTGTTTTTATGGACATTTTATCGGTCGGGCGCACAGAGTGACGCCCCTACGTGGGTCTGCATTTGTAACGATGGGTTGATGCTTCATGTAGGGGCGAACTGCGTTCGCCCGCACATTATTTGCCCCAGATGGTGAGACACGGGTTTTTATGGACATTTTATCGGTCGGGTGCACAGAGTGACGCCCCTACGTGGGTTGCATTTGTAACGATGGTTTGATGCTTGTGTAGGGGCGAACTGCGTTCGCCCGCACATTATTTGCCCCAGATGGCGAGGCACGGGTTTTTATGGACATTTTATCGGTCGGGCGCACAAGGTGACGCCCCTACGTGGGGTTGCATTTGTAACGATGGTTTGATGCTTCATGTAGGGGCGAACTGCGTTCGCCCGCACATTTTTTAACTTTTGGCTAAAGTTTTAAAGTCAACCACGGCATCAGGAAGTTCGTGGCGCATCGCACCATCATCTACCCAAAAGTCCCAGTCGCGGGCAGGAACACGCCAATTACCGTAGCGAAAACTTAAATATTCATCCCAGCTCGTGGGTAGATAGGTTTGGTGGACGGCAGAGAAAGCAGTGTTTGTAAAGAAATGCGCTGGTACCCACCAGGTAGCTGTTTGGCGGCGTACTTTCCAGGGCCAGCGGGTAATATCAGTACGTACTAAATGCTGGCGCAGCTTGCCACGCAGCTTGCTAAAAAAGGCATAGCTCAGCCAAGACAGGCCGCGTTGGGCCGGGTTGCCCATTGTGCGGCTGGCGGGGCACCACGCCCATTCACCTGCTTGACGAAAAAGCATAATATGCACGGGCAGGCGGCGCGGTCGGGAGACGCGGAATTGGTAGAGTTGACCTTGATAGTACCAAAGGGTTACTTTCCAGCCCAGTGCTTTTAACTCCGGGATAATGGCCATAAACTGCGGGGCATCTGCTGCCCACATTTGTAAATCCACATCTTTTTCCCAGGAGAAAAGCTTACCTTCGCGCATTAAACCTAGCAGCACGCCACTATCCATACAGTATGGAACCTGGTGGCGGTGCAGGATCTCGGTCAGAGTTTGATATTCTTGTTCGCGCAGGTGGCTGCCCGGTTTTTTCGCTTGATAAAATTTATCTTCCAGCTTCTTTGTTGTTTCGTTGAACTGATAGCGCTGTGCCAGATACTCCTTGGGGTTGTGCGGCACCGGTACTGCTGGCAGGTGCGGCAAAGTCTCAAAGTGAGTGAAGTAAGTGGCGGGAATTAAATAAACACCTAGTTGAAAGAGTTTTTGTCTGCAAAAAGGTGCTAGTTCAAGTTGAGGAAACAAGCTCTGTAAAAGTTGTTTACCCAGTCGCCTGAGGAGACTACCCTGTGTCAGCTTGGGGAAAGTAAGGCAGTAGTAATTTCCATTAAGCGGGCGGTAGATTTGCAGCTGCAGAGGGCTGGTCCCAGCTTTGTGTAAGCTCAGGAGAAAAAGTTCCTGTTGATAAAAGTAGCGCTTTATTTTATAGCCTTGCTGCTCTAATTCCGGCAGCAGTACTGTCAACTGCGGGAGACTGTTTGCCGTGAGGCCCAGGTTAAGCACGGGTAGGTCTGCCAGCTCCGGCGGCTGGGGCTGACAGAGGCGGCGCAAGCTGTCACCATCAAGCCAGTAGTGTAAATTGTGCAAAGTAAAATATTTCATAATCTTCATCAGGTTTTGGGAGCTAGCCATAAAGTGTGGACGTCCCCTTTCTGTGTATCTATCGACATTATATTGCAGGTACTGATTCCTGTCAATTTACCTGCTGCCACCTACAAACTTTGCTGCTTTTATGGCACCACGCTACAGGGCCTGCACTAGCTACTACGTAATTTTTGGTGAGTTTAGACCAGTCTGTGGGTCTAGTCAGAAGAAAAGTTTTGTGAATTCCTCGTAGCATTTTTGGTTATAGCTTTCCGGGTCAAAGCGATAATCCGCAGGGACCTGGCCGGCCAGAAAAGCCTTCAGCCCTTGGTAAATACTTTGCACATCGTGGTCGATCACTAGCTGACCCTTTTCGCTGCATACATCGCGTACTGAACCATAATTAGCAATGATGATGGGCAAACCCACCATCCGTGCTTCTAAAACTACTAAGCCTTGTCCTTCATAGAAAGAAGGGAAGACAAAACAATGGCAGGCTTTGAGGAAAATAAAAGGATTAGTTAAGCTGCCCACCAGAAAAACTGCTTCCTGCAAATTCAGCTTGGCAATCAGTTTCTCCAGTTGGGGACGTAAATCCCCTTCGCCGATAATGTACAGGCGGCAGTTAGCATTTTTTGCATGGAGCTGGGCGAAAGCATTAATGAGGTTTTTCTGGTTTTTTTCCGGGGATAAACGACCCATGGTCACAAAATTGATGGTATCGGCTGCCGGTAACTTAATGACTTCCCCTAGCACTAGCCTGCCGTGGTCTACGGCCTGAGGGCGCAGCAGATAGCCCTGACTGTCCATGACCAGGTCCGGCGGCTGCTGCAGACTGGCGGCAATACGCTGGCTGTCAACCAGATTTGTGGCACAAGTAAACTTAGCGTAAGTGGCCGGTGTGGCAAGATTCTTGCGGTTAACTTCCATGATTGCTTCACCGCAGGCAACAATTTTATCAAAGTAGGGATAGAGAGAAAATGCGGCTTTGATACCTGCTTGCCGCTGATAATAGGTTTTCTCCTGCCCTGAAACTACCCGCTTCTGGTCTACCCACAAATCACTGTGCTGCCAGATAAAACGTTTAGCACCTGTCGCTTGCAGCAGTAAATAAGCAAAGAACGGTCCATAGCCAGAGAAATCAAGCACATAATCAAACTGGCTATTGCCAAAACAGCGACTAAATTCGCGTTGGAAAAGTTGCTGGGGAAAGATCTTTTTAAAAAACCAATTCCGCAGGCCATAACGTCTGACTAACTGATTACGGATATCCTCACCTAAAGCAGCACTATAGGTGCCGTTACGGGCAAATACTCTGACTTGCGGCGGCAGTTTGACCACATTCTCAATGACATCTGCTTGCTTAATTTTAGTGGCAATGAGAGAGACATCAAATTGTTCGTAATCCAGGTGCTGCAAAAGATTGATCAGCGAAGAGGTCACGCCATTGGTCTTTAACCTACTAGCATAGATGAGCAGTTTCTTTTTGGTAGTTGGCAGCCCCGTCAACACGTTATAAGGCTCTTCCTGCCGCCTAAAGACAATATCAAGTATTTTTTCTGAGACCTGTCCGTCGTCATACTCACAGACCCAGGCTTTAGTCTCAGCATAAATGTCATGATATGTTTGCTGCATTTCCTCCAGATGAATAATCCAGCTGCTGATCTCGCTCAGCTTTTTACTGGCGGGACCGGGCAGTTCAGCCAGCGAAAAATAGGTGCCGCGTTGATCCTGATATTGCTCTAAATCGGGAATATAAAAAAGAATGGGGCGATTAGTGAGCATAAAATCAAAGAAGATACTGGAGTAGTCGGAAATGAGAATATCAACAGCGGCCAGCAGTTCATTGGTATCAAGGCTGCCGGGGATAAACAGATTACCGTGCTGTTTAGTTTGCTCTGGCGTGATGTGTTTGTCCACTGCCGGATGCGGTTTAATCAGTATCTGATATTTACTGGTATCCAGCTGCTGTTGTAATGTGGTGAGTACCTCCACATATTCTGTAATACTATCGTCAGGTTTAAAAAAGTTATTGCCACGCCAAGTAGGGGCATAAAGAATGATTTCTTTATCCTCTTCGACCGCGATACCTAGTGCTTGTAGTTTTTTGATCACGGTGGTACGTGGCGTCTGCAAGAGCAAATCATTGCGTGGATAACCGTTCTCGATAATTTTGCCTTGATAGAGACCAGCCAATTTAAAGGCCTCTTTAAAGATTTGCGTGGTAAAACGGTTGGCTGAAATAATATAATCAGCCGCCAAGAGATTGCGCAGCATATTCCCGCTGGCTAATCTGCCTTGGGGCAGATCAAAAGCCAGTTTTTTTACGGTAATGCTGTGCCAGGTATTAAGATAAATTTGCTCTTTTTTCTTGGCAAAGTAACTGGCAAAGGAAGTGTTATTGATCAAGTATTTGGCAGAAACCAAATACTTCAGATATTGATCAGATTCGTACTGTACAAAACTAACGTTGGGATAATCTTTAAAGCTTTCTCTGAGTTCCTGGTGCTCCTCCAGGTTTTCCAGCACCCAGACATGGCGGAATTTTGTGAAGAGCTCGTCCCGCAGGAAGGCTTTAAAAATAGCATAGGGATTGCATGTCAGCCCTCGGCCATAGGAAGATTCGTAGAGGATCAGATCAGTCTGTACGGGATAGTGAGCATAATATTTGGCGTATTTAGTGCGCAGCTGCTTCTTGGCTGATTTCTGGCGACTGCGCAGGGGGGAATAAAAAAGCTTGATAAATTCCTTGCTGTGGAAAGCAAGTTTATTAAACATCCTCGTCACCTTCTAATTTTTTAGACAGCCAATTTAGCCTGTTGCCGCCGGCGGTTGTGGATCGGCAGGAGGAGGATCCAGTGGCAGTTCGGGGTCTGCTGGTGGTGTTGGTGGTTCTTCCGGTGCTTCCGGCTCTTCTGGTTCCTCCGGTTCCACTGGCACCTCTGGTTTTTCTGGTACTTCTGGCACTTCTGGTTTCTCTGGTGGGACAAGAGCTTCAATGTTGATGCTGACGGCGACTGAATCAGAAATGGCACGATGGTTAATAGCTTCGAGACGATAGCGATAGGCGTTGCCCGGGGCAACGTCTTGGTCAGTGTAGCTTTTACCCTCTTGTTTACTGGAGATCAGCTTTTCTGCCCGACCGTTAACGCTGCGGTAAAGATGATAGGCCTGAGTGTGGCTGTCCCCTGCCTGCCAGCTTAAACTAATACTTTGCTTGCCGGCGGCACCAGTCACACCGGCGGCAAAATTTTTGGGAGCTTTGGGTTTAGTATCCGTTAGCTGCGCCTGCAGCGGCGGCAGATGGTCGATGCCAAAGACCTCCTGCATCACAGTGGAAGTAATGTTGCGGTCCAGCACCATATAATAGATGCCATCACGGGATTGTCCGCCGCCTTGTAAAGTATGCTGCTGAATGGCACCGCGGCCTAGTTTGCCTATAAACATGGCAAGTGAAATAATCTGCTGATTGGACAGATTAGTATCGATTAATTCTTGGTAGGTGTTATATAAAGTGGGAATATTTTTGATCAAACCTTGATTACGTAAATGGTCCAAGGTGGCTAAAAGTAGATCTGTTTGGCGGTTAACACGACCGATATCGCCGCCCACAGCCCGGGTGCGCAGATACCAGAGATAGTTTTTGCCTTGCAGGGTTTGTTCTCCCTTGGCCATGCGTAGCTTACCTTTGGTATCATAAACATCAAAGGGCACATCAAATTTTACGCCGCCGATCGCATCCACCATTTCCACTACAGCATCCATATCCACAGAGGCATAGTAGGTAAAAGGCAGCCCACCTAAAATATTACTGACACTGGTCAGGGTATAGTTAAGGCCGCTGGCGTGGTGGTCATCGCCATCGCCGTATTTATAGCCAAAATAATAAGCATGGTTAACTTTATCATAAGTTGGCGTAGTAGCAATGCGCGTATAACTGTCGCGGGGGATATCGATGATGTGGACTTTTTCCTCATCAAAATTAAAAGAAACAACTTTAATCGTATCAGTGCGGTAGACAGAATAAACTTCATCACGTGCTTCACTGCCGTCAAAACCTAACAGCACAATATTGACGATATTTTTACTAAAATAGTTGTCTACATCCCAGTCCACTTCTGGTGGCTTTTCTTCTTCTAGGGGCGTAGGCAGAGGAGGATCTGTAAAAAGATGCGCCGGTCTGGTAATGCGGTAGTAGTACCATGCTCCATAGCAGACGGCAGGTAGTAACACCAGCAGCAGTACCACTAATACCTGTACTGGTTTTTTCCAGCTTCTAAATTTTTTCCATAGTCTCTGCAGGGGATTACCAGACTTTGTGCCTGGCGTATCATATTTGTCCATGCTCCAACCTCCACCACTTTCTTAATTGATGATAATTTCTACAGCGCTTGGCAATTACCTTTAAATGTTAAGCAAATTAAGTGATTATTTAACAATGTTAAGGAAGATTTTTAGCGGGCTGCAGCGCCGGCTGTGCTGCCTTTTTAGGCTGCATTGACCTGAAAAAATATCTTAAGCTCGCTGAAAAAAAAGAAGCCGCCGCGGGCTTCTGTCTACTTCTGCTGTAATTTACATCACATAAAGGGGGTTAGTAAAAATCCATGGTTTGCTATTGAGACGTACTTCCAGGCGATAAGTTCCCGGCAGCTGCAGGTTGAGACGCCAGTGGTGAGCCTGCTGCTGCCGCCAGGGCTGACCATTGCGGATCACGGTCACACTAGGCGGGCGTGGCGTGGAAGGACAAATAATCTCGAGGGCCGCGTGGGGAGTGAGTTTGACGGTATCGCCCAGTTGAAAGATACCAGCTTCACTGCTGGCAGTACAGGAAAAGCCCTCAGCACTGCCCACAAGATGGTTAGCAATAAAGGCACGGCCTTGGCGAAGAGCAGTAAGAATTTGTCGTTTGGCCTCTGTGGCGTCAGAGGAGAGTTTCTGCGGCAGGAGCAGGTGGTTATTGGCAGTGCGAAAGAGATACTGGTAGGGAAAGATGCGGCGGCGGAGAGGACCGCAGCGGAGGTGGTAATCGTGGGCGTCAGAGCCGGCGATGGCCGTTAGTTTCTGCTGCTGCGTGAGGCGGTCAAACTGGGCAAAGGCCTGGGGACAAGGGCCGGTAATTGGTGCCTCTGGCTTAAAGTAGGCATGATAAAGCGTGGAGAGTAGCCCTTGAGCACTATCACGCCATTGTGAACACCAGTTCCAGACTTCAATGCCGCAGAAGCCCTCGACCTGCCAGTTTTCCCAGGGGTAAGTAATACCATCTAAAACAAAAGGGGAACCGGTCTCATAAGGGTGGGCAATAAAGCCCAGCCCCCCCTGCTCGTTAACAGCATCAATCACTTTTTGGGGCTGGTCATCGTTGTTAGGGACTTCCTCGTCAATGCCCAAAGCTAAATAGTGGTGGCTCGTACGGTTAATTTCACTACCGCAAAGCACCAGGACGCCCTGCTGATAGCCTTCTTGCGCTAAACCAGCTAAAGTTTGGTGATCAGTAATAATTAGATAATCGAGACCGACCGCGGCGGCTGCCTGAGTAATCTCCTCAATGGTACCAGCACCATCAGAATGAGTGCTGTGAATATGTATATTACCAGTCACAGTTTGCACGCCATCCCACCTTTCTGTTCAGCCAGCGCCAAAATAACCTGCCGTAGCGCGTAAGCTTAAGCAACGCAAAAACCCAAACTCCCATAAAATGTCCAACACACACGTAGGGGCCAACTGCGTTCGCCCGCACCTCAGCCGCAAATCCTCGGAAATTTTGCGATCACCTAGACCACACCAATACCTCCTTATCTTACGCAAAGTCAGCCAGTAAGGTTAATCAACAAAAATAACCTGGTCATAAAAATCTCCAAAACACACGCGTAGGGGCGAACTGTGTTCGCCCGCACCTCGGCCGCAAATCCTCGCAAATTTTGCGATCACCCAGACCGCACCAACACACCCTTATCTTACGCAAAGTCAGCCAGTAAGGTTAATCAGCAGAAATAACCTGGTCATAAAAATCTCCAAAACACACGCGTAGGGGCGAACTGTGTTCGCCCGCACATAATAGATTTAAATGGCATGATAGTTGGTAATAGCAGCGTTCTCCCAACGCAGGTAGCGGCGTACAGTTTCCTGCAGTGCCTCCTCATCGAGCAACACGTAGGAGATACCCTCAATGGTAGTCACCCTACCGCGCAGTTGGACACTGGGTAGTTTTGCATAGTCTTGGCTGGCACCAGTGCGGGCGAAGGCTGCTAAGGTAGGGATACTCATGTCGGTGCGCAGATGTTGGGCGAACTGTTCCGTTAATAGCGGCAGACGCAGCAGACTGGCTGGCTGCCGCAGGCGTTTGAGGATCGCTTTCATTACTTGCTGCTGGCGGCGCATGCGACCAAAATCACCTTCAGCATCGGAGCGAAAACGGGCATAGGATAGGGCTTGGCTGCCCGTTAGATGTTGTGGCCCCGCTTCAACAATGGGCTGCCCAGCAAGACCAATAATTTCCCGCTCCACCTCTAAACTTATACCGCCTAGGGCATCAACCATTTGGGCAAAACCGGCGAAATTGGTGTAAAGATAATAGTGAATAGGGATGTGCAATAAATTTTCTACTGTCTGCCGCAGCAGGGGCAGGCCGCCAAACTGCATGGCGTGATTAATTTTATCTAGTCCGTGTTCAGGAATGGGGACACGAGAGTCACGGGGAATAGAAACTAAAGCGGCCTCGTGGGAGAGCTGGTTAATACTCATAATCATAATCGTATCGGCGCGGCTAGGTTCATCGTCGCGTTGATCCACGCCTACAATCAGCACATTCATAATGCCGGGCATAGTCTGCTGCGGTACTTTTTCCGGGAGTGGAGAACGCTCATAAATCCGTACCCAGACAGAAGCTAGCCACAAGAAAAACAAGAGTAACAGCAGGACCACAATTGTACTGCCCTTAACTTTTTTTCTTCTGATCGCCATTTTGAGTCACTCCTCACAAATTGCCTCTCTCTACCATAAACTGTGCTATTAGGACTTTCTCTATTCCTGCACTTTTCCTGACATTCTTTGCCTAGGCGGCAGGAAAAGCCAACGCTGAGTGGAATTAAAAAAATATGAGAAAGTGGAGGGGAAATATGGGTATTAGAATAAAAAACATTACTGAAGTGAGGCGGCGTCTGTTTGAATTAATGAATACACTGCACAATGGACCTCTTTTTATCGCTAAAAAGGGGCGTGTCTCAGCAGTATTGATGGATTTGGCTGATTACCATAGCTTGTTGGGGGAATTAGAAGATTTAACCGGGCTAATACATACCATGGGCGAAGGTGATTGTGGTTGTGCAGAAGATGATACTGTGCAGCGCTTATTAGCTCTCGATGAATTTGCCGTGAACGATTAGACTATTTATACTTTAACAGCATTGCTGTACTATACTTTTTAAGCTTCTTGGTAGGGCGGTCTTAACCACAAAGCAAAGAGCGAGGGGGAGTCCTCGCTCTTTGCTTTGTTTTGGTGCAATATCTTGTATTGTTTAATGTTAAAGTGGCAGCTGGCAATAAAGTTATAAGGTCGAAGAAATCCGTTTTGGTGAAATCAGGGTGTGGGTGATTTTCTCCAGTTGTGCCAGTGCTTTGCCCGTACCAAGGGCCACGCAGGCAATCGGGTCATCCGCCAGATAAACATTGACTCCTGTTTCGCGGGTCAGCAGCTTGTCCAAGCCGTCTAAAATGGCACCGCCGCCGGTCATGATAATGCCATGCTCGATCACATCACCAGCTAATTCTGGTGGGGTGATTTCTAAGATATGCCGCACGCTGCGCACAATTGCCTCTAATGGTTCATTAATTGCTTCTAAGACATGATGTGAACTGGCCATCAGCGATCTTGGCATCCCGGAAACCATGTCGCGGCCGCGAATTTCCACTTCTAAGTCACGATTGTTGGGGAAGGCTGTGCCCACCTTAATTTTTAGTTCTTCTGCTGTGCGTTCACCAATTAATAAATTGAATTCTTTTTTAATGTAGCGCACAATGGCTTCATCGAATTTATTGCCGCCCACGCGTACACTTTCGGTGACCACTGTCTCACCAAGGGAGAGGACCGCGACATCAGTAGTACCGCCGCCAATGTCAATCACCATATGGCCGGTAGGTTGGAAAATATCCAGGCCGGCGCCCAGGGCTGCTGCCCGTGGTTCTTCAATTAAATAGGCATCACGGGCACCAGAGCGCTGCAGAGCCTCAATGACCGCTTTTTGCTCCACGGTAGTGGTGGCAGCAGGGATACAAACAATCACGCGGGGACGCAAAAGCCTTCTTTTATTACTTACCGTGGCGATAAAGTGGCGCAGCATAATTTCCGTCACATCAAAGTCGGCAATTACACCTTCGCGCAGTGGCCGCGTCGCAATAATATTACCGGGGGTACGACCTAACATTCTACGGGCAGCTTCACCGACCGCCAACACTTTGCGTGAGTGTTTTTCTATGGCTACCACGGAAGGTTCATGTAAAACAATTCCTTTATCACGCAAATGAACTAGCACTGTAGCTGTACCTAAATCTATTCCCATATCAGTTCCAAGACTCAAACGACTTCACCTCTGCTTAATAAAAGCTTGTCCAGGCAAAAAAGGATCACTAAAGTTGTCCCCTCTTTATCTTTCTTTATAATATTTCGCTAACTTGGTTAATTTTCCTTTTTTACTCACTCTTTTTCTCGTCGAGGTACTTTTGACGTGTTGCTTCCCCACCCCGTAAATGACGTTCTGACTTGTTTTTTTCGAGAATCACTTTTATCTCACGCGCAATAAAGCGATTGATAAAGGGGAGTCGTTCAGTTACATCTTTATGTACAGTAGATTTGGAAACGCCGAATTTCTTTGCTACCTGCCTGACTGTGGCACCGGTTTCCAGTATATAATTGCTGATTTCCAGCACGCGCTGCTCAATATAATCCTGCATCGGGCCGCCCCCTTCAATCTATCTTGTTAAAAAATATATGTTCAGGAGGGGCATTTATGACACATAAAGCGCGATTGGCTTTGATTTCCAGCTAATTTGCCTAAATTTTCGGGGTCAGGCTTTAATTATTCACTTGCTTCTATCTGGTGCGGGCGCACAAAGTGACGCCCCTACGAAATATATTTTGCCATAGCGAGAAACGTCCCCTGTCGCAAGCTACCGCCCATGCCGGGCACACCAAAAAAAAACAGCCTTGACGGCTGTTTTAACGGGGAGAGATTACTTGTACAGGATCTAGAGCCTCACCCTCACGATAAATAGCAAAATGTAAATGAGTACCTTCAACAGCATCGAGGGCTGCACTGCCACCTACTTTACCTACTGCTTGTCCTTGCTTTACTTCATCACCCACTTCAACGTAGGGTTCTTCCAGTAAATTAGCGTATTGGGTAATGTAGTCGCCTCCGTGACGAATCTCCAGCAACCAACCCAGGCGAGGATCTTCGGTAACTCTATCCACCGCACCAGGCCAAGCAGCCTTAACTTCAGTGTTAGCTTCAGCTCTAATATCAACGCCAACATGCGCACGCAAGGTATTACCAATGCGATACACTTCATGGTGTTCAGCCAGCATGGTGCCTTCTAGCGGCCAGGCCATGGGAACTGCCGGCAGCGTCAGCGCAGGCGTAGTTTCGTCACCTGCAGCTGGAACTTCCCCTTCCAGCGCCCCCTCACCCTCTAGGGCAGGTGGCGTCAGTGGTTCTGTTTCCACAGGCTGTTGTACGGGCGGCACTTCTGGTTCTTTACCAGCAAATAAGCTTCGCGGATGGGGTAAGTAGCCGCGCCACACGGCAGCAGAGAGCAGTAATGCTATCACCAGTACATACCCACCGACAAGCAGCACCTTACGGCTGGGTCGTATTTTCTTTAACGGAGCCAAGGGTGCAAAAATATTCTTCATCTGGACATCACCTCCTTGCGAGGTATTATGTCCATTATTTTCCTGCTTATACGCCTAAGGCACGGGAATTGTGGTAATATTCACATCTTTATAATAATGATTAATAATCTCTGTGCAGCTCTGGCCTGCTTTGGCCAGGCCATCAGCGCCATACTGGCATAAGCCCACACCGTGTCCATAACCTTGTGCTGTAAAAAGCACTTTATCCTCAATTACTTCCCACTGTACATTTGTGGAAGGCAGCCCGAGCGCTGTGCGAAAATCACGCCCGGTCACGGGCTCACCCGCAATAACTAAACTTTTTATGCGGCCGGTAGCAGAGCGGTTGGCTGTGCCTAACAGAGGGCGGCCATTGGCAGCAACCGGTAAAGCTGACACATAGGGGACAATGGCCTCAGCAAATTTGGCAGCGCTCACTGCGTGTTCTGTTTTGTACCAACGAGAACCGCGGCAATAAGTGCAGCTCACACTACGCAGGTAGGGGAGGGCAGTAGACCAGACATCTTCACTATTTTCCGTCTGACCACCGCAGGTAGAATGGAACACGGCATCGATTAACTTACCATCATGGGTGATTACTTGACCGGCTGTTTCTCGCACAGCCGTGCGCAATTTATTATAATAGCCCGCGGCTTCATTTTTCGGCCATTTAGCAAGAGCTTGCTCTTCACTTTGCCAAGCCTGGCAGTGACTTGATGCCGAGCAGATATCAGCCCCTGCATGTTTAGCACAACCCTTGCCGCCGTAAGCCAACATTTGGTTCACCGTATAGGTACGCGCCACGACAGCTTGTGTCTTTAAAGCTTCCAGTTCAAAGGATGCCGGCATCTCGGCTGCTAGTACTCCCACCAGATACTCTTCCAGCGTCATTTCTGCCAGCTCGCTTGTGTGGTGTTGAAATACTTTGAGCTTGATTGCTTCAGCTGGTGAAGATAGTGGCGTACGATCAACTGCTTCCTCTGGCGGAGCTTCTGTGGGAGAAGCGCAAGCTCGGATCAGCAGGGTGGGTAAGCCAATCATCAAGAGAACTAACAGTAAAAGTGCTGTAGTCACTAATCTTTTCATAGTAAAAGCCTCCTTTAGCACATAGTATTTATATGCTGCAGGGGGCTTGTCTAGTACAAGAAAAGCGCACCTATTCTACTGGCCACATCTGTAACAGCACTAATTGCGAAGGCGATCCTTACCAGTAGAACAAAGATCGCCAACTGACTATAAGACAATGTCAGTTTACGATTTTAAGGATTCCATAAATTGCACCGTTAAGATAATTTGAGTGAGAATAACAGAGACATAAATATGCTGATCTATCAGTATTCAAATAGTTTGGTAATTCACATAATAGGATAAGAAGGAGTGGAATTTCTATGCGGATAATTCTTGGCTACCCATGATTTCGAATCTTTGTTTTTCAAAAATGGCTTTTTGTTTTTCTAGTCTCGTCATAATTGCTTGCTTTGAATCAAGAGCAACAAACCAAAATTCAAAAGTTATTTCGGTTTTTTCCATCTCATTAGTCAGTTCATTTAAGTATTTACTTTCTTTGCAACCTATACCTGAAGGGGAAACTTTAACTTCATAAAACTTGGCATGGTATCCGTCAAAAATACCCAAATCAACCGTTTGACGACTTCTACAAGATGCATATTTCTTTTCGATACAATGATAACGGACTTTTTCGTCGTTTAAATAAACTACGACACCCCAACCTACTGTTTTGCCCCCCGGATTGTTCAAAAGTTCCATACCCCCGAATTTTCCTATTAACAATGCTTCTGCTATTGTTCCTCTAATCTTCATAATATCATTTTTTGTCGTACAGACAAAAAATGCCTTTTTAACTAAATCAATTATTTTAGTAGGGTTATGTCTTTTATAAGATGCCTTAAACCATTTCTCCCACTTTTCTAAATTCCTTTCAACGTCAACAACTTCCCAATTCCAAGAACGGCTAATCAAATGACAAAAATCTACAAGGTAAGATCTACGAGTCTTAAAATGGTCAGCAATATCTCTTACAACATCCTTTATGTAATCAGGGGTTTCTTCCGATTCTCGAAATCTTAAGGTTTCTTTAGTCGGCAATTGATTACTCTCCCCCCTCGTTCTCTCTATTATTGCTCTCATCAGACAAAAGGATATCCATAGTAGGGAGATTATAAGGGGCTAGTCCCATCCTTATCATCGTGTTTGCAACACATTCTCTTGCATAAGGCAACAACAATGGAACAGCAATAGAGTATAAATACCTTTCAAATTCAACCTCATTCAAATCTAGTGTGGCTAAACAATGTCCCTTATGAATACAATGCAATGAAAATTGTGAATCCTTTTCAAACTCCAACGTAGTACTAAGATAAATATTTGCATCTTTATCACTTATCAGTTCAACATTTCTTTCAAACGTTGTAGTAATAAAATTGTCGTTGCCACTCAGGAGTTCACACTGTAAATATATCAATCTCGCATCAACTAGTTGAATACTGTCTTTTATAAT
>DASRMS010000170.1:0-2102 GCA_035647835.1 Oscillospiraceae bacterium
GAAGATGATTAAACGTACCAACAGAATCGCGCTATCAAGCATGCATGAGATAGCGTTTGTGTGGGTGCGCGGGATTGAGGGAGTTAGGCTGTTTAACACGCGTACGCTAAAGCAGGTGATTCCCAACCGTTTTCACTTCCATGCAATAGAGAGGATGCAGCACCGATTTAACGTGACGCTACTGGTCAGCGGTAACAGTGAGTATGTAAAGGTGTTCTCGTTTCAGATCACTGAGCAGATGAGCCATAAAACTCTAGTACCATACCTGAATATAGCGCATGACGAAATGCTTGGCAGCGTGAACCCAAACCATGAAAAACATGCGGCATGGGTAATATCAGTCGGTGAGCATCCGGTAGATGATAGTAGTTTAATTAGGTATTTGGAGTTATGAAAATGAATGTTTTGTCCTTGTTTGACGGCATGTCATGCGGTCAGATTGCGCTTGAAAGAGCGGGTATCAATGTAAGTAAATACTATGCAGCGGAGCTTGATAAGTACGCAATTACTGTAACTCAGGCCAACTACCCTAACACTATCCAGCTGGGCGATGTAACAGCGTGGCGTGAGTGGGGTATTGATTGGTCTAGTATTGACCTGCTGATTGGCGGCAGCCCATGCCAGGGGTTTAGCTTTGCAGGTAAGCAGCTAGCGTTTGATGACCCACGCTCTAAGCTATTCTTTGTATATGTTGATATTTTAAATCACATTCGCAGCGTTAACCCTGATGTCAAGTTTATGCTTGAAAACGTCAAGATGAAGAAAGAGTATTTGGGCGTTATCAGTGAGCATTTGGGTGTTGATCCTGTTTTTATCAATTCAGCATTGGTCAGCGCACAAAACAGACAGCGTTACTACTGGGCAAATTGGGAGTTTGGGCAGCCTAAGGATAAGGGGCTTGTTCTTGCGGACGTTATTGAAAATGGCGGAGTTGATCGTGATAAAGCGCACTGTATAGATGCTAACTACTATAAAGGCGGAAACTTAAAAAGCTATTTCGCGAAGAGTCGCCGACAGTTGGTTTTTACTGAAAAATCACGAGCGCTTTTATCAACTATGTACAAAGAAAACGCCAAGAGCATGATCAAGCGCAACAAGAAAGGCTGGCTTGTTCTTGATGAAGGCTTGATAACATACCGCAAACTAACCCCCATTGAGTGCGAGCGTTTACAAACAGTCCCGTCCGGATATACAGCGCACGTCAGCAATACTCAGCGATATAAAATGTTAGGTAACGGTTTTACAGTGGAGGTAATAAGCCATATTCTGTCTTGCAACGACTGGACAGTATAGTATAATGGCTGGACGACAAGGGGGTTGCGTATGTTTATGTATATTTACCGGATAACAAATCTTTTAAACGGAAAAATCTATGTAGGGAAGCACACCTGTAAAAATATAGAGAATCTCTATTATGGGTCAGGGGTGGCAATAAAATCAGCGATAAAGAAGTACGGGAAGGAAAATTTTAAAAAAGATATTTTGTGCTTTTGCGAAAACGAGGACGAATTAAACTCAATGGAAATTGAGTGGATTTCAAAACTAGGCGCATTTGGTAATGGTTACAATATGACAAAAGGAGGGGAAGGCCAACTTGGTAGGAAACCAACGGATGCGGAGATAGAAAAAGCAAGAAAATCAAGACTGCTGTTTTACAAGAACAACCCAGACGCAAGGGCAAGGTTATCTAAATTAGCACAAATGAAGGTCGGAGATAAAAACCCATTTTATAGGAAAAAATTAACTAAGGAGCATATAGAAAAGCTGACCAAGGCCAGGGTAGCAGCTATATCTGGGGAGAAAAATCCATCAGCAACCAAAGTTAGGTGTAAGGAAAGTGGGGTCGTTTACAGTACAGCTAAAGAGGCAGCTCAATCTGTCGGATTAAAGCATTCCACAACAATACTAAAGGCCGCAAAAGGTCAGAGAAAAAGCGCAGGATGTTTTACATGGGAGCTAGTCTAGGCAACGGATGGACGGTCGATGTGATAGCGCATATATTTAATAGCATTTAACCAGCAAACCAGCCTCGCACATGCGGGGCTTTTTTAATCCCGTGATATACTGCAATAAAAAGCGAGGCGAACACATGGCCAGTTTCA
>DASRMS010000171.1:0-1078 GCA_035647835.1 Oscillospiraceae bacterium
TCGCCATTGATAAAGCACAGCAGGCCCATAAAAAAATATTTTTAACCCTCACCGTGGTGGCCAACCTCAGTATTTTAATATTTTTTAAATACATCGTATTTTTCTTTGAAGTCATTCAGGACTTTCTAGCGGTTTTTTCAATCCACATGCCTGATTATGAGTTTAGTATTATTTTGCCCTTAGGCATCTCTTTTTATACCTTTCATTCCCTGTCGTACTGCATCGATGTCTATCGTGGCAAGTTTAAAGCAACCCGTAACTGGCGGGATTACGCCCTCTATGTGTCTTTTTTCCCTCAGTTGGTTGCTGGGCCCATTGTGCGCTGGACTTTTATGCGCGAGCAAATTGAAACACCGCGTAAAAGCAGCATGCAGGGTCTAACAGTTGGGCTAGCGTTTATGGTGCTGGGCATGTTTGAAAAAGTGGTGTTATCCGACAGCGTATTTGCCCCCATTGCCAATCAGCTTTTTGCTCTAGATGACATCAGTAGTGCCCAAGCGTGGATAGCCACCGCTGCTTTTACTGGGCAGATTTTTTGTGATTTTGCTGGTTATTCAACCTGTGCCATAGGCGCGGCCTTGGCGTTGGGCTTTCGTTTACCGATTAACTTCCGTAACCCCTATGGCGCACTGGGTTTTTCGGATTTTTGGCAACGCTGGCACATATCGCTCTCCACATGGTTGCGCGATTACTTGTATATTCCGCTGGGCGGAAATCGAGGCAGCGCGCTCTTCACCCACAGAAACCTCATGCTAACCATGCTCATTGGTGGGTTGTGGCATGGCGCCGCATGGAACTTTATTGTCTGGGGTGGCATTCATGGTCTGTTGTTAATTATTGAGCGACTTGTAAAGCAGTTGCTGGGCGGTATTTTGCAAATAAAAGTGCTGCGTCCGCTTAATGCCATAGTGGGTTGGCTACTGACCTTGTTAGCGGTCATGTTTGCTTGGACATGGTTTCGCGTGACCAGTTTAGAACAGGGTCTCAACTGGTCACAGAAGCTATTAAACATAGCCGAGCTCATGGGTAGCGCTCGAACAGTGTTTATTGAGCATCAGCTGATGCTGGGTTGTTTTTT
>DASRMS010000172.1:0-1008 GCA_035647835.1 Oscillospiraceae bacterium
CGCTTAATTGCGTTTGAAAGCAGGATTGGCTCACACCTAAACCCGAAAAGTTTACCCCGAACGATTGATAAGTACTTGCCTTTAGACGGCAGGCGTAAACAGAAGGTATCGAATGAGATAAGAGAGTTATACGAAAGAAGAATGGCAGAATACAACGAAGCCAAAGCCAAAGCCAAACAGCCAAAAGTAGTCAACCTTAAAAGAAAAAAAGAATGAGTTTAAACGCAATCATAACGGCAGATGTAAAGAACTTTGAGGCTGGGATAGGTAAGGCGACTGGGGATATTGACCGTTTTGCTCGTGTGGCAAACGAGAAACTTGAAAGCATAGGCAAAAGTTTCGAGAACGCAGGCAAAAAGGCTTCTATCATGTCGGCAGCAATCGTTGCGGCTGGTGGTGTGATGGTTAGCAGTTTCATAACTCAAGAAAAAGCAGAGCGTAAACTATCCGCTGCAATTAATGCCACAGGCGGAGACGTCGAGGTACTATCAGCAAGGTTTAAGAAGTTTGCTAGTGACTTGCAAGCGGTAACTCTGACAGGTGACGAAACCACGCTGGGTATGTTGCAGATGGCTCAGACGATGGGTTTGACGGCTGGACAATCGGAGCGAGCGGTTAAGAATGCAATTGCCATGGAGTCGGCTTTTGGTGTTTCGGCAGCAAGCGCAATGAGGTACACTGCAGCATTAGAGGATGGCGACGCAACTATGCTAAAGCGTTACATACCAGCCTTGAAAGGGATTGAGGATGAATCGCTATTAGCAGCGAAAGCGCAGGAGATATTAGGTAATGCTTTTGAAGTGGCAAAAGAGGATGCCAAAACTTTTGGCGGTAGTTTGACTCAATTAAAAAACTCCGCTGGCGACCTAATGGAGGAGTTTGGCGCAATTATTTCAAAAGCCTTAATGCCGTTGGTCGAATGGGCTAAAAACGCAGTTGAATATTTCAGCAATTTAGATGAAGGCACGAAAGAACTAATTGTAACCGTTGGTGGGATTGTTGCTGCAA
>DASRMS010000173.1:0-6510 GCA_035647835.1 Oscillospiraceae bacterium
GTATTCATCATGTGTAGTCCCCGCACATGCGGGGGTGATCCCAGCAGTTTATTTTGAGCATACCTTTCCAGCCGGTAGTCCCCGCACATGCGGGGGTGATCCCCGGCGTTGATGAGTTCCTAGTTGTACCAGTCAGTAGTCCCCGCACATGCGGGGGTGATCCCCGAGGTGCATGAAAAGGGAAGGATTATAACATGTAGTCCCCGCACATGCGGGGGTGATCCCATAAAGCCGGGGTTTTTTATGAACGACTTGCTGTAGTCCCCGCACATGCGGGGGTGATCCCTTTAGAGCCGATTATGGGGCGTCCGCTATTAGGTAGTCCCCGCACATGCGGGGGTGATCCCACATTCTATCCTCTATGATTTTCCACAGGCTAGTAGTCCCCGCACATGCGGGGGTGATCCCAACATACACAAATTTTGATGGTGTAGTAATAGGTAGTCCCCGCACATGCGGGGGTGATCCCTGGTTTGTAAAAAGTTTGCATGCTATAAAGAGGTAGTCCCCGCACATGCGGGGGTGATCCCGATATAAAAGTCACTAATAAGAATCTAGCCAGGTAGTCCCCGCACATGCGGGGGTGATCCCCATTTTACATCTTTTGTGGTGGACATATGGTTGTAGTCCCCGCACATGCGGGGGTGATCCCACGCCCGTTATCGGAAACTGCCCGCGGAATGTGGTAGTCCCCGCACATGCGGGGGTGATCCCTTCTGGATGCCTCTTGCTATCCGCTCCATTGTGTAGTCCCCGCACATGCGGGGGTGATCCCAGTGTGAAATTTGCAGAACTCGCATACTTTTTGTAGTCCCCGCACATGCGGGGGTGATCCCTAGTGTTGTATTAATTTTTCTTAAATATGCTAGTAGTCCCCGCACATGCGGGGGTGATCCCGTAAAAGGATCCATTTTGAGATATTTGCGCTCGTAGTCCCCGCACATGCGGGGGTGATCCCCGGTGCATAGATTATTGTCTTGCCGACATTGAGTAGTCCCCGCACATGCGGGGGTGATCCCACAAATTTTTTACGGTGGCTCTTCGTCCGGTAGTAGTCCCCGCACATGCGGGGGTGATCCCAAGAGGATCGCCGCCGCCTCCTATACTTGTACGTAGTCCCCGCACATGCGGGGGTGATCCCTGTCTTCCCACGTTTGAACGTGTGCACTTTACGTAGTCCCCGCACATGCGGGGGTGATCCGCACTCACAACCCCCGAAACATGGACGCCCGTAGTAGTCCCCGCACATGCGGGGGTGATCCCTGGATTATCTTCACAAACACAAGTATTTTTAAGTAGTCCCCGCACATGCGGGGGTGATCCTATTCTGGCAGAAAGCCACAAATAAAATGGGCGGTAGTCCCCGCACATGCGGGGGTGATCCTAAACAGAGCGTATTTTTTTGACTCGCACTCTGTTTCCCACATAGGTGAGGTGATTCCTAAATTAAGCTATCTGTATAAGTCGCGCCCTTACACGAGTACGCGGATTATAACAAATTTGATTCATGTAAATAAATCATTACTTCTGGTAGTGCCTTTACGGAACGTGGGTAAAAGATAGGAGTGCCTCGTAGTAGGTAGGCAAGTATTAGAAAAGCTATTTAAAAAACTATCCTAGCGCTATCTTTCGATGTGCTAGGATATAAGTCGTAATTAATTGTTACAATTATATTAAAGGCGAATTGAAAAGCTGGTTTTTTAGGATAACCGCAGAGTGGTAATGACATGTTCCTTGTCGGGGAGCTCTAGTTGGTAGTTGTCGATGTTTTTTTTGAGCCAGGTGCGGTAATCGAATTTGCTGCAGTATTTGGCTAGTTTTTCGGAGAAGAGCGCGATGTGTTGGAGTTCGTCTTGGATAATGTCACGCAGCATGGCTTGCGTGGCGGGGTTGGGAATTTGGGCGATGTGTTGGAAGTATTGGGTGATGGCGTCGAGTTCAGCAATAATATCTGCTCTAAGGATGTCGCAGACTTTATATTGGTAATTGACATTGTTGCCCTGCCAGTAATTTTTATGGGCATTATATACTTTGGGATCTATTCTAGCATCGAGCAGAGCTTCGCCTAACATTTCAAAATGGCGCATTTCGTCGAGCGAAACTTGTTCGAGCAGTTCGGCGACGTCTTCGTGAGCAACAACGAAGTGGTGATGAAAATATTGTGTGATGGCCGTTAATTCACTGACTTCTCCTGCATAATCGTCTAGCAGAAGATGAATGTTCTTTTTGGACACTATAACACCCCCCTATAATTAATGATGTAGTTCTGTATAGCATATGCAGCTAGATCTTGTTCTGCTAGCAGCAGATATAACTTATTGTGCTATTCATTTGGGGGTGTATAGTTGACAAGCCTTGGTGGATTGGCTAGAATTAAATTGGTAAATTCCGACTCCCGACCGCAGGGGCGGGGGTTTTTTGTACTAGCTGGGAAGCAGATGATTTTGCAATAAGAAGAGGGGGAAATGAAGTGTTAACGAAAGCACCGCGTGGTACGCGTGATATTTTGCCGACTGAAATCGCAGCGTGGCAGTTTTTTGAAGAGAAGGTGCGGGAAGTCAGTCGTTTATTTGGTTACAGTGAAGTAAGAACGCCGATCTTTGAGCATACGGAGTTATTCTTACGTGGCGTGGGTGAAGTAACGGATATTGTTTCTAAAGAGATGTATACTTTTACTGACCGGGGTGAGCGTTCTTTAACGCTGCGGCCAGAAGGGACTGCTTCGGTAGCCAGAGCTTATCTGGAGCATAAAATGCAGGGTGAGGCCCAACCGGTTAAACTGTACTATGCGGGACCGATGTTTCGTTATGATCGGCCACAGGCGGGGCGTTACCGACAGTTTCATCAATATGGTGTGGAAGTGTTTGGCAGCAATGATGCTTCAGTGGATGCGGAAGTTATTAGTTTACCGTTATTTTTTTTCCGGGTATTAGGTTTAAAGGATTTTACTTTACATATTAACAGTGTGGGTTGTCCTAAATGCCGGGAGCAATATCGTACACGTCTGCAGGCTGAATTAAAAGATAAAGTGGGAGACTTGTGTAAAGATTGTGCGGAGCGTTATGAGAAGAATCCCTTACGCATTTTGGATTGTAAAAATGAGCAGTGTCAGGAACTAACCAAGGATGTACCCTCGCTCTTGGACATGCTGTGTGATGATTGTGCACAACATTTTGCGGCGGTGCGGCAAGCTTTGGATGCTTTAGGGGAAAGCTATATTGTAAACCCGCGTTTAGTACGGGGCTTGGATTATTACACGAAGACGGCTTTTGAAATTATGTCACCAGTCTTGGGCGCGCAGAGTTCCATTTGTGGCGGCGGCCGTTATGATAATTTGTTATCCATTCTTGGTGGTCCGGAGGTTCCCGGTATTGGTTTTGCGATGGGCATCGAACGAGTCCTGTTGGCATTAGAAGCAGCAGGGGTGCAGACGGGCCAGGACAAGGGGATAGATGTGTTTGTAGCTACTGCTGGGGTGGCAGCCCAAGAGGCGCTCAAGTTGACGCAGGATTTGCGCCAAGCCAAGGTAGCAGCGGATAAAGATTATTTGGGACGCAGCCTTAAGGCACAGCTGAAATATGCCAATAAGCAGGGTGTGCGCTATTTAGTAATTCTTGGTGAAGAAGAAATGGAGAACGGACAGGCTACACTGCGGGACATGCAGACAGGTGAGCAGGAAACTGTGGCTCTGGCTGCGTTGGTAGAACAGTTGGCCGTGTTGGTTAGGGAGGCAAAGTAGATGGAGTATCGCGATCGTAATTGTGGAGAAATTCGGGCAGCAGAGATTGGGCAGCAGGTGACGCTAAGTGGTTGGGTGCAAAGACGCCGTGACCACGGAAAATTAATCTTTTTGGATTTACGGGATCGTAGCGGTCTGGTGCAGGTTGTTTTTAATTTTGAACATAATGAGGCCATATTTACTCAAGCAGAGGGCATCCGTACGGAATTTGTGGTAACGGTGCAGGGAGAAGTGATAGCACGGGATCCAGAGGCGGTAAACCCCAAATTAGCTACTGGTGAAGTTGAAGTAAAGGCCCAGTCATTAACCATTCTCAATAAAGCAAAAACACCGCCTTTCTATATTGAAGACGGTGTTGAAGTGGACGAAAATATACGCTTGAAGTATCGTTATTTAGATCTGCGGCGTCCGGAAATGCTGCAAAACCTAATTTTACGTCACCGTGTCAGCAAATTGGTACGTGATTTCCTTGATGCTAAAGGTTTTCTAGAGGTGGAAACACCAATTTTAACTAAAAGTACACCGGAAGGCGCACGTGACTATTTAGTACCTAGTCGTGTCAATCCGGGCGAGTTTTATGCTTTACCGCAGTCACCCCAGTTATTTAAGCAGCTGTTAATGGTCTCTGGTGTGGAGCGTTACTTCCAAATCGCACGCTGTTTCCGTGATGAGGATTTGCGTGCCGACCGTCAACCTGAATTTACACAAATCGATATTGAACTATCTTTTTGTAGTCAAGAGCAGATTCTAGAGCTGATGGAACAAATGATGGTGCATATTTATCAGGGCGCTTTGGGGGTTGAGATCCCTACTCCCTTCCCGCGGATGACATATCAGGAAGCAATGGAGCGCTTTGGCAGTGATAAACCGGATACACGTTTTGCTTTGGAACTACATGATATTTCGCAGCTTGTGGCGGGTACAGAGTTTAAAGTTTTCAAGCAAACATTGGCCGCAGGTGGTGTAATTAAAGGCATTAATGCTAAAGGATGCGGTAAATTCAGCCGGCGGGAAATTGATGAATTAACGGCTTTTGTTGCCCAATTTGGGGCAAAAGGTTTGGCCTATTTATTTGTCGAAGAAGCGGGTGTGCGCTCACCAATAGCTAAATTTTTTGCTGAGGCCACTCTGGCAAATATTGTACAGACTCTGGACGGAGCACCTGGTGACTTGTTGTTGTTTGTGGCAGATGAATTTGATGTCGCCTGCCAGGCTTTAGGTGCACTGCGTTTACAGTTAGGTGAGCGTTTAGGCCTGCTGGATGAAAATAAACTGAATTTCCTGTGGGTCGTAGATTTTCCTCTGGTTGATTTTGATCAGGATGAAGGACGTTATGTCGCCATTCATCATCCTTTTACTGCGCCACGTGATGAGGATTTGCCTATTCTAGAAAGTGAGCCCCAACAAGTGTTAGCCAAAGCCTATGACTTGGTTTTCAATGGTGTCGAAGTAGGTGGTGGCAGTCTGCGCATTTATCAGCGTGAGCTGCAGGAAAGAATGTTTAAGCTGCTTGGTTTTAGTGCAGACAGGGCACGAGAGCAATTTGGGTTCTTACTTGAGGCCTTTGATTACGGCACACCGCCTCATGGTGGCATTGCTTTTGGCTTGGATCGTTTGGTGATGTTAATGGCCGGTGAAAAATCTATTCGCGAGGTCATGGCTTTCCCCAAAACGGCCAGTGCCAGTGATTTAATGACTGGTGCCCCTTCTGAAGTAGCACCACGTCAGCTGAAAGAATTACATATTCAGCACGCAGAAAAAACAAAGAATTAAGGTTTAACGTTGGCCATATTTAACTTGGTCACTAAATCATGCAAGATGTTACTGCCGCGGGAAATAATTAAGCCTGTGATGAAGTAATCTATCTGCGGGAAGACAACTGGTTGAATGTTAAAAGTTTCTAGCAAGCCGCTGCGGGTAATAACACAGAGGATCATGCCGAGGAGGATGGCAACTATTCGGCTATACTGACCACGTATTGCAGGAACGATTGATTTGACGATTTCCGTGGTAAATTCGACAATTATGGCAAGTACAACAATGGTTGACAAGGCTTCGAATGTCAAAAAAACTCACCCTTTCCCCTTTTTACTCTATATTTATGGTATTGTGGTGCCTGTTATGTTGAGAACTTCCACTTGCTTGCGTCGAAAAAAATTGATATAATTAGTTTGCACATAACGGAGAAAAAAAAGAAGCCCTGCGATGTTAGTGTTTCCGTATCATGTTTTGAGCTAACACTTTTGACTCGGGAGCTCGTCTCTGGATGCAGCACATATGCCTTGTATAGGGAGGACATGTAAAGCAGACAGGAGTGCACCCACCCTGTGGGGAGAGAGTTCAAAACTAGACGGTTACCACGGCATAGTGGGGTTTTTGCTGGTAAGTTATGTAAAGCGTACATTTCGGGTGACGAAATGTACGCTTTTTTTAGTTTCACAGTTATTGATCAAAGTTGTATTTAGCAGGTAGTAACGATATAATTTAGTGGAAAATTAATGCAGGTGGTGTTAGTTTTGGACAAAGAACGTCAATTATTGATAAATCGCCTCAAGCGTAT
Source organism: Oscillospiraceae bacterium (assembly GCA_035647835.1). GTDB lineage: Bacteria > Bacillota > Dethiobacteria > Dethiobacterales > Dethiobacteraceae > UBA9865. Next base: position 6,300 of record DASRMS010000173.1, read on the forward strand.
TGAGGGGCAGGTTAGAGGAATCGGTAAGATGATTAGTGAAGAACAAGATTGTGCCGAAATTTTAATGCAAATAGCGGCGGTAAAAGCAGCTGTCAATAAAGTAGGAACTTTGGTCTTTCAAACACACTTTCGTTCCTGCCTGGAGACAGCCATTACCGAAGGGGAAACTGATTTTGTTGATGAGGTCATGCAGATGTTAAGTAAATATATT
>DASRMS010000174.1:0-46865 GCA_035647835.1 Oscillospiraceae bacterium
TAGTATAGCAGAAGTTAGTTTAGAAGATGATAAGATAAAAATTGTGGCAGATGATGACTTTAAGCTGCGCAGCGTCATTGATATTTTAAAAACAAAATTGATTCGCCGGCAAGTGCCAATTAAAAATTTAGAATTTGCTAAAGTAGAAGCAGCCAGTGCTGGCAGCGTGCGTCAGCTGGTACATTTAAAGCAAGGAATTGAAACGGATACTGCAAAAAAAATAGTCAAGGACATCAAAGGCTTAAAGCTTAAAGTACAAGCGCAAATTCTAGATGATCAAGTTCGTGTTTCTGGGAAAAATCGTGATGATTTACAGGCGGTCATCAGCTTTTTAAAAGAACAAGACTATCAATTGGAGTTACAGTTTACAAACTACCGTTAACGGCTGTCTCGTAAATTGGTAACAATAAGTACTTGAAATAAAGCTTAAGGAGTAGTAGAATAAGATATTGCTGGGGTAGTTTATGCCCTGGTGGAAGATAATAGTGAAGTAGCTGTAGTCCGGAGAGATGGCTGAGTTGGACGAAGGCGCTCGCCTGGAAAGCGAGTAGACGGGGCAAAACCTCGTCTCGAGGGTTCGAATCCCTCTCTCTCCGCCACCTATCTATTGATAGTAGGATAAATAAATACTGAAAAACAAGTTTGGTCGTGCTAGACGGGGAGGTAGCGGTGCCCTGTACCTGCAACCCGCTATAGCAGGGTCGAATTCCCGCCCTAGGCTCCAGCTTCTTAGGGTCTGACCCAGGTAAGTGGCGTTGAAGATCGGGTCCCGTGCGGCGTAAGCTTGTAAACCCCGTCAGATCCGGAAGGAAGCAGCGGTAAGCAAGTACTTGCGGGTGCCACGGGGCAGCCTGGTCCGAGCTAACTGCTTGGGTAACGCTTGAGAGAAAGAGACAACGGTAGGTGCACGACCATTAATATTGTATCATCATCATAACAATTAATTCCTCTCAACAGAGGAATTTTTTTGTATACCTTACTGGCACAGACAAGTTAAGACTGGCAGGATTTTATCTTTGTATGGGGAATTAGGCTATAGATTACAAAAAAATTGGGTGGTATGAATGACTTATCAAGCGCTTTACCGCCAGTGGCGTCCACAATCATTTGCAGAACTAGTAGGACAGGAGCATGTCAGCCAAACTTTGCAGAATGCGTTAGTGCAAGGACGGCTGGCACATGCTTATTTGTTCTGCGGCCCACGGGGAACGGGCAAAACCAGTGTCGCCAAAATACTGGCAAAGGCCGTAAATTGTGAGCATGGTCCGGCTCGGGAGCCTTGTAACCAATGCCCTGCTTGTCGTGGTATACAGTCTGGGCGCGTGATGGATGTACAAGAGATTGATGCAGCCTCTAACCGGGGTATAGATGAGATTCGCGACCTGCGTGATAAGGTGCGCTATGCACCAGTAGAAGTGCGCTGCAAGGTGTATATTATTGACGAAGTGCACATGTTAACTGCGGAGGCGTTTAATGCCTTGTTAAAAACGCTGGAAGAGCCTCCGGGGCAGGTTTTATTTGTCTTGGCAACCACTGAGCCGCATAAATTACCAGCTACCATTATCTCTCGCTGTCAACGCCTGGATTTTCATTTAATTGAACTGACAGAAATCGTTACTCGTTTGCGTGAAGTAGCAGCAGTGGCGGGGCGGGAACTTGAGGAGCAAGCCTTATATCGTGTGGCAGAAGAAGCAGATGGTGGGTTAAGGGATGCTTTATCACTTTTAGAACAAGTACTGGCATACAAATCTGGCATAATCAAAGAAGAAGATGTGCTGGCAGTGCTGGGAGCCGTAAGTAGAGATGTATTTTATGAATTAACAGAGGCCGTGTTGAGTGCTAATTTGGCGCGGGCTTTACTACTATTGCAGGATGTTGCCGTAGCGGGAAAAGATTTTCATCATTTTACACAACAAGCCATATCATATTACCGTGACTTAATGGTAGCCGTGGCTTGTCAAGATGAGGCCTCTACTTTAGGTGTGGCCGCAGAATGGGAGCAAAGGTTGTGGCGTCAGGCCAGCTCGCTGGGTTTGGCTAAAATCGGCCGCGTTTTAGCTATTCTGCATGATCTCCTCACAGAAATACGGTGGTCCCCCAGACCTCGTTTATTATGGGAGTTAGCTGTTTTTCGGATCTTCGGCTATGATGGTTCGCTACCACAAGTAAGTGCGCCAGTGATAGAGGCTGCCCCCGTGGCAGCAAGAGCACCTGCCACTGCAGTAAAGCAAATTAAAACCCAAGCAAGCGAAACAGCAGCGACAGTGGTCAAGGAGAACCCCGTGGTTAAGCAGGCCGCACCAAAGCTGACACAGCTTTGGCCGCGCATTCTGCAGCAGGTCAAAAAGGATAACATTAAAACCTATGCCCTATTACTTTCCGGAGAATTAGGTTCCTTTGATGGTGCAGTGCTAGAGCTTCACTTTGCCTCGCCTTTCCATTGTGATATGATGAAGGACGAAGCCAATAAGCAGGCTCTGGGGCAGGTTTTAGAGCGTGCTTTAGGCACGCAGCCGCAAATTCACTGTTTGTTACAGAAACAGGGAGCATCACCTGAGGCGACGACGACGGCAACGGCAACGGCCCAAACTGAAAATGATCAGGATGATCTCGTCCATTCAGCTGTAGAAATTTTTCGCGGTAAGATTATAGACGATTTTGGCAAAAAGTAAGGAGGCGGTTAAAGATGTATGGCAATATGGGTGGTATGATGAAAAAAGTGCAAAAGATGCAGAAAGAAATGGCTCAACTACAGGAGGAACTACAAGAGCGAACCCTGGAAGTGACCAGTGGCGGCGGTATGGTACGAGTTGAGGTCAATGGTAAAAAGGAAGTTGTTAACTTGCAAATTGATCCTGAAGCGGTAGATCCCGATGATTTAGAGATGCTGCAAGATATGATCATTGCCGCGGTCAACGAAGGGTTACGTAAGATTGATGAAATGATCATGACCGAAATGCAGAAAGTTACCGGTGGACTTAATTTGCCTCCGGGTTTGTTATAAGCGCGGCGGCGAGCAGTGTTTTATCCTGACTCGATTGCTAATCTAATTGAAGCAATGCAAAAGTTGCCGGGAGTAGGTCCGAAGACAGCACAACGCTTGGCTTTCTTTATTCTGACTTTACCCCGTGATGAAGTGGTGCAAATGGCAAGAGCGATGGTAAATGCCAAGGACAAAACACATTACTGCAGCATCTGTGGTAATTTTACAGACAGCGAACTCTGTGTAATTTGTGTAGACAAACGACGTGACAGCTCCTCGCTGTGCGTGGTGCAGGATGCACGTGATGTACTGGCCTTAGAACGCATGCGTGAATATAAAGGTCTCTATCATGTTTTAGGAGGGGCCATTTCCCCCATTGATGGCATTGGTCCCGATCAGCTGCGGATGCGTGAACTATTGGCGCGGCTGCAAGATGGGCGTGTCAAGGAAGTGATTTTAGCAACAAACCCCACGGTAGAGGGGGAAGCTACAGCACTTTATGTTGCCCGCTTAGTCAAGCCGCTGGGAATACGTGTTACCCGCCTGGCTCACGGGCTGCCAGTAGGCGGCGATTTAGAATATGCTGATGAAGTCACACTTTCTCGAGCCCTTGAGGGTCGCCGGGAGTTTTAGCTGCAGAGCAGAATATTTCTTAAGGAACATGCTGAGCATGTTCCTTTTTGCTTGTAGTAAGCTTATTTAGAGAGAAAATAAGTGCATGAAATCAGCGCACAGTCATAGTAGAGGGTCAACCATCATATAGTGTAGTACATGCTATGTAGCTGGTTGAGGAGGTAACGTAATGGAGAAGAAGCAAAAGCATGCAGGTCCAGCACCCTCTACTGTAAGATATTTTCTTGCCTCATTAAAGGAAGTTTTGCAAGCAAGACAAGCTGCTGTGAGTTTTTTTAATGAGGTGACAGAACCAGCAGAGGTGGATGCTGCCATTAAGGGGCTAACTATCTCAGAAAACAAATATAAAGAGTTGTTACAGCAGGCACGCCAGGCTGGTTACCAGATTCCAGTTACGCTAAGTGGGTTTGAGGAAAGGAGGAATTTATTTTATGCCTAAAATTGATTTAAATCTGGTGGTAGCAGCCATTTTTGGCTTGTTTATGCTTTATTACTTAGGTAAAGCGCTGGCAACACCAGCCCGTGTTGTTGTACGCGTGCTGGTAACCGGTGTTGTAGGTGTGGCTTTACTTTTTATTTTTAATTTAGTTGCAGGTTTGTTTAGTATGAAGATTGGTATTAATGCCATTACAGCACTAGTTGTCGGTTATATGGGTTTGCCAGGCTTAGCAATGTTAGTAGTTATTCAGACTTTCCTAGGTTAGCGCAGCAAAATAATGCTGGCGTTGTGTAAGCAAATTAAATGCTGGCAAAAGGAATTACCTGGTAATAGCAGAATTAACTACATAAAGGAGGGATGAACTTTGAGGGAAAAATATTTGGCAGAATGGCAGCCAGTAGCTGAAAAATATGTTTCGCCTTGGGGCAACGATGGCAGTGGACATCGTATGGTGGAACCTAAAAGAGCTTATCCAGTTAGTGAACGCCGGAATTTTGAGTTGGTGCTTAATGGTCAGCAGCCGGTTTATATGCCTTTTATTACAGATATGCTTGCTTTTAGTCCACGCCTCATTCCGGATAATTTCGTCCGTGCCTGGGTCTTGGAAATCAACCCGCTGCTGCCTGGTTCACCGTGTGAAGGTGGACCTGATATGTTTGGTGTGGAGTGGCAATACGTAAAAGTTACCGGTGGGTCGATGGTCAAGCCTGGCCAACCAAAAATTAAAGACATAAGGCGCTGGGAGGAGGAGCTTACCTTTCCTGATCTCGCTGCTTTTGACTGGGAGGGTAGTGCTCAAGCTAATGCGCCGCTTTTTCATCCCGAGAGGATGACAAGAGTGTGGCTGATGAATGGCCTCAATGAAAGACTTATTTCTTTGATGGATTTTGCCAATGCCATGGTAGCGTATGTAGACGAAGAACAAAAGCAGGGCGTGCATCGCTTCTTTACGCGACTATGTGCATTCTATGATGACTTAATAGAATATTTTCACCACTATTATCAGGCAGATGTGTTAATGTTTAATGATGATTGGGGTACGCAGCGAGGTCCGCAATTTTCCCCTGCCACGGCCAGAGAAATGCTTGTTCCCTATATGCAGCGTATCGCAGATTCCTGTCACCGCAGGGGAATGTATTTTGAACTGCATTGCTGTGGCAAAAATGAGCAGCTTGTGCCGGCAATTGTGGAAAGCAATGTTGATATTTGGCTGCCCCAAGAGAATATTAACGATTTCGAATTACTCTATCGACTTTGTGGCGATAAATTACTGCTGGGCATTCCCACAGATTCAATTCCGGCAATGACAGACGCCGAAGCTCTACAGTCTGCTAAACGTTTTATGGAGAAGTATGGCCATGAAGGGCATGTTATAGCTAACGGCACTTTTCCTGTGCAGCATCCCAAGGTGGCAGAATATCTGTACTGCCTAAGTCGTGAGGTGTATCAAGAAAAATAATTATCACTGCTTGATGGTGCAGTTACTTGGTAGTCTAATTAATGCTTGACGCTGTGCTTGCAGGGAGATCATCGCAAATTAGCAAGCTAAAGGCAGCAATAGGACCGGGCTCCGTTGGGAATAATATGCTTTGTTTAGGCGGTTTTGTTGTGGTACAATACCATTGAGCAAAACTAAGGAAATGAGGTGTAGCCCGTGAATTGGAAAAAGGGGGATTTGTTCGTAGTTGCAGCCGTTTTAGTAGCGGCCTTGGCCTTGTTTGCGATCAGAGCTCTACCCGCAGCTGCTGAGAATCGGGAACTACGCGTGGAGTTAAATGGCAGCACGATAGAGAAAATAACACTTAAAGAAAACGATGTGCAAACGCTGACCATCCCTTTGGATAAAAGGGGCGAGGCGGTGGTGGAAATAGAGAATGGACGTGTGCGGATGCTGCCAATGTCCAAAGAATTATGTCCCCAGGCTATTTGCTCTCATGTAGGCTGGATAGAACATGCCGGTGAGGCGATAGTCTGTCTGCCCAACCGTTTAGTTTTAACAGTGGTTGGGGGAGCTGCAGAGGATGTATTGGATGGAGTGGCTCGTTAATGCCGCGTAAAGTTATCCTGGTAAGTGCTTGCCTTTTAGGTTTAAATACTAAGTATGACGGCACACATAACTGTCGTCCAGAAGTATTGGCTTGGCAAGAGCAGGTTAACCTGATTCCTGTTTGTCCGGAGCAGCTAGGTGGTTTGAGTACGCCGCGTTCGCCAACAGAGATTCAGGATGGCGATGGCCATGCCGTGTTAAAGGGTGCGGCTGAAGTTAAAACCGCTGCTGGGGGCAATTGTACAGATGCTTTTAGGCGTGGTGCAGAGGAAGTCTGGCAGCTAGCCCAAGTCATGGCTGCAGCAGGAGCTCTATTGAAAGCACGCAGCCCATCGTGCGGCAGTGGTTATATATATAACGGCTCCTTTACTGGGCAGACTAAGGCAGGGGACGGTGTAACGGCTGCTTTGCTAAAAATTAACGGCCTGCCTGTTTTTACAGAAGAGGAACCTCTTCAATTTAAACAGTGGTTGGAAAATGGGGACAGTTGACAACTGTCCCTGCAGTTGTTACAATCAAGCAAATTATAAGAGGGGGGTGGCATGATGCAACCGGAAAAGTTCGGTAAAATTGGCATTACCTTTGATGATGTGCTGTTGGTTCCGGCAAAATCAGACGTATTGCCATCGGAAGTTGATGTGTCGACGCAGTTAACAAAAAGAATTCGACTTAACCTGCCGCTGATGAGTGCAGGGATGGATACAGTAACCGAAAGCCGCATGGCGATTGCGATAGCGCGCGAAGGCGGCATTGGTGTTATTCACAAAAATATGTCTATTGACAGCCAGGCCGCCGAGGTAGATAAAGTTAAGCGTTCAGAACATGGTGTGATTACTAATCCCTTTTTTCTTTCGCCGCAGCATACTTTAGGTGATGCCGCTGCACTAATGGAACGCTACCGTATCTCTGGTGTGCCCATCACAGTTGAAGGAAAATTAAAAGGTATTATCACAAATCGAGATCTACGTTTTGAAACTGATTATAGCCGTTTAATTGATGATGTGATGACGAAGGACAAGCTCATCACGGCGTCAGTAGGGACAAACCTGCAGCAGGCTCAAGAAATTCTACGTCAGCATAAAATCGAGAAGCTGCCGCTTGTTGATGACAATTTTATGCTTAAAGGTCTGATCACCATTAAGGACATTGAAAAAGCTATTCAGTATCCTCGATCGGCCAAAGATGCTAACGGACGCTTATTGGCAGCAGCGGCGGTAGGTATTGCTAAAGATACTTTAGTACGGGCTAAGGCTTTAGTGGAAGCAGGCGTGGATGTACTGGTAGTTGATACTGCCCATGGTCATTCTAGGAATGTCTTACGCATGGTGGAAAGCCTCAAGAAAGAATTCCCCAAAGTTGACTTGGTCGCTGGCAATGTTGCGACAGGTGCTGCGACCAAAGATCTCATCGCAGCGGGCGCTGACGCTGTTAAAGTCGGTGTGGGACCTGGTTCTATCTGCACCACTCGGGTGGTGGCAGGGATTGGTGTGCCACAGATTACAGCCATTCTTGATGCCGCTGAGGCTGCTGCAGCTTATGGGATTCCCATTATTGCAGACGGTGGTATTAAGTATTCTGGTGATATTACTAAGGCTATTGGCGCCGGCGCCGATGTAGTAATGATTGGCAGCCTGCTCGCCGGGGCGGAAGAAAGCCCGGGTGGGATCGAAATCTTCCAGGGTCGCAGTTTTAAAGTCTACCGTGGGATGGGCTCTTTATCAGCGATGAAAGAAGGCAGTAACGATCGTTACTTCCAGGAGAATGAAACGAAGTTCGTGCCTGAGGGTATTGAGGGACGTGTCCCATATCGCGGCACCGTCGGTGATACAGTCTATCAATTAGTTGGCGGACTGCGCTCCGGGATGGGTTACTGTGGAGTAGCTAACATCCACGAACTCAAAACAAAAAGTCAATTCATCCGTATTACTAGTGCCTCTTTGCGTGAGAGCCATCCTCATGATGTGCATATCACTAAGGAAGCGCCTAACTACAGTCTCTCTTAACCAGCGATGAAGCTGCCTCATGCATAGCACAAAGCAAATAGTGGCATGCTTACAGGCAGAGGCGATGGAGAGTGAGGCGAAATTATGAGTGAGCAGAAATGCTTGATTTGCAGCCGAGAAACTGCAACAGGCTTACGCATCAATACATCTGTACTATGTTGGGATTGCGAAGCGGAGCTTTTACAGACAGAAGTTACAGATCCTAAGTATGATCTGTTTGTCAAGAAACTTAAACAAGTATGGCCGCCCCGTCCAAGCTTGCAGCATTTAGCTATAAAATAAACTAAATTGTGTCTGATCTCTAATAATGCCGGTGTAAACCGGCATTATTATTTAAGCTTATAGTTAGATCCCTGGCGGTAGTGTGTTCGCACCAGTAAAAGGTACTACTTTGGTAAATTGCAGCAGCAAAGCAGGTTTAGAGGCAGTGCTTGTGGAACAATAACAACGTTATGGAACAAACAAGAGCCCCTTTGTGGGAAAAGATAACTGAATTTAAACAAAAAAAGGGACGGGTTTGGCTGCACGTACCAACACATGGTGGTGGACGAGGTCTACCACCACTTATGGGACCAATTTTTTCGGCCTATGCTCAATTGGATTTAACTGAGCTGCCTGGTTTAGATGATTTGTTTCACGCTACGGGCGTGCTGGCCGAGGCACAAGATTTAACTGCCCGGCTCTGGCAAGCGCGACGTTCGTATTTTTTGGTTAATGGTGCTAGTGCTGGTGTAAGAGCGATGGTTTTAGCAACCTGTAATCCTGGGGATACGATTCTGATTGCCCGTAATGCGCATGGCTCCCTGGCCCAGGCTTTAGTGTCTGTAGGAGTTATCCCGCGCTATCTGCCGGTAGCAGAAGTGGAGGGCTTTCCCCTTAATGTGACGGTGGAAGCTGTTAAAGAGGGGCTGCGACGCTATCCGCAGGCTAAAGCGCTTTTGCTTACTAGTCCCAGCTATTTTGGTGTGACGGCGAATCTGGCAGCGATTGCGGAAGTTGTGCACCAAACGCAGGCCTTATTGCTGGTGGATGAAGCACATGGGGGGCATTTTGAATTTTCTGACCAGCTGCCCACGGCAGCAGGGCAGCATTGTGATTTACGGGTACAAAGCTGGCATAAAACATTAGGTGCCCTGACGCCGGGTGCTGTTTTGCACTGGCATAGAGGTGCAGTAGACGAAGATCGCTTGCAGACAGCTCTGCAAGGGGTACAAACCAGCAGTCCTCCCTACCCGCTTTTGGTTTCACTGGACTTGGTAAGGCAGCGCATGGCGCTGGAGGGGAAAGAGCTGGTAGGGCAATTAATCGAGCAGGCTCTGGCTTTAAGGCTGGCCGTGGGGAAACACTTTCCTCTGCTCACCCCGTCTCTGGTGCAGTCCCTGGGCTTTGAGCTAGATATTACTCGTGTTACCATTTTAACGGCACAAGCAGGTGTCTGCGGTTTAGCCGTGGGGCAGCAATTAGCACAGCAAGGCATTGATTTGGAACTAATACAACCCGACTGCGTTTTGGCTATCGTCGGTCCTGGCTATCGGGAGCAGTGGACAGCTAGGCTGGCAAAATCTTTAGCAGGCATGCAGCTAACTTCAGCTAACTTGCAATTACCAGCTTTACCACCGGTGCCGGAATTAGTTATGACACCCCGAGAAGCAGCTTATCGACAGCATGTTACAATCCCCTATCAAGCAGCGGCGGAGCGAGTAGCTGCAGCGATGGTAGTTTGCTATCCGCCCGGTATTCCACTATGTCTACCGGGGGAGCGTATTACCTCAGCATTAATTACATATTTAACAGGCGCCCTGGAACTTGGTGTTAATTTCCGAGGTCTAACTAAAGACGGGCAGCTTAAAGTCGTTAAAGAGGTGACATAAATGCAAAAAGGATATTTTATTACCCTAGAAGGACCAGATGGTGCGGGTAAAACGACACAGTTGGCACGGCTGTATGCCGCGGCCAGTGCAGCGGGTCTGACCGTAGTTAGCACCCGGGAGCCGGGGGGAACCCCTGTGGGCGATGCTATTCGCGGTATTTTATTAGATCCCCACTATGGGGAAATTATCCCGCTGACTGAAGCTTTGCTCTATGCGGCCTCCCGTGCGCAGTTAGTAAAAGAAGTAATTAAGCCAGCTTTAGCGGCGGGTAAATTGGTTTTATGTGACCGCTTTATTGACTCGAGTTTGGCGTACCAGTCATTTGGCGGCGGTCTTGATTTCGATTTTGTGTGGCGTACTAATCTGGCTGCCGTTGATGGTTGTTTACCGGACAAAACTTTTATCCTGAATATTAATCCGCAAGTAGGGCTGGCCAGACGTGGTGCCGCTGCTGCTGACCGTATGGAGCAAAAGTCGCTGGCCTTTCATCAGCGAGTACAGCAGGGATTTTTACAGTTAGCGCAGCAATTTCCTGAACGTTTAACCGTGATTGAAGCAGAACGAACAGCGCCTGAAGTGTTTAAAGAAATCTGGCAGCAGGTTGCCGCCGCAGTAACTTCACTGCGTGGAAATGTGTAATTGTGGTATAATATTGCTGATAACGAGGTTATATAATGATCTGGAATACAATCTACGGACGCCAAGAACTTGTCCAAACTTTACAAGGGGCTATTGAGGCAGAGCAAATTGCTCATGCCTATCTCTTTTATGGTCCGGTGGGCATTGGTAAAAAAACCATCGCCCAGGTTCTGGCGACGGCCTTAAACTGTACAGGAGCGGCCAGAAATGGCTGCGGCACATGTGAATCCTGTCGTAAAGCACAAAATGGTACCCACCCAGACCTGCATTGGCTGCGGCCAGAAGGTAAATCATTAAAAATCGAGCAGATTCGTCAGCTCAAAAAAAATGCTTATTTAAAACCACGAGAAGGAAATTATCAAATCTTTATTTTAGAGCAGGCAGATGCCCTCACGGCAGAAGCTGCCAATAGTTTATTAAAAGTATTGGAAGAACCACCCAGGGGGTCGCTTTTTATCTTATTGGCAGAGCACCCCTCTATGCTGCCGGCTACAGTCGTTTCGCGCTGCCAGCTGTTTGTCGTGCCACGTCTCAATCAAGCCAATATCGCACGCTTATTGCAGCAGTATGACTTGCCGGCTGCCGAAGTCGCTGAAATCGCGGACTGGGCAGAGGGTATTCCTGGCAGGGCCCTGGCTATGAGCAACCAAACTACTTGGCGTACACAATATACAGCAGCGATAGATACACTGGCAGCTCTTGCTGCGGCTGGCACAGTGAGTCAGCTGGCAGCCAAGCTGGAAAAGCTAGAAGAACTGACAACCTTTTTAGATGCCATGACGCTGGTTTTACGTGAAGTCCTCTTATGGCAAACAGTAGGTGTTTTAGCTAAACAAGAGCAACAACAGCAAATCTCACAACTTGCCGAAACTTGGTCAGTCCATGCTTGTATCGCTGCTTTAGACGAGATGCTCTTATTACAGCAGTCATTGCAAAGTCCGGTTAACAAGCGTTTGGCACTGGAAAAAATGTTAAGGAGCCTGAAGGAGGTTAGAAATATAGATGCAAACAGTAGTAGGAATTCGTTTTAAAAAGGCAGGCAAAATATACTATTTTGATCCTGATGGCATGGATTTGACGTCGGGTAATTTTGCAATAGTGGAAACGTCCCGAGGGTTGGAGTTTGGCGAAGTTGTGGTCAACCCTAAACAGATTCCCGAGGAAGAAGTAGTACAGCCGTTAAAAAAAGTCATCCGTGCGGCGACGGATGAAGACTGCCAACAAATATTAGAAAATCGTCAAAAAGAGGAAGAAGCTTTTGGGCTTTGTCTACAAAAGATTGCTGAACATGAGCTGGATATGAAACTGGTGGATGTCGAATATACATTTGATCGTTCGAAAGTGATTTTTTATTTTACTTCTGACGGTCGGGTTGACTTTCGGGAGCTGGTCAAAGATTTAGCCTCTATTTTCCGCACCCGTATTGAATTAAGGCAGATCGGGGTCCGTGATGAGGCTAAAATGATTGGTGGGCTAGGACCTTGCGGTCGAGTTCTTTGCTGTCATACCTTTTTAGGTGAGTTTGAACCAGTTTCCATTCGCATGGCCAAAGATCAAAACTTATCTTTAAATCCAACCAAAATTTCTGGTGTATGTGGGCGCTTGATGTGCTGCTTGCGTTATGAAGCGGATGTCTACGAGATGGAGCGGGCAGAGAAAAGCGCTAAACAGTCAGAAGAAAAATAGCTGTGTTTTTAAGGGGGAATCCCCCTTAATCTTGCGGGGTGGTCAGGACCCGCAGGTCCGTCGAAGGGGTGCTGGCGATTGCTACAAAATCAGCTAACCAACAGTATCAGAGAATAGTTTTATGTACTTTCTTTAGCGTACCTGGCTACTTTAACTCCGTTAGCTGCTGCTCACTGGGTTAGGCCTACCCCTAAAGAACAAGCAAGACGCATCAATAAAAAAATAAGAAGCGTCTTGCTTGTTAACTGGGATTATGGCTAATAGTCTGTGTATCAAGTTCACGCGGGAGGAGCGCTAATTCAGAAGGTATGAGCAGGTTGCCTTCAGGCCTTTCTCCTGCTGCTCTGATTAATAGATCACTGGCTCGATCCAAGACGTGGCCGCCTAAAAAGACAAGCAGATCATTACTACTGTGAAGATGCGTTAGTAAGCTGTCGATTGCGTCCGCCAAATCAGGAAAATAAGCGAAATCGATGTCTTTTTCTTTTAACTCCCTCAAAATTGCTTTTTCTTCATGCAGCCTCACTTGTTGCTTACTTTTACAGTGATACATGCTGCGAGTAATGAAAAGTTGACATTGGGGGTTTTGTTGTATCCAGTGGGCTAATTCCCGTGCATTGTATTCGTTGAGTTTAGGCCCACCACCTCCGTAAATACCATGTAAAAGATAAATTGAGTCGGCAGCGAAATCTTTTATGGTAGCTAAAGCAGCTTGAATGGCGGCAGGATTATGGGCTGCATCATCAAGCAAATAACCTTGCGCAAGCGGAATTACTTCCATTTTCCTGCGTATGCCGGGGAAACGGTTGAGGGCCTGTGCTACAGCTTGCAGATCGGGCACAAAAAGTAAAGCCAGCGTAGCTGCTAGTAAAGCATTAGCCACGTTATGCAGCCCAAGCAGTGGCAGCTGCACTGTGGCAGAAGCTGGGCTAATTATTTTTTGATTTAGACTGACGAACTCCTCATTAACTTTTAACTCAAAATTAGTTGTTGTCTGCAGCTGTTTGACGTTTGTAGCAATAATCATGGCATTATGATAATGTGTAGCATAAGTGATATAGTCTACATGCCCTTCCTGAGCTAAAGATAGAGCACTTGGGTCATCTGCATTAATAACGGCTTTTGCTCGTTCCGGCAGTTGGGCAAAGAAGCCTGCTTTATAGTCCAGATAGCGGTCTGGAGTATGACAGGATGTCAAATGGTCTAGGGAAAGATTTGTTAGGGCGCCGCACTGGAAGGCTCTGCCGTTGAGTTGTTTGCGCCGCAAAGCATCAACAGGAACTTCTATCAGCAGGCAATCACTTGCTTGTGCCGCGGCCTGTTGCATAGCTTGTTCTAAAAATACCGTTCCTTTCCAAGAGTCTAAAACGGTTGGCTTAAGACCGCATTGTTCAAGAATGAAACCCAGTATGAGGATAGTTGTTGTTTTACCATTAGTGCCAGTTACACCAAGCAGTGGGATGTTGTTTGTTAGTGGGCTCATGACATTGCTCCTTCGATTTGGCATGCATTTTAGTGTTTGTGTACACGATAGTTCTTATGTATGGTAAAGATGCGAGGTAAGATATGAAAAAAGGTACTCTTTATTTATGCCCAACGCCGCTGGGTAATCTCAAGGATATTACGCTGCGTGTTTTAGATGTTTTACGGGAGGCTAGTCTTATTGCTGCCGAAGATACACGCCGTACACGAAAATTACTTAGCTATTATGATCTTCATACACCACTTACTAGTTATCATGAACACAATAAAGCAGCAAAAACATCACAGTTGATTGTTAAACTCCTTGAGGGTCAGACGATCGCCGTGGTTAGTGATGCCGGTACACCCGGTATTGCTGACCCGGGAGAGGAACTGGTTCAAGCTGCTATAGCGCAGCAGATTACGGTAATAGCCCTGCCCGGTCCGGTTGCTGCGATCACGGCTCTTACCGCCTCGGGATTAACGGCAGTTCCTTTTGCTTTTTATGGATTTTTGCCGACACATGGTGCAGAAAGAAAAGTAAAGCTTGCTCAAATTATGGGCGAAGCAAAAACTGTTATTCTGTATGAATCCCCGCATAGATTATGCAAGACTCTGGCAGAACTCTGTGCCATTGATCCCAAGCGTAAGGTGGTTGTAGGACGCGAATTAACAAAACTCCATGAAGAGTATCTTAGGGACACCTTAGAGGCTATGTCTGCTCACTTTGACAGGGTCAAGCCTCGGGGGGAATTTACTCTGCTTATTGCCGGCGCTGAGCCCGAGGCTGAAGAGCCCACACAAGATCCTCTGCAGTTAGCAGAACATTATCTTGAAGAAGGGTTGTCGACGCGGGAGGCAGCACGGAGGGCAGCAGAAGTAACAGGCTGTGCGCGCAATGAAATATATCGTAAAATTATAGAAAAAAAGAAAAGCGAGTAGGTTAAGTTACCTAAATCGCTTTTCAGTGTTGACACTTTTGGCAATTCTATAAATTTTTTACAAGCGGGACGTTTTTTCCCTATTGCGCAGACATTTCTTTGATGCACTCAGCACAAACTAGGCGGCCTTTATAATGTTTTACATTATCAGCGTTACCGCAGAAAAGGCAAGCAGGTTCGTACTTCTTCAGGATAATCCGTTCGCTGTCCACATAGATCTCTAATGAATCTTTAACATCAATGCCCAGCGTCCGGCGCAGTTCGATTGGGATTACAACGCGCCCCAGTTCATCAACCTTGCGTACAACTCCTGTAGATTTCAACACATATTCCCCCCGTTCAACATACTTCGACAAGATTTAGTATACCAGCAATTCCCAGATAAAACAAGTATTTTTTTTGCAAATTTTATGTTATCAAGGAAATTAGACAAATTAAGCAATGACCGCGCCATAAATTATATTTATGACTAATGCCAACTTTATAACATGTATGCCAAATAAAGTCAGATTGCTTGCAGAAGAGGCTATTTTCTTGCTATAATAAACACATTCTTGATTTTACAATTAAGTACATATCTCTAGTGCCAATATCTACATAAAGGAGAATCTGTATGGAAAAGAAAACATTCTATATTACTACACCGATTTACTATCCCAGCGATAAACTACATATCGGACACTCCTACACCACGGTGGCCGCTGATGCTATGGCTCGCTTTAAGCGTCTTACTGGCTATAATGTGCGTTTTTTAACTGGTACTGACGAACATGGACAAAAAATTGAACGCCGTGCGCAAGCTGCAGGTAAGGAGCCCCAACAGTTTGTAGATGAAATTGTGGCTTGGATTAAAAATCTTTGGCAAACATTAGATATATCCTATGATGATTTTATTCGTACTACAGAGCCACGACACCAAAAAGCTGTACAAAAAATCGTACAAAAGTTTTATGATCAGGGTGACATTTATAAAGCTAAATATGAAGGTTGGTATTGTACTCCTTGTGAGGCTTTCTGGACAGAACGTCAGCTGCAAGACGGCAACTGTCCTGACTGTCAGCGACCAGTGGAACTGGTAGCAGAAGAAAGTTATTTTTTTAGAATGTCTAAATACGTGGACAGGCTGGTTGAGCATATTGAGCAGCATCCCGACTTTATTCAGCCAGCGGCACGTAAAAATGAAATGATTAACAATTTTATCAAGCCCGGTTTAGAGGATTTATGTATCTCCCGGACCACATTTAGCTGGGGTATCCCCGTACCCTTTGATCCAGAGCATGTGATCTATGTTTGGCTTGATGCCCTTACTAATTATATTACGGCTTTAGGTTATATGTCAGATGACGACCAGCTCTGCCAAACATTTTGGCCGGCTAATGTGCAGCTGATTGGTAAGGAAATTGTGCGCTTTCATACAATTTATTGGCCAATCTTTTTGATGGCTTTAGGTTTGGAGCTGCCAGAGAAAGTGTTTGGACACGGTTGGCTGCTGTTGGATGACGGCAAAATGTCTAAATCCAAAGGGAATGTGGTTGACCCTGAACTTTTAGTTAAACGCTATGGCTCCGATGCGATTCGCTATTTTCTCCTGCGTGAAATTTCCTTTGGCGCCGATGGTCACTTTAGTGAAGAAGCCTTGGTACAGCGTCTGAATTTTGATCTGGCGAACGATTTAGGTAACTTATTAAATAGAACGCTGGCGATGTTGAAAAAGTATTTCGCTGGTCAGATTCCGACGCCCGGCGCCAGTACTCCTTTTGATGAGGAATTAAAAAATCTGGCTGCAGAACTGCCGGCTAAATTAGAGTCGCTGATGGATCAACTGCAGTTTTCCAATGCTTTAGCAGAAATATGGAAGTTTATTGCGCGCGCCAACAAGTATATTGACGAGACCATGCCTTGGACTTTAGCAAAAAACAAGGAAGAAGATCTGCTGCGTACAGTGATGTACAACCTTTTAGAAAGTATTCGTATTGTTTCTGTATTGCTGCAGCCCTTTATGCCGCAAACACCGGGTCGCATTTGGCGTCAGCTGGGGATAGCAGAAGAGACTAGTGTCCATACTTGGGACAGCATCTTGACGTTTGGACAGTTGCCGTCAAATGGGCAGACAGTGCCGGGAGAAGTCTTATTCCCGCGGCTAGAGCTAACAGGAGAAGGAGGTGCGCCGGTGCGTCAAGCAACTAAAAGAGATAAGCCAGCACAAGAAAAACAAGCACCTGCGGCCAAGGAACAAAAAACAGTGACAGAAGATGGTTTAATCTCTATTGACGATTTCGCTCGTCTGGATTTACGCGTTGCGGAAATAACAGCGGCGGAACCCGTGAGCGGCGCTGATAAATTGCTGAAACTGCAGGTGGATGTGGGAGGAGAAGTGCGTCAGGTGGTGGCCGGGATTGCCAAACACTATAGCCCACAAGAGCTGTTAGGAAAAAGGATTCTCTTCGTGGCCAACCTTAAACCAGCCAAACTGCGTGGCGTACGTTCAGAAGGTATGCTTTTAGCTGCTTCTGATAATGAAGGTAACCTCGTGTTGGCAACCACTGAAACACCCATTAAAACAGGCAGCAAAGTGAAATAATGATTTCATTAATCGATAGTCATGCACATCTGACCGATGCCCGTTTCCAGGACGATTTTACTGAAGTAGTGGCACGGGCGCAGGCAAACGGGGTTAACACGATTCTCAATGTGGGCTGTGATTTACCCTCATCCCGTGCTGTTGTTGTGCAGGCTGAGCAAAATGCAGGTTTTTACGCAGCTGTTGGTATTCATCCTCATGATGCTAGAACCGCCAATGCAAAAGTGCTGCAGGAAGTTAAAGAACTTGCTGCTCACCCCAAAGTGGTAGCGGTCGGTGAAATTGGGCTGGACTATTACTACAATCACACGCCACCTGCGCAGCAGCAGCTTGCTTTGCGTCAACAAATTCGTTTGGCACGCGAACTAGCTCTGCCGATGATTATTCATGACCGTGACGCCCATGAGGATGTGCTGTTGGCGCTGCAAGAAGAAAAAGCGCAAGAGGTGGGCGGTGTCATGCATTGTTTTTCCGGAGACTTGGATTTTGCTAACCGCTGCCTAGAACTTGGCTTTTATATTTCTTTTGCCGGCACGGTTACCTTTAAAAAGGCGGGGGCCCTGCCGCAGGTGGCCCAGCAGATACCGCTGGAGAGGCTTTTAGTGGAAACAGATTGTCCCTATTTAGCACCAGTGCCCTATCGTGGTCAGCGTAACGAACCAGCTAATGTGCTGCAGGTAGCAGTAAAGGTGGCAGAACTCCGTCAACTTGAATTGGCTCAAGTAGCAGATGCTGCCAGTAAAAATGCCCAACAACTATTTTCCTTGGACAAGTTTTAGGAGAAGTTAGCAAAAATAGGCCACATCAAGATACATAGAGATAAGAGCAAGGAGAGAGGGGATGCTCATGGCCCTTCCCGGCTGGTGTACCAAAGTTTTCGGCACACGGACTGTGGAAAAGGCAATTTTGCTGATAGTGCTGCTAGTCATTACGAGTGTGGCAGGGATTGCTGCCACAGCAGCTAAACCTGTTTCCTTAAGTGTAGATGGTGAAGTGCAAGCACTTACCACTCAGGCCAAAACAGTTGGCGCTGTTTTAGCGGAAGCAGGGCTTTATGCCCGCAGTTGTGATGTCTTGACGCCGCAAGCAGATAAAAAGGTAACGCATGATATGAAAATAAGCCTAGTAAGAGCTGTTCCTGTTTACCTTAAAGTGGACAAGCAAAACCGCCTCGTATATACAACATCTGCGACAACCGCAGAATTTTTAACAGAACAGCAAGTTGAATTAGCAGAAACTGATTGCTTGTCTCCTGCAGGAGTATCGTGTTTAGACAATGGAAGTACAGTGCAAGTTATCCGTATGACGACTGATTTGGTGCAAGAAGAAACGGAAATTCCTTTTAAGACAACGCAAAAGAAAGATCCCAAACTAGCTAGCGGTCGTAAAACTGTGCAAGTAGAAGGTAAGCCTGGTATGCTGGAAAAAACCTATCAGGTTGTTTATGCTGATGGTGTAGAAGAAAGCCGCGAGTTGGTAGAGGAAAAACGGTTAATAGAGCCGGTAAATTGTGTGCTAGCGATTGGTACAAAACCAGTACCGGTCATTGCCAGCCGCAATGGTACCACAGGTCGTGTTTACGAAGGTATGGCCTCTTATTATGCCGACAAATTTGCTGGTCGGAAGACGGCCTACGGTGATGCATATAATCCTGAGGCCTACACGGCTGCTTTCCCGGATAAGGCCCTTCGCGGCAAAAAACTTCGTGTCACCTATCTTAAAACTGGACGTAGTGTTGAAGTGCTCGTCAATGACTTCGGCCCACACACCAAAGGAAGGTTGGTTGATCTTTCTGCGGCTGCCGCCAGGAAGATCGGACTGTTGTCAGCAGGAGTGGGCAAAGTTAAAGTAGAAGTGCTGAAGTAAAAAAGCTTGTTTCAGTTTCCCTGGCAAGCTTTTTATCCTGGCGGCTAAAGCTTTGCTAACTGCGAAGCCATTTACTTTCCTAGCAGTGTAAATGACTGCCCACCGGTACAAGTAAATAAGTACTGGTGGGTAGTTTATTCAACGGCAGTAATGGGGGCGGGGGAGGCTGTAACCAATGAAAAAAACAATCTGCATACTGCTCGTGGTAATTTTATTGCCACTTGTCATGCTCCTCACGACTGTACAATTAGTTGTGAAAAATGATAGCTTTTTTGCTGAGCAATATATAGTTAATAATGTGGCGGCCACGACACAGATTGAACTGGCTGAATTAATGCAAATTACAGATGAAATTCAGGCGTATTTACTTGGTCAGCGCCGAGACTTTTTGATTCAAGGAGTAGTCAACGGCGAAAGCAGACAAATCTTTAACGAACGTGAAATACAACATATGGAGGATGTACAAGTGTTGTTTGCCAAAGGGCTGCGCTTGCGTAACTTTAGTGCTATCATCCTGGCATTGTTGTTAGTTTGGCTATGGTTAAAAGAACGAGTATTCTTTTATCAAGGTCTTTTGGCCAGTGCAGTTATCTTTTTTATGGCAGCTGCCCTAGGTAGTTTCTTACTGTACATGAATTTTGATCGTTATTTTGTGCTGTTTCACGAAATTTTCTTTAATAATGATTTATGGATACTTGATCCCCAAACTAGCATCCTCATTAGAATGGTACCGCTGAATTTTTTTATGAGTACGGTTAAACAGATCGGCCTCCTTACGGTAATGCAGATGCTGCTGTTGGGTGTTTTAGGTTTTAGTGGCCGAGTGTTAGGACGTCGACATCAGGCTCGTATTTAGGCACAATGTACGCTTTAGCTGGTGTGTGAGCCTGAAGCAACAAAGAAAATAGTAACGCGAAGATTGTCGACTAATAGTCAGCTTTTTTTAAGTACGGCTAGGCAGCCAGCTTGTTTACACCTTAAATCGTGCTGCTCTTTTCTGACGCATAAGAAATGAAAATGCGGCAATGCTGTGGATGATAGTATTAACGCAGCCTAGGCCGGTCTTGGTGATAATATTTTATGGCCTACTCAGCAATCAACTTTACGTTTGAGCGCAGACAGCTGCGCGTCTACTACTACCGGGGGGTACTCCGGTTTTGTTTTTTACCAGCTAAGATGATAATGTATTGCTAACAGGAATTGCACAACTTTTATGGAATGAGAAGAAACAGAGGGGGAACGGTATGAGCAAATTATCGAATCCAGCTTACGTCTCTGAATTACTGGCAGGTCATGGCATTCGTTTAAAAAAGAGATGGGGGCAAAATTTTCTTGTTGATGATAATATTTTGCAGAAGATAGCAGCTGCCGCTGATCTGCAGCCACAGGATTTGGTGTTGGAAGTAGGCCCTGGTATTGGTGCCTTAACTGAAAAGCTGGGGCAAGCAGCCGGCCATGTTACTACTCTGGAAATAGATGAGCGTTTACTGCCGGTGCTAGAGGAAACGCTTGCTGATTATAAGAATATCGAGACGATTCATCAGGATGCTTTAAAAGCTGATTATCAGCAATTATGCGCTGCTGGCCCTTTAAAGATAGTAGCCAATCTACCTTATAATGTGGCCACGCCGCTTTTTTATCTGTGGTTGAAAAAATTCCGTACCTGCATCAAACAGCTGGTATGTATGGTGCAAAAAGAAGTAGCGCAGCGTATTGTTGCTGCTCCCGGGGGTAAGGATTACGGTACATTATCTGTTATCTGCCAATATGCAGCTGAGGTGCAGCTGGCCTTTGAGGTGCCGCGCACTGTATTTTTCCCCCGCCCCGAGGTAGCCTCTGCTGTGCTGAACATTAAACCTAAACAGAGAACGCTGCTGACACCAGCGGCAGAAGTACACTTCTACCAAATTGTCGAAGCTGTCTTTGCACAACGCCGGAAAACTATTCTCAATACACTGCATGCTGCTTTAGGGATGGACAAAGCAGAAATATTAGTCTTGGGTGAGCTGGCTGAATTAGATTTATCACGCCGTGGCGAAACGCTTGCCGTGGAAGAATTTGCAAGGCTGGCGCAGATGTTTTATAATAAAAACAACGCTGCAAAGTGAAAGGTGCACAGAACGCATGGATTTTATAAGTCCCTCTCAAGGACAGCTCACGTTCGACGAAACATATCAGGGAATTACCTCCTATGTAGATGAACAGCCACATGAACAATACAGATTGATTATAGGCACCGATTCTCAGACTCATGCCAGTCAAGATGTTTGCTTTGTCACTGCTATTATTATCCACCGAGTAGGTAAGGGCGCCCGCTACTTTTATCGACGTTTGAATAAAGCATACATGAATAATTTGCGTCAACGTATTTACTATGAAACGTATTTAAGCCTGGAAGTAGCAATGTTGGTGACCGCCAAACTTGCTGAAAATGGTGACTCCCGACTAAATGTGGAAATACACTTGGACGTGGGCGAACAAGGGGCAACAAAAGAACTAATCAGGGAAGTTGTAGGGATGGTAAGCGGCAGTGGTTTTCCGGCTTTTATTAAACCGGACTCCTATGGGGCCTCCAAAGTTGCTGATAAATATACAAAATAAAAATACGCCGGCGGGGCGTATTTTTTATTTACATAGTGCGACCGGCTAAAAATTGTGCGAGTAAGTCAAAACGTCGCTGCTCATGATAGCCAAGATACAATTTTCCCGCATGGTAGCGACTGCGCGGTTGATGGTTAATCATACATAGTGCTTCAAGACAATCGCCAATAATGGTGTCTGTAACCAGCTTATTGTGTACCTCATTTTTAATAGAGGAGCCTAATTGAGCATGAGGAATCGAGCCGGCAAGATCTACTTTAAGCTGATGTCGCACCGCGTGAACAAGTAAGGTTGGGGGAACGGCATAATCTTCCCAGGGGACTATATTTAAAAGCCGACGTGAAACTAGATGGGGCCCATGTGAAGGTGTGCCAAGTCTAATCTGCTCCGCCAGCGCCAATTGTTGATTTACCAGATGGCGATAATAAAACAAGGGTTCTTGAAATTCTGTCAGTTCAGTGTGATGGGGGTAACAGTCGAAAAGCGCCAGATCCAGCATTGCTTGGGTGGCTGTTTCCAGCAGTTCTGTTACTTCTGCTGTATATTCACCCACCATATCACCATCGACAAATAAAATGTAATCTGCGCCACTGGTGTAGGCTAGATTAGCTCCGACAGCTCGCGGCACATCTATACCTAGGGGTACGCTAAAAGAGACCAGCGTGATACTTTGCGGCTGCTTCTGTTGTGCTATTTCTGCCTCTTTCTGCGTAAGCTTGTTAGAGCCATTAAGAATGACAAAAATATGGTTAATGAGCTTGATGGATAACAACTGACTTAAGACACGACCGAGACGGTATTCTTCATTATATGCAGGCACAATGGCGACGATCATTTTATCACCTCCCTCTTATTATATGAAGAGGTGTAGGCAGGGGGTGCAGACTTGCACAAATCTTAACTAACAATCATACCATAAAATGAATAAAGCTGTGCCCGAAAAAGAAAGGCAGGTGTAACAGAATGGCATTTATGGTAGGGGAGATTGTGGGACGTAAATCGTATCAAATGGATTTGTTATTTAAGATTGTGGAGATTGATGAAAAAAAAGGCAGGGCAGTTTTAAAAGGTTTAGATATGCGCCTGCTGGCAGATGCTAATCTTTCAGATTTAAGCTACCCGGAGCAGTCGCATTTGCAGAAATATCGTAAAGAATCTGATGAAGCGCAAAAAGATTGTCTGCGCAAAATTTATCGTCGTCGCAGCATGGAGCGGGAGCAGCTACGCAGTGTTAGTGGTAGAGCACCCGAGGAATTTTTTTCTCTACCGGGAAAAATACTTCACCTTGATGGTGATGCTGACTATCTTGGCGAATGTCTGAAGGCGTATGAGTCGTTAGAAATAGAGGCTGTAGGTGTGTTCGCACCGGAGAAGGAGCAGCCTGCTCAGGTTTGGAATCTTCTGCATGAGCATCGCCCGGATATTTTAGTAATGACTGGTCATGATGCTTATATTAAAAATAAAAAAAATGATTTTCAGGATCTTAAGTATTATCGGACTTCCCGCTACTTTGTGGAGGGTGTGCTGAAAGCTCGTCAGTATGAACCGGGTAAAGATGATTTAGTGATCTTTGCTGGGGCCTGTCAATCACATTACGAGCAGCTTTTAGCTGCAGGTGCTAACTTTGCCAGTTCTCCCCAGCGTGTATTAATCCATGCTTTAGATCCAGTATTTATTATGGAGAAGGTCGCTTTTACTTCAATTAATGAGTCAGTTAATATTTTCGAAGTTATTAAAAGCACAATCACTGGGCTAGAAGGTCTGGGCGGTTTGGAGACACGCGGTAAGTTTCGTTTAGGGCTGCCGAAATCTCCATACTAGAAGTGCAAACATCGTGCCGGTCCACATTACTGGCCGGCGTGAATAAATTTGCTATTGACAGAATGCAGACCGAGCAGTATAATTGTCTATTTATCATTTGACAGATTGTATAGGGTGTGATAGAATAAATAAGAAATCTTGTCTGGGGTGATAGCGTTTGGCAGCAACAAATGCACTTATGCAAATTAGGCGTAACCTTGAATCACACGTCGGACAGAAAATACGTCTGCGTGCTCATCGTGGACGCCGCAAGACTCTGGAGAAAGTTGGCGTGTTAGAAAACACATATCCGTCGATTTTTATCGTGCGGGTAGATGAACAAAATTATAACCAGCGTTTATCTTTTTCATATGCAGATGTGTTAACAGAGACGGTGGAACTAACATTAATGCAGAAAAAGCGGTAAGTAGCCTAAGCTCGAAATAAAAGACTGCACTGAAGGATAAAACCTTCAGTGCAGTCTTTTCTTATTTTGTAGCACACATCTTAAGCTCTAAGGTTGTGACAGCCCTTTGAGCAGTGCTCAGATCTCCATCAATCTCACTGGCCTGTTTTGCGAGGGCCAGGCTTGCCACTTTTCCTCCGACGCTGTTTTCCGGTTTCCCAGCCCGGAAATTAGAGTTGAAGCCGCGTCTCGCTTGTCTTTGAGCAAGCGACTCAGGCAGCTCAGGCTTTTTGATGTACTTTGTGCTAAAAGACATATTTTCCAGATTATGACCATAGATATGATAAAGACGCACTTCACTGCGCACATTTCCTTTGGCACGGGCATATAATTAATGGGATAAAGCTACGGGAAAGGGGGAAGCAAACTTTTTTCCGTTCTTTGCCAAAAGTAGGTAGATTAGATGAAAGGAGGCAAAAAGATGGGAAAAGACGAATTTCTGGCGTTGGAATGTATTACGGATCTCTTGAAAGTTGAACAGGTTGTCGGCGAAAATGCCTCGCAAACATCAGTGGTGCGGGATATTGTCTTACCTGGAAGGGTTCGTAAGATCGCAGAAGTCGACACCGAGCTGCGTGATGTTAAAGGCCGCGTCATAGAAAATAAAGTTGTCGTTGAAGGTGTCATTCACAAACAAATCTTTTATGTAGATAGCGAAACCGGGCAGATGAAAGAATTCACGGTAGCTGACGAGCGCTTTGTGCATTTTGTCGATGTTCCTGGAGCTATGCCTGGGATGAATGTACAAGTGCATGTTCGAGCAGAATTTGTTGGTCATGACTTTATCCGTGAAGTGAAAGCATACAGAGACGCGGAGCTAGTAGAAGATTTAGACGTTGAAGCTGAACATGAAAAGCACAAGAAGAAAGTTGACTCCCTTTACCGTCAAACTGTTATTCTGGAGATCTTCGCTAAAGTCACAGAATCAATGCAGCTTGATGTGGTAGTAGATGTCAATGGCGTTGACAGGAACAATGTGATGAAGGAACTGTTGAAAGTAGAAAGTGTAATTGGGGAAAATGCCTCGCAAGTTTCAGTGCAAGCAGAAATTGACTTTGATCGCCCTGCCCGCAAAATCAAGAATATTGATACCCAGGTTCGTAATATTACAACGCGTGTGATTGAAAACAAAGTGATCGTCGAGGGTATTCTGCATAAACAGATTTATTTTGTTGGTGCAGAGGATGATGTTGTGCATGAGCTTTCTGTAGATGAGAAGTTTACTCACTTTGTGGATGTTCCCGGTGCATTCCCCAGTGCCAATGTACAGGTTCACCCACGTGTCGAATTTGTTGATGTGGACATCAATGCTGATGATCCGACTCGTGGCAAGCAGACGGCCATCATTGACATCTTTGCCAAAGTGACGGAAACAGTCCAGGTTGAAGTGGTAACGGATATTATGGGGGCCGGTGTCCGCAAAGAACTGCTTAAGGTCTCACAAGTCATCGGTGAAGGCTCTAAACAACATAATGTCGTTGCTAACCTGACAGCACCAGCACCGGCTAAAAAAATGGCTGGGCCGCCAGAGACACGCTTTGAAAATCTTGAAACACGTGTCATTGAAGATAAAGTTGTCATTGAAGGCGACCTCGTCAAGAATGTTTATTTTGTGCGTGATGACGACGAGGCAGAAGTAAGGGAATTTGAAGTACGTGAACACTTTACAGTATTTGTAGATATTCCAGGCGCAATGCCTGGGCATGTTGTGCAAGTGTATCCGCGTGTAGAATTTACAGACTTCGAAATCGACCCCAAAGATCGCACTCGCATTCGTCAGACTTCAATTATAGAGATCTTTGTTAAGGTGACAGAGCACGTACAACTAGAAGTGGTAGTCAGCTGTGAAACAGGGCCTACACCTTCGGTGACCATTTATGTAGTGCAGCCAGGTGACACACTCTTCTTAATTGCTCAACGTTTTAATGTGTCACTGCAAGCTATAGAAAAAGCAAACCCGCAAATTACCGACCCCAATGTGATTTTCCCGGGACAGCAAATTTTCATACCCCGTCGTTAATGATAAAAAGTAGCATCGGCCGATGCTACTTTTTTTAAGCAATTAGATCTTCTTTAGTAACGCTTAATGTATACTTGCCTCCCGACAATGAGGCAAGTTTTTTATCGGGATAGGAAATTATATCAACCTTGAATTACTTTCTTTCCTATCCGATGGGGATTTTTAAGGGAAAACGCTAATCGTCATTTTTGTGTGTGTCAATCTGCGTCTACACTGCATACAATAGATGGGAGGCGTGTATATGATAAACCAAGCAAACAAAGTAAACCGCATTATTGCACTTATACAAGACGGCCAGGAAGCGGTGGTGAGGATACCCTTAGCCGTTACCCTGCCTGGAGAAGTAGAGGAGTTTAACGAGCCGGAAATTACCGTGATCGAGACTACAGCAACAGCCCTAACTGAAGAAATATTTCTCGAAATTACTCTGCAGCAGGACACATATTATGTGGTTAAAGAAACAGGGCTGGTAAACATAGCAACTACTGTTCATCAGTTCACTCAACTCTTGCCGGCGGCAGGCAGCCAACCTGGACACATGGTGCAGTTAGCAGTAGATCCGCACTTTGAGGAGGGCTGGTTAGCTAAAGTAAGCAAGGAAGAGGAAAAACAGCTGACGATCTTAACAGGTACCTGCAGACTTAATGCTGCTTTTCAACTTTTAGCAGAAGAGGAACTAGTGGTAGAACAAACAGACACCCTCACGGGCAAAGCACTTACAGAGCCAATCAAAATAGAAACTGTACATTCTCATTTCACAGAAGTCGTTGATCTCTCTTTACCGCTGATCCTAACAGAAACACCAGACAGCAAGGTCCAGGCGAGGGCAAAATTTATTAATCAACGAGCTGCCGCCATGTGTGGTTGGGTGAAAGTAGAAGGAGAAGTTTTAGTTACAGTTTCCTACCAGTTAGCTAAGAGAATTATAAAAAGGGAAAACTATGTTTACCCCCTAAAGAAATTCTTTGAACACCAAACTTCTAACATCGAAATGGACGCAAATGTCGCAGGGCGCACTGAAATATTAACCTGTCAGCTAGATCCAGCAGGAAAAGGAGTATTGCGGGGACTATTACACCTTAGTGGTACACTAATCAAGGTACAAAAGATCGCTGATGAGCTGCGAAGTTTTACTAGTGACAGCTATGCCCCCCATCACTATAAGAAGCATTTTGAGCTGGAAGAGGTAGTAGGGGTAGGCTCTTCACAAACGCTGATTGAACAGGAAATTTTCTTTGGCCGCAAGGTGAAATTTGTTAGGGAACCAGTAGCTGCAGAAGTCCGTCATCTTCAACATGAAATAATCCATAATAAGGTAATTGTCCGCGGTACGCTGCATAAAGAGCTCTTTGCCGTAGAGGCCAAAAATAGCACAGTTTTCGTACACGATGTGCAGGAAAAGTTCGTTCATTTTGTTGATGTACCAGGAGCTGCCCCCGGAATGCGTGCCCAAATTGCAGCCAGAGTAGAGTATGTGCGCGTAGAAGTTAATCCAGACCAGGAAACGGCACGCCAGGTAGCGATTATCGAGATTCGGGTTAAGGTACTGCGGCGCATCAAAAAAGACCATCAGCCGCCAGTTAAGCCACCCCATGACCCCTGGCCAAAGCCGCCGCATTATCCTACACCACCTCCCGCACCAGAGCAGCGAATCTATATAGTGCGTTCCGGTGACAGTGTGTGGAAAATCGCACAAAAATTTGGCGTCTCGATGGAAGTCATTATTGCCGCCAATAACTTGCAAAATCCCAATCTCATTTATCCGGGTCAAAAATTAATCATCCCACTGTAATGGTGCTTTTAACCATTACACCGCATTAAATAAAGAGTTGGTGTTATCGCCAACTCTTTATTTAATATTTGCCTGTAGCCATCACTGGACGCTGTATTTACTTTTTGCCACTTTGCTAGTTGTTGCTTATAATAAGTTGTGAAGATATCTTAACAATCTTAATAAAACTTAAAGGAGTTGTTAACGTTGCGAAAGAAGTGGACAAACATAGTTCTCCTTGCGCTTTTACTCACAATTATTATTGTTCCCTTTGCTGCTAGGGCAGAAGCGGCTGCCGTTCGTTATACTTATCGGTACACACTAACTAAAGGGTGGCAGCTTGTTTCCGCACCCGCTACCGCCAGAATTACTTTCAGTTGTAAATATGCTTGCTATCGTGTAAAAGCAGGTGACACGCTAGAGAGTATTAGCCGACGCTTTGACACCACCGTGGATAAACTGCTGCAATTAAACAGACTTAATCGGGCTGAAGTAAAGTCAGGTCAACTTATACTTATCCCCTTATGTTCTACCGACCCGCAGCCCCAACCAGAGCCTAAGCCAGAGCCCCAACCAGAGCCCAAGCCGGAACCCCAGCCTAAGCCGGAACCCCAGCCAGAGCCCCAGCCAGAGCCCCAGCCAGAGCCAAAACCAGAGCCCAAGCCGGAACCCAAGCCAGAGCCAAAACCAGAGCCCCAGCCAGAACCCCAGCCAGTGACTGGTTTAAAGCAAGCTGAACAAGCAATGTTGAATCTGCTGAATGCGGAACGCACTAAACTTGGTTTACAGCCGTTACAAGTTGATCTGGAGCTGGTCAAAATAGCACGCTTAAAAAGTCAGGATATGATCAATTTAAATTACTTCAGTCATCAATCACCGACTTATGGTTCACCCTTTGACATGATGAAAGCAGCAGGTATCTCCTACAGAACTGCTGGCGAAAACCTAGCAGGTGCTCCGACTGTAGAGCGGGCACATACAGGCCTGATGAATTCACCCGGACACCGTGCTAATATTCTTAATGCCAACTATACTCGGATTGGTATTGGTGCAGTCAGCGGTGGTCCTTACGGGATGATGTTTACACAAATGTTTGTAGGACGTTAAGATAGAGCAAAAGGGGCTGACTTAGCAACAGGTCAGCCCCTTTTTTCGTAGAGTTTATTAAGTTACTAATACTTGGGGATGAGCAGCATTTTGCCGGGATGCAGATACTTAGGATACTTAATTTTATTAAAGGCAATCAGCTGTTCCGGTGTAATGTGGAAGCGTTTAGCAATACTTTCTACCGTATCACCGGGGCGGACAAAATAAATTTCCTTATCAATATGTTCGGGAATTTTGACAATTTCTTCACGCTCAAAGATAATTACCGGCGTGCCAATGTAAGTTAGCGGATATATTTCTTCTACATCTTCATTATACATACGTACACAACCAGCTGTCGCCGCTGTGTTAATTGTCCAAGGATTAAAAGTGCCATGTATGCCATGTCTTTGGTAGGTAAAGGCCATCCAACGTGTGCCCAGACCAGGATGCGGCTGTGGGTTTTTCTCATAAACATGGTATTCGCCAAGTGGTGTGGGAGTATCCGGTTTGCCAATGGCGATGGGGTAAGTTTTATAGAGCTGACCTTGACGATAAAACATCAATTTTTTCATTTTCCTATTTATCTCAATACGAGTCATTTCCAGACCTCCAAAAGTTGTTTATTTTACCCTGAAATTTATCAAGTATTGTGTTTTATGATATGTACAGTCAGCTAATTTTGCTAATATTGCTGTTTGAAAAGCAATTAGCTGCTTGTGGGAAAAAACGAAATTAATTATTGCCAGCTATATTCAAATAAAAGCGGGAGAAACTATTTTAGACCCTAAAGTTCAAAAAAAGGAGTGAGGCTAATGAGTCCAAGACGTGAAAGAATTATGTCTGATGCTCTAAAGGAAGAGTTAGCCGAAGAGTTAGGCGTTGTTAACGTAGTGCGCCAAGAAGGTTGGGGCGGTGTTTCTTCTCGCAATTGCGGAAACTTGGTTAAGTTGGCGATCGAACGCGCTGAACGGTTTCTAATGAATGGACAATAGGGTGACAGACAGCGTACCGGTTTTCGGTACGCTGTTTTATATAATGAAGAAAAAGGAGATTTAGTCCTGATGTGGAATAGATAGCATAATCATATAAATTGCAGGTTCAAAACTAGCAGGCCTGACCAGATTAGATGTCTTGTTGTTCAGGCTAGTAATTGAGGTAAGGACTAGCTATTTTAAAATCAAGATTCTAGACTTGGGTAAAATAACAGCACTACGCAGTGAATGTGGAGGGAAAAAGGTGAACGAATTACGCACTTTAGAAGCAGTTAAACAGCTGAAAATAGCAGAAGATCGTGTGCTTTATTCTGCAAATGATGCAGAAATAATAGCTGGTGCCACCACAGATATTTATTTTGTGCGCACTTTAGAAATTCTACGTGCGGCTGGGAAGTATGAGACAGAGGTTACGGCAGAAATATTCGCCAGCAGAGCGGGTGTGCTCTGCGGGGTAGACGAAGCAATCAATTTGCTGCGACTTGCTAATGTAGAAGTTTGGTCGCTTAAAGAAGGAGAAGAATTTGCGCAAAAAGATGTCATCATGCGCATCAAGGGCCGCTATAGCGATTTTGGTGTTTATGAAACGGCAATTTTAGGTATATTGGCTAGTTCCTGTGGTTGGGCAACGGCAGCCAGAAAAATTAAGAAGTTAGCGGGAGACCGTCCTGTCCTTTGCTTTGGGGCACGGCATGTACATCCAGCTGTAGCTTCTGTGATGGAGCGGGCAGCTATCGTGGGCGGTGCCGATGGTTGTAGTTGTATTCTCGGTGCTAAACTGGCCGGAAGGGAACCTTCCGGTACTGTGCCCCATGCTGTAATGTTGGTGGTAGGTGACACTTTGGAAGTAGCTCAGCTTTATCATCAAACTATGCCGCCTGAGGACCCCCGCATTATGCTTGTTGATACTTTTAAAGATGAGGCCGAGGAAGCGCTGCGTCTAGCAAACTCTCTTAAAGAAAATTTGCAGGGCATCCGTTTAGACACGCCTGGTGAACGCGGTGGTGTTACTCCAGGCTTAGTGCGTGAACTGCGAGCTCGTTTAGATCAGGCTGGCTTTAAACATGTAAAATTGTTCGCTTCGGGTGGTATTGATGAGGAGCGTCTGCCGCCTTTACTAGAAGCCGGTGTAGATTCTTTTGGTATTGGTTCCTATATTTCTCGAGCTTCGGCCATTGATATGACCATGGATATTAAAGAAGTAGAAGGTAAGGCTATTGCTAAACGCGGCCGGATACCGGGTGTTACCAACGCACCAAGCTTAGAAAAAGTTTTATAGCAGATATTTAATTTAATAAATTCGGCATAGTCGTAAATTACGGCTATGCCGTTTTTTGCTTTTAAAATAACTAGACAACAATACAGCCGCCAAAGATCAGCAGCAGAAAATCACCGCAGAAAGACCAGCAGGCTAAAGCAATACTTTACTGTGTCTATCATGTCTGTGTATAGGATAACTTTGACAAGGAAAATCTAATTAGTGTTGTGAGAAAAATGGAGGTGCTATCTTTTGTCAGGCGAACAAAGTGGCCAGTTAGTGATAATTGGTGGTGCCGAGGATAAAGAAGGTGAATGTATAATTCTGAAGCGCTTTCTCTCTTTAGCAGGAGGCAGAAAGGCCCGCTTGGTTGTACTCTCTACAGCTAGTGCTGATCTGCATGCGGGAGAACAATATAATCGTCTCTTCCGCAAATTGGGGGCTGCTGACGTCAGAGTACTTGCCATCCAAACTAGAGAAGAAGCAAATCAGTCACAATATCATGATGGTTTTGCAGAGTCCACAGGTATTTTTTTTACAGGTGGTGATCAGCTGCGCATCACCAGCATCTTAGGGGGTAGTATCCTGGGCAGCGCCCTGCAAGAGAGTTATCGTCAGGGTGCGGTAATTGCAGGGACTAGTGCTGGTGCTTCTGTCATGAGCGAGACAATGTTAGTGGGGGGAGCTGATGATGCGACTCCCAGCAAAGAGATTATTCGTATGGCACCGGGACTTGGCTTGCTGAAGGATGTTGTCGTTGATCAGCATTTTGCCCAGCGCGGCAGGATTGGCCGCTTATTGGCTATGGTTGCCCATAACCCCTATATCCTGGGGGTGGGGATTGATGAGGATACCGCTATTGTGGTTAATGATAGTGCAGAATTTGAGGTAACAGGGTCTGGCACAGTAACGGTGCTAGATGGGCGGGAAGTAACTCATTCCAATGTCTCAGATTCTAGTCCTGCTCAGCCCTTGGCCTTAACTAATGTTAAAGTACATATTCTTGCCCAAGATTATCGCTTTAATTTGCAGGAACGCTTTGTGAGGATGCCCGCAAAATAAGGAGGACGTATAGTAAAATGAAGATCGTGGACTTGCATTTTTACACCGGGCGTAACATTTACAGCCACTATCCGGTAATGAGAATGCTGCTAGATCTGGAATCTTTCCAGAATTATCGCACAGACTGTGACCCTACTTTTGCCAGTCGCATATTGCAGGCATTGCCTACATTATGTGAACATACATGTTCACGTCGCCGTCCAGGCGGTTTCATAGAAAGAGTTAAAGAAGGCACATATCTTGGTCATGTAGTTGAGCATGTCTTTTTAGAACTGCAGCATCTAGCCGGTATTGGCGCAAAATATGGCAAAACTTATACCGGTGATGGTCGTTTTGTGGAAATTATCAGCGAGTACCGCTGTGAGCAAGCAGCGCGTATTCTGGCAGAAGCGGCTGTTCAGTATGTCCGCTCTCTGGCCACAGGTGTCACAGGAGAAAATGGTCAGGTGGCTGCTAGTTTAGCTGCGGCAAAAAAGGCGGCGTCTCTATATCTGCCAGGGCCAAGCACGGCTGCGGTGTTAGCGGCGGCCAGGCGACGGCAGATCCCCTACCAGCAGCTCCAGCCTGGAACAAGTTTGTATCGTTTGGGGACAGGTAAGTATCAAAAACGTATCCAGGCTAGCCTGACTAATGAGACTGGCTGTATTGCCACTGATATCGCGTGTAGTAAACCACTGACTAAAAAAATACTCGCGCAGCATGGCTTGCCTGTACCTAAGGGAAGAACTGTATCTTCTGCAGAGGAAGCAGTGCTGGCAGCGCAGGAAATTGGATTTCCTGTAGCCATGAAGCCAGATAACGGCAATCAAGGGAAGGGCGTTTCCCTAAACTTAAATAGTATGGCAGAGGTACAAAAGGCTTTTTCTCGAGCAGCTGTCTTTAGCCCCTCTGTGATGGTTGAGGCTTGCCTCGATGGTAGACATTATCGCTTGTTAGTGGTTAAAGGCCAACTAGCTGCGGCTGCGGAGCGCTTGCCTGCCTTTGTGACAGGTGATGGAATTCATACCATTAGTGAATTAGTAAGTGAAGAGAATAAAAATCCGCTACGCGGAGACGGGCATGAAAAACCGCTGACTAAAATTTCGCTTGACGGGGTGGCAGAAGAAGTGCTGCTGCGTCAAGGTATGGTTGCCCAGACAGTGGTACCGGCGAGCGTTCGTGTTTATCTGCGTGATAATGCCAACTTATCAACGGGGGGGACTTCTTGTGATGTAACAGATGAGGTTCATCCCCAACAGATTGCTTTAGCCGTGCAGGCTGCTAGCTATATCGGGTTAGATGTAGCGGGAGTTGATCTGGTAATGAAAAGTATCGCCTTACCGCCAGCAGAACAAGCAGGCGGCATCATTGAAGTAAATGCAGCGCCTGGGTTACGGATGCATTTGTATCCAAGTGTGGGGAAAAAACGGGATGTTGGTGAAAAGATTGTTAGTGCTCTTTTTCCCTTTGAGCAACCGACACGCGTGCCGGTGATTAGCATTACTGGTACTAACGGCAAAACTACCACTACCAGGATGTTAGAATATGTAATGCGTCAGCAGGGATTATTTACGGGAATGTGTTGTACAGACGGCCTTTACTATAATGGTCAACTTGCGCGTTCAGGTGATTTGACGGGGCCTGACGGTGCAGGGTCTGTGCTTGCCCATCCCGAGGTAGAAGTAGCTGTTTTAGAAACAGCACGGGGTGGTATTGTCCGGCGTGGTTTAGGCTATGAACGGGCTGATGTGGCAGTTATTTGTAATGTACGTGAAGATCATCTGGGGCAAGATGGCATAGAAAGTCTTGAGGATTTAGTTCATGTTAAAAGTTTAGTGGCAGAAGCTGTTTATGAAAACGGCACAGTTATTCTAAATGCGGATGAAGCAAACGTTACTGAAATAGCGGCCAGGGTTTGGGAAAGAATTATTTATTTTAGCCGGCAGGAAGATAATATCATCGTGCGTCGTCATCTGGGCAAAGGCGGCCGGGCACTTTTTATCCGCCGCGGTGCCATAGTGGCGGCACAAGGAAATAGAGTTGTACTGGTGGGACGGGTAAGAGACTTCGCGGTAACTTTTGCTGGTCGTGCACAGCACCAAGTTGAAAATCTCTTGGCGGCCCTAGCTGCATGTTGGGGTACTGGCTTATCGCCACGACAGGCAGGCTTCTATCTGCGCAACTTTACTTCCTCACCGCAAGACAACCCGGGCCGGGCTAATCTTTATCAGGTGGGTTCTGTGCAGGTTCTGGTTGATTATGGCCATAATCCAGATGGTTTTGCCAAAATTGGTGATCTGGTGAGAAAAATAAATACTAAACGCACTTTGGCGGTAATTGGTGTGCCGGGTGACCGCTGTAATGAACTCATTTTTACAGCAGGTAAAACGGCGGCCCAGTTTTTCGATCATTTATTGATTAAAGAGGATGCCGATTTACGCGGCAGACGCCCTGGTGAGGTTACTGCCCTCTTAAGAGAAGGCGCTTTAGCAGCGGGTATCAAGCTTAACTGTATTACAGAAATAGCTCAGGAGACAAAAGCTGTACGCACTGCACTGCAGATGGCGGCAGCGGGCGATTTAGTAGTGGTTTTTTATGAAGAACTGGAGCCTGTCATTGCCGAGATTATTGCCAGCCAACAGCAACAAAGGTCACTGCTGACAGCGCCAAAAGAAAAAAAAGAATTATCTTACGATAGCCCTGCTATGTTAACCTAGCAGGAATTTGTCCTTTGCTCACGAATATACAAGCCATATGAACAGTTCAGAACAACAGACGCTAGTAATCGAACAGGCATATGCCAAAATTAATTTAATCTTGGCGGTTACAGGCAAGCGCATTGATGGCTATCATGACCTGCAGACAGTTTTTCAAAGCTTGGCACTGCATGATACCTTAACATTCACCGCTAACGAAAGCGAAGTGCTTACCTTAACTACAAATAATCCCAGCCTTCCTGCCGGGCCAGATAATTTAATCTGGCGTGCTGCAGAAAGGCTAATGGAGTTTTATAAAGTTAAAAAAGGCGTGGCGATTAATCTGGAAAAGAGGATACCCCTAGCCGCAGGTTTAGGTGGGGGCAGCAGTGATGCTGCTGCTACTTTACGGGGACTGGTTCGTTTTTGGCAGCTCCCCTGCGAGCCGCAGGTATTATCTGAGATAGCGGCTGAATTAGGTTCCGATGTGCCCTACTGTTTGGCAGGTGGTACAGCACTGGGTACAGGTCGAGGGGAGCAATTACTTCAGCTTACTCCCTGCCCGCACTTTTATGTCGTCCTGGCAAACCCCGGATTTCCAGTTTCTACAGCGCAAGTCTACCAGGACTTGCGGACGACAGAGTTGGCATCCTCTGCTGCGCTGCACGGAATGCTGCGTGCTTTAGCAGAGCAAAACCAAACTGCCATGATGCACCATGTGGCTAACACGCTGGAAAAAGCCACTTTTCGTCTTTATCCTCAAGTTAAAGCGCTTAAGACGGAAATGGCCAGTGCAAGTGCAGCTCTTATGTGTGGCAGCGGGCCTACAGTTTTTGCTTTATTTTTAACGTCAGCAGCGGCTACTGCTGTACAAGCAGCTTTACAGCAAAAAGGATACCAAGTGTGGTTGACGGAAACAATTCAGCAGCCGGAGGTAGAAAAATGGTCGATGTAGTTATTTTGGCTGGAACAGCCAAGCAATCAGAACTGACAATTAGTGAAAAGGTACAAAATAAGGCCTTTGTGCAAATTCATGGACAAGCGATGCTAAGTTATGTACTAGACGCCCTGCAGCAAGCAAGCTCAGTAAACCGCATTGCCATCGTCGGCCCGTTGGCAGAACTACAGACTTTAATCGGCGCATCGCCACAGTTGTTTGCTGTGGCGGAAGGTGATACCATTGTTGAGAATCTACAGCTCGGGTTCGCAGCATTACAACCCAAGCAGCACTGTTTAGTGGTCACCGCTGATGTGGCTTTTTTGACGGCAGCTGCGGTGGAAGACTTTCTTGCCGCTTGCCAGCCTTATGAGTCAGCTGTTTATTATCCTATTGTAGCGCGAGAAGATAATGACCGCCGCTTCCCAGGAGTAAAGCGCACTTATGTTAAAATACACGATGGTGAATTTACTGGTGGTAATCTCTTTCTTGTCGATCCTGCGTGCTTAACAAAAGTCCTACCCCGACTAGAACACTTTTTTGCGTTACGTAAAAGCCCCTTGCGTTTAGCTGGAGCCTTGGGCCTTGGCTTTGTGGTTAAACTCCTGACAAAACGTTTGACCATTGCAGAACTGGAAAAGCGTTTTTATGCTTTATTTGCTGTAGCGGGTAAGGCTGTTATTTCTCAGTATGCAGAGATTGGTACAGATGTTGACAAACCGGCTGATCTTGAATTAGCCCGTCAACACTTAAAAACTCAGCTGTAAGCTGCGGCAAACAAAACACTAGCAGAATAAGGGTCTTTAGCGATAATTGTATGTGAGTAAAATCACATGCAGGAGGTAGCGGCAGGTAACTGGCGCAAACAATATTTAGCAATTGCAAATATTTTCCCAATAAAAAGCAGGAATTGTCAAACTTATGTGGAAATAGCAAAACGTACATAGTTGTGGCGGGGAAGGCGGTGATTAGCATGAGAGTGACCGACGTCAGAATTAGAAAGTTAAACCACGATGGAAAGATGAAGGCAATCGTCTCAATTACTTTAGACAACCAATTCGTAGTGCATGATGTACGTGTTATTGAGGGTAATAATGGGTTGTTCGTAGCCATGCCAAGTAAAAGAACACCTGATGGTGAGTTTAAGGATATCGCCCATCCCATTAACTCTGAAACACGCGAAATTATTCAATCGGCAGTGTTGCTTGCTTATAACACAGAGTTGGAAAGAGAATTAGTCGGTGCATAAATGGAGCAGTTATGCTCCTGTTTTTTTTGCGTTATTTTGCCCTTAAGTCAAGCTCCTCCCTGCCTAGGTCGGATCTGGTCTTACATTTAGTCAAGCTGCTCAGCTAGCAGTATCAAAGAAGCAGCAGGAATTGTAAGTGCTGTTTTTTTTACAAAAAATGTAGCAATCTAAGGGCAGAAAGGGTACAATAAATGGAAGAACATCCTAGGAGGGGTAAGTTTGGCTAACCGAGCAGCTGTAGTCTTAGCAGCAGGAGAAGGAAAACGTATGAAATCGGCATCTCCTAAAGTACTTCACTCTGTTTGTGGCAAACCCATGTTAGAGCATGTGGTGAGCGCAGTTAGTAGTGTTTGTTCTGAAATTATTGTAGTTATTGGACATCAAGGCCATGAGGTTAAGCAGGCTTTTGGAGAGAGAGTAAGCTATGTTGAGCAGGCGCAACAGCTGGGAACAGGTCATGCTGTGCTGCAGGCAGTACCCTTATTGCCAACTTCGGGTACTGTTTTTGTGTTGTGTGGTGATACTCCTTTACTTTCAGCGGAGACGATGCAGAACTTACTGGAGGCTCATCAAAAAGCGCAAGCAGGTGCAACAATTTTAACAGCATGTCTGCCAGAGCCTTTTGGCTACGGGCGTATCATCAGAGACAATGGACGTGTGTCTAAAATTGTAGAAGAAAGAGATGCTACGGATGAAGAGCGTAAGGTTTGTGAAATTAATACCGGCACCTATGTTTTTGATGCGCAATTATTGCGGGAGGCTCTAGCGAATCTACATACAAATAATGCTCAAGGAGAATACTATTTAACTGATTGTATTGAACAAATAATTAGTAAAGCTCACTTGGTTACAACTTGTATTTTAGAGGATCACCGCTTGGCACTGGGCGTGAATGATCGCCTGCAGCTGGCCCAAGCGCAAAGCTTAATGCAAGAGCGTATTAACCGAACATTAATGGCTGCCGGCGTAACTATGATCGATCCACAGTCCACTTATGTTGATGCGGGGGTCAGCATCGCTTCAGATACTGTAATTATGCCTAATACAGTGTTGAGAGGTGCTACGCAAATTGGTCATCATTGTGTAATCGGACCTAACTCCGAACTCATTGACTGCCAAGTAGGTAATGAAGTCGTCTTCCGCCACTCTGTAGCCACCAGCTGTCGCTTGGCAGATAAGGTTACAGTTGGCCCCTTTGCGCATCTACGTCCAGAAACTGTCTTGGAAAATGGTGTCAAGGTCGGTGACTTCGTAGAAATTAAAAAATCTCAGGTGGGGGAGAATACCAAAATTGCCCACCTTAGCTATATTGGCGATGCGCAAATTGGCAGCGATGTCAATATGGGCGGCGGCATCATTGTCGTAAACTATGACGGCCGCAAAAAGCACCAAACAGTGATTGGCACGCGCGCCTTCATCGGCTGTAATAGCAATTTGGTAGCACCCGTGACTATCGGTGAAGGAGCTTTTGTCGCCGCAGGGTCTACAATTACCAAAAACGTTCCGGCAGGAGCACTGTCGTTAGCACGTGCGCAGCAAGTTAATAAAGAAGGTCGTGCGACGCGTCTGCTAAAGAAAAATAATGACGAATAATGACGAACTAGCAGGAATAAGTGCCGCGCTAAGCGAAGAAGATTGAGTTGTAAGAATACGGTCAGGAGGTTATGGCGTGTATCGAGGAAAGAAAATTCATATCTTTAGTGGATCAGCAAATTTACAGCTGACCGAAGAAATAGCGCAACATATTGATCTTCCTTTAGGACAAGCCGAAGTAAAGCGTTTCAGCGACGGTGAAGTTAATATTTGTATTGGAGAAAGTGTGCGTGGCTCCAATGTGTTTATTGTGCAACCGATTTGTTGTCCGGCAAATGAAAACCTAATGGAACTATTGATTATGATGGATGCGCTAAAAAGGGCTTCGGCTAAGAGCATAAATGCCGTCTTACCTTACTACGGCTATGCACGGCAGGATCGAAAAGCAAGAGCCCGGGATCCTATTACAGCCAAGCTGGTTGCCGATTTACTTACTACTGCCGGTGCTAATCGTATCATTACGATGGATCTCCATGCTGGCCAAATTCAAGGCTTCTTCAACATACCGGTTGATCATTTAAAAAGTTTACCGATTTTGGCAAATTACTTTTTACAAAAAGAATTTACTGACGGAGTAGTGGTATCACCCGATGTCGGCGGTGTCACGCGGGCACGAGCTTTGGCCGAGCGTCTGCAGCTGCCTATTGCTATTATTGATAAGCGTCGTCCAGAAGCGAATGTAGCTGAAATAATGAGTATCATTGGCAATGTTAAAGGTAAAAATGTGATCATGCTCGATGACATTATTGATACCGCCGGCACAATTACTTTAGGCGCACAGGCACTTATTGAAAAGGGTGCAAAAGATGTATATGCCTGCTGCACCCACCCTGTATTATCAGGTCCGGCCCTACAACGTCTAGCTGATTCACCAATTAAAGAAATAGTGGTAACTAATACTATTCCGCAACGGACAGAAGACAATGGAAAAATCAAAGTGCTTTCCGTGGCACCACTAATAGGTGACGCCATTATTCGCATTCATGAGGAATTATCTGTTTCTAAACTTTTTGATTAAGTCAATTTGACTGAAAAGGTAAGTTCGGGGTATAATACCTTGGAAAATAGGAGAAGGAGGATATATGATGGAGCGTATGCAAGTTGTAGCACAACCAAGAGCAGCCGCCACAAAGGGGCAGTTAAATGCACTTCGTAAGGCAGGCTCTGTTCCAGGTGTGGTCTATGGAAGAAAAAGCGAACCCATCTCTGTAGCGGTGGACAGTAAAGATATTATGGCAATCTTACAATCCCCCTCAGGGGCTAATACATTGGTAGACCTGAGTGTAGATGGAAACAAAGCAACAGTAATGATTAAAGATTTAGAGCGGGATTTTTTAGTAGCGGACCGTTACACCCATGTCGATTTTTTGCGCATTTCCTTACTCGATAAATTGGAGGTACAGGTCCCCATTGCCTTGATTGGTGACGCACCTGGTGTCAAAGATGGCGGCATTTTACAGCATTCCCTGCGGGAAGTAACGCTAAAATGTCTGCCTACTAACATTCCTGATAGTCTCGAGCTTGATATTTCCGGACTTGCTCTTGGTGACAGTCTCACGGTGGCTGATTTAGCAGTTCCGGCTGACAGCGATCTCCTTTCTGAAGCAGATGAGGTCATTGTTTCTATTGTTGCCCAGCGTGTGGAAGAAGAAGCTGAAACAACTGATGATGCCGAAGTAGAAGATGCGGCAGCAGAAACAGCTGACTCTGAAGCTGGCCAAGAGTAAGTATGTAAGATGTTTATCATACTCGGTCTTGGCAATCCGGGTCCTCAATATGCACGAACCCGACATAATGTTGGTTTCCGGGTGCTAGATCAGCTTAGTGCCGCCACCAAAATACCCTTATATAAAGTGGGATACCATGCCTTTTGGGGAAAGGGTACCATGGCAGGCCAAACTGTGATTTTAGCTAAACCCATGACGTATATGAATAATAGTGGACTAGCTGCTGCTGCTTTAGCCCGTCAGTTTAAGGTGACTGCAGATAAAATACTCACGATCTATGATGATTTAGATCTACCGCTTGGTGCACTGCGTGTACGCGCGCAAGGCAGCAGCGGTGGTCATAACGGCATCAAATCGCTGATTTTTCACTTGCAGACGGAACACATTCCTCGCCTGAAGGTGGGGATTGACCGCCCTAGTGAGCAAAACGTGATCGATTATGTGCTGCAGTCTTTTTCGGCAGCAGAAGAAGAAGCTTTAGCCCCAGTATTGAAAGATGCAGTTTCTGCAGCGCAATTATTTGTCCGTGAGGGTATTCAGGCCACGATGAATTCTTTTAACTCCAGTCCCTAAAAATGAATTTTCTTTCTCCTT
Organism: Oscillospiraceae bacterium; assembly: GCA_035647835.1. Lineage (GTDB taxonomy): Bacteria > Bacillota > Dethiobacteria > Dethiobacterales > Dethiobacteraceae > UBA9865. The sequence goes on from DASRMS010000174.1 coordinate 40,985, forward strand.
ATTTAACCCGCCTGTTGAGGGCGGGTTAAATAATCTAAAGGCAGTTGCACAAACTGTTTCACGATATCGCCTGGAGCCCAGCGTGCGATGTATAAAGCTTTTACCTCTGCTTCATACTATAAGAACGTAGATTTTTTCTGCTGTTCTGCTGTATGGTAAAGAGGTGATAGCTTGCTGATAACTTGGATCTGCCGTAATTGCGAGCGTCAAGTCATGCGCCTGAACGTCAGTGAATTTGATTCTCGGGTGGCAGCGTTGACGGCTCAGGCTGGTGACGATATAATAGAACGTGACCAGGAAGGAAATTTAGTGATTCACCTACTGTGTGAGCACTGTCTGGAAGTAGCTTACCGGGAGGATGAAAGTGAAATCAACTTTATACGCGGACCGGAGTTGCATTGAGAAGATAATAAAAGAATTGCGAATTTTGCACACGTATGCTGCTAGAGGCCTTGCTGTCATAACAAGGCCTTCTTTGCGTTTGTATACTGACCGGAGGACTGCCCAATGAAGAATATTGCTGCTGCGATTGCCCAGATGTCGCAATTACAACCACTATTTGAAGGTCTGCACAAAACAACGCGCAGCCAACTCCTTTATGGACTTGATGAAAGTGCTAGGCATATGGTGATGGCTGCCATTTATGAACAAACAAGACGTTCAGTTATTATTGTTACTGCTGATGCGGTGCATGCTAATAAAGTTTATGAGGATCTATTAGCTGTGTTTGGCGAAAATAAAGTTTTTTTGTTTCCCGGTAAAGAATTGTTATACTATCATGACTTGCTGTCTGATAGTGGAGATACCGCGGCACAGCGACTTCACGTGATGAAAGAACTAGCTGCCGACAAGCAGCCAATTGTTGTGACGACTGTTTCTGGTTTAGTAGAGAAAATGTGCCCACGGGAGCAGTGGCAGGCGGCATGTTTTACTGTAAAGGTTAACGCTGAGCTGGGGATGGAGCAGTTATTAAAATTGCTCGTTACTGCCGGCTATGAACGAGTAGAACTGGTGGAAGTAGCCGGACAGTTTTCTGTCCGTGGGGGGATAGCAGATATTTTCCCCATTGGTGAAGCCACGCCCTATCGAATTGAGTTTTTTGGCGATTTAATCGAATCAATTCGCAGCTTTGATCCTTTGACACAGCGTTCACAGGAGTCTTTGCAAAGTTTGCAGTTAGCTCCGGTACGGGAAGTTATCGTCGGCGAAGAGCAGCAGCAGCAAGCTTTAACCGCGCTGGCGGCAGAACAGCAAAAGCTGGCTGCCCAGAAGCGACAAGAGATCCGCGGAGGGGGCCAATTAGCAGAAAAACTGGCGCAGGAAATGGAAAAGATAAAGGAGGGTTTATACTATCCCAGTTTGGAAAGGCTCTTATTATACTTTTACCCTCAACCGGCGACACTGTTAGACTGGTTTCCTGCAGAGGCACTAATCTTTCTCAATGACCCTCAACGCTGTGAACAGGCTGTAGAACAACTGAAGCATGAACTAGGCGAAATTCAAAGTACTCTTTTTGCCCAGGGTGAATTGCTGGCACATCAGGTAGAGATGACCTGGGATTATGAGGAAGTGCTCTCCTTGACAAAGCAGCAAATAGTTGCTTTTGCCCTTTTTACGCAGCAAGGATTCCCTGTGCCTTATCGGCGCACTATTTCGTTTTCTGCCAAGCCTGTGCCCCGCTTTTTAGGTCAGTGGGAGCTATTTTGCCAAGAGGTAGAGCAATGGCGCCAACTTGCTTATCGCGTTGTTATTATCACCTCAACACGGCAGCGTAGTTCAGGTATTACCGATATTTTGGCCGAACGTAACATCCCCAGCGTCTATTCTTTATCACAACCCGATTTGGCTCCCCGTACTGTTACCCTTTTACATGGCAGCCTGGAGAGCGGCTTTATCTTACCCGAACTAAAATTAGCGGTGTTGGCTGAACAGGATATTTTACCACAACGTAAAAAACGTCGTCGGCTGAAGGGCAAGGAAGGCGTGCGTGTGGGGGACTACCAAGAGCTGCAGGTGGGCGACTTTGTGGTCCATGAGCAGCACGGTATCGGGCAGTATTTAGGCCTACGTACGCTGGAAGTGAGTGGTATTCAGCGTGACTATTTGTATATTCAATATGCTGGTAATGATAAATTATATCTGCCTATTGAACAGATAGATGTAGTGCGCAAATATCTCGGTGCGGAAGGCAAAAGGCCGAAACTATCGGCCTTAGGAGGCGGCGAATGGAGTCGCGTTAAAGCACGTGTACAGTCATCGGTTCAGGAGTTAGCCAAAGAGCTGCTTGCGCTTTATGCCGCTCGGGAGGCTGAACCAGGGCATGCTTTTGCCGCAGACCACGACTGGCAGCAGGACTTTGAAGCAGCCTTTCCCTTTGAAGAAACAGAAGATCAATTGCAGGCGATTAAAGAAATTAAAGAGGATATGGAAAAGAGCCGTGCCATGGATCGTTTATTGTGCGGAGATGTTGGTTATGGTAAAACAGAGGTAGCTATGCGTGCTGCTTTTAAAGCCATTATGGATGGGATGCAGGCTGCTTTCCTAGTGCCAACGACTGTTTTAGCGCAGCAGCACTATCGGACTTTCCTGGAGCGTCTGGAAGGTTTCCCGGTCAAGGTCGGTATCTTAAGCCGTTTTCAAAGCACAGCCCAGCAAAAAGTCACTTTGCAGGGTTTAGAAGAGGGTTCTATCGACCTCCTAGTTGGCACTCACCGTATGCTCTCCCAGGATGTGCGTTTTAACAAGCTTGGTTTACTGGTCGTGGACGAAGAGCAACGCTTTGGTGTCCGGCATAAAGAAAGAATCAAAATGCTGAAAAAGAATCTAGATGTCCTAACCATGACGGCGACACCAATCCCAAGAACTTTGCACATGTCCTTAGCAGGTGTAAGGGACATGAGTGTGATTGAAACGCCGCCTGAAGATCGTTATCCCATTCAGACTTATGTCTTGGAGTATTCGGACAGCTTAATCCGGGAGGCAATTTTACGTGAGCTGGGGCGCGGCGGGCAGGTCTACTTTGTACACAACCGCGTGCAATCAATTGAGCGCTGGGCTGCACAGTTAAGGAAGCTGCTCCCGGAAGCAAAACTCGCTGTAGGACATGGTCAAATGCCGGAGGGGCGGCTAGAAAAGATTATGCTGGATTTTCTCGACGGTGAGTATGATGTTTTGCTGTCCACCACCATTGTAGAAGCTGGTTTGGATATACCTAATGTTAATACGATTATTATCCATGATGCAGATAAATTTGGTTTAGCTCAACTTTATCAACTACGCGGTCGTGTCGGTCGTTCTAACCGGATTGCTTATGCCTATCTAACCTATCAAAAAGATAAAGTGTTGACAGAAGTGGCAGAAAAAAGATTACAGGCCATTAAGGAGTTCACCGAATTAGGTTCTGGTTTTAAGATTGCCCTGCGTGATTTGGAAATCCGTGGTTCTGGAAATATCCTCGGTCCTGAACAGCATGGCCATATGATGGCTGTAGGTTTTGATATGTATATGAAATTGTTAGAGGATGCCATCAATGCCTATAAAGGTACCAAGAAGGAACAAAAAATGCTGCCTCGCATTGAAGTAGAGGCGGATGCCTATTTGCCGGCCAGTTATATTTCGGATACACGACAAAAGATCGTTTTCTATCAGAAAGTTGCTGCTGTAGAAACGGCGGAGGAAGTGGCAGAAGCACGGGAAGAATTGCAGGATCGTTATGGTTCTCTACCCAAAGCTGCTGACAATTTACTGCAGGTAGCTTTAATTCGTTTACTGGCGTCAGATTTGGAGATTATGACCATCACAGAGGAGCGGCGCGAAATTATGCTTCGTTTTGCAACGAAGACACCCTTAGCCAGTAGGACTTTACAGATCGTGGCTAAAAGACACCAGGGGCGTTTAACTATGGCTATGGGCAAACAATTCGTGTTAGCTTTCCGTAAACAATTTAAAGAAGACCGGGAAAAGTTAATTTTCCTCAGCCAGCTATTAAACGAGCTGAAAATTCTCTTAGCGAAACAGGCCTAAACAGATCATCTAACAGCACAAGCGAAGGGAAGTAGATGTTCTTGTCACAAAAACACAACATGAAATTTACGCTGGGTTTACTGCTTACTCTTTTGCTGCTATTGAGCGGCTGCCGTGGCCGTCAAGTGGTGGCGGAAGTAAACGGTGACACAATTAAACGTGCTGAGCTTGATGATTATAAGAATGTTTTATCATTTCTCATGCCCGATCTAGCCCCCATGCTCAATGAAGCAAAGGATAGGCAAGCTTTAGAAGAAATTATCTTGCAGACACTGATTGAAAATAAACTATTAGTACAGTTAGCGGCTGAAAGGGAAATCGCGATCACTGACGAGGAATTAACTGCAGCTGTCGAGCAGCAAGCAGAAACAATTAGCACCATGTCAGGTGTCGACGACTTAACGCAGCCGAGAGAAGAGCTAAACATTACAGATGATCAGTTAAAAGCATTTATCGCCGGCACGCTGTATATAGAGAAATTAATCGCCAAGATCACGCCAGAGCTAGAGCCAAAAGAAATTGACGATTTTCAAAGTGAGCAGCCGACGGCGGGAGTAATGTTGGCCTTAAGTCAAATTTTAGTGCAGACAGAAAGCGAAGCAGAAATTGTCCGTACACGTCTTTTAGCTGGTGAAGAGTTAGCAATAGTGGCCCAGTTCTTACCTGCGCCGACAGCTTTAATCAAACAGGGCGAGCTTGGCTGCGTCCCTGCGGCAACTACTGCTTATCCCGAATCATTTATGACTGCTGCCAATCAGCTGGCAGCAGGCGAAATTTCAGCTCCCGTACAAACGGGCTTAGGCTGGCATATCATTGTGCGGCATGAGCGTCAAGTACCCACCAAGGAGGAAGCAGCGGCCTTTTTAGCTAGGGAGCGTTTAGTGACTATCTTTGACGAGTATTACCAGCGTGCCGAAATTAAGCTTCGTTAAGTAAGTCTTTTTACTTGAGCAAATTAGCTGACTTTATATTTTATCAGGCAGTTAATGTGTAGCCCTGCCCAGCTTAAGGCGCGGAAACTGCATAGAGTGAGCTTTCTTGAAGTCCAATCATTAAATGAATAAAAGACTTCCCTGCGATATATACTATGACTAGAGGTTAAGACTGTAATTCTATGCAGAAAAAGGAGGGGAAGTCTGCTTGAAGGCAACAGGAATTGTACGTAGAATCGATGATTTGGGACGTGTTGTCATTCCGAAAGAGATTCGTAGAACACTTAAAATCCGCGAGGGAGATCCACTAGAAATATTCGTTGACCATGGCGGCGAAGTGATTCTGAAGAAGTATTCGCCCATTGGTGAACTTGGAGATTTTGCGCAAGAATATGCCGATTCTCTTTATGAAGCTATGGGGCATATTGCGCTAATTGCCGACCGGGATACCATTGTAGCTGTCGCGGGTGCACCAAAAAAAGAATTTATGAACAGACCGCTTTCTCCTGCCGTAGAAAAGGTAATGGAAGATCGCAAAAGCGTGCTCATCGGTAACACGGCTGAGCATAAATTTTACAAGGAACTCGATAAGGATGATGCTCCCAAGTTTATGGTAGAGGCTATCGCACCTATTATTTCTGGAGGGGATCCGATTGGTGCCGTAATCCTGGGCTCCAAGGATCAAGAAGTTAAAATGAGTGACTTGGAAATGAAACTTGTAGAAACGGCAGCCGGTTTTCTCGCCAAACAAATGGAGCAGTAATGGTTGTTTAAACTAAAATAGGAGATGACTAAGGAGCAGTGACAGTGGTTGCTGCTCTTACTAATTATGCTGCTTGACGATTACTATCCCCCTGTGAGGGGTTTTTTTTTGCTTAAGCAGGATGAAGGTTGCCTGGGCAAGGTATAATAGTAAAATATTATAT
>DASRMS010000175.1:0-14485 GCA_035647835.1 Oscillospiraceae bacterium
CCATAAAGCACCTCGTGGAATCGTAATATTCTGTACTAGCCCAGTTGTTTTCGTACCAAGATTGTACACTAGATTCGACAGCCACGCAATGCTAATCTGTTTCTGATATCGTCGCCGGCAAGTTGTAAAATGAATTGCCCATATAAATAAAAAAAAGACCCATTCCGGGGTCAAACCAGTTATGCTTAATTTGTAAAGAAAAAAGCGACTGGAGGGGAACCGGAATGGATCAAGGCAATCATACCACAGGCAAGAGAAAATGGAAACAGCTTTCTGAAAGTGAGCGCTACAAAATTGAGGCTCTGTACGAGCAGGGTCTGACCCCTGCACAAATCGGGTGCGCCCTGAATCCCCAGCGAGACCGGCGGACGATTGAACGGGAGCTAAAGCTTGGCCTCGTGGAACAGAGGCAGATGAACCCCAGCAACAACAAATACGCGCCCATGTACGTTGTCGAGCTAGTGTATAAAGCGGACAGGGCGCAGATGGTGCGCGACGAGCGGGCGTCGAATAAGGGCAGAGGGCTGAAGATTGGCAATGACCATAAGCTGGCAGACTACATCGAAAGTAGAATCAAAGATGAGAAATGGTCGCCGGATGTGGTAATCGGCAGGCTCAAAATGAAGGGCTGGGGATTCAAAACAACAATCTGCACCAAAACGGTCTACAACTATATCGACAGGGGTATCTTCCGTGAAGTTACAAACAAGGATCTGTGGGTCAAAAAGAACGGCAGCAAGAAGAGGGATTACAAAAAGATACGAACGGTCGCACTGAACAACAAGAATGGTAAGAGCATAACAGAACGTCCAGAGGCGGCCAATGATCGGAGTGAACCGGGCCATTGGGAGATTGATCTGGTTGTTGGTAAGCAGGGCACGAAGCCGGTTATTCTAACGCTTGTGGAGCGCAAGACGAGGAAGTCGTTGTATGTACTGGTGAAGAATAAGACGCAAAAGGAAGTAGTTGCGGCAATCAAACGTGCACGACGGCGGGTCGGCGGCGATTTCTCCGCGGTGTTCAAGACCATCACGGCGGACAACGGCAGTGAATTCCTGGACAGCGAAGCAATCAAAAAGGCGGCAAAATGTGGAGAAGTTTATTACGCCCACCCTTACAGCAGCTGGGAGCGTGGAAGCAACGAAAATGGCAACCGGATTCTTCGACGATTTGTCCCAAAGGGTATGAATATTGGGAAACTGACTGTCAAGCAATTGCAGCGAATAGAAGATTGGGTTAATAATTACCCACGAAAGATCCACGGATACAAAACTGCAAACGAGATGATGGTAGCATAGGAAATGTAAAAGTCCCCCTGCCCCCTGGAAGGCACTACACTACCGAAAAAGACATAACTGGTAATATATGGTGGGCAATTAAACTTGCAATTCTCCTCCCATCATGCAACAGCTAGGTAATGTTTGCTAGCCGCGGATAATAGTGGTATAATCCTGACTTTGACAGCAAAAAAAGCGAAATAGAGGCCGCAACCCTTGTAAATAAAGGGTTTGCGGCCTTCGTGTTTTTGCAAAAATATGTAGGGGACACAACTATTTTTTGCAGTTTGCTAAAATATTTTTTATGTCAGCCAGGCGAAGTCTTTTTCGCGTAAAATCGATACCGAGAACATTGCCGATGTCATCGGAGATCTCACTTCTGTAATCAAACAGGTACAGGTTGTCCTGCTCATTGGAGCTGGCAATTTTGTTTAGGCACTCAATAATCATTTTGGGCGAATAGCGCCGATCCATTTTCTTCTGGATAAGCCTTATGATAACAAGGGCGATGAAGCAGGTGAGATAGTGTGCTTCGATACGATCTTCACGGGAGACGTATACCGGGCGTGCCTCAAGTGTACCTTTTGTGACTTTGAAGGTTTCTTCAATTTCCCATAGTCCCCGATATGTATCAATGATCTCCCCATCAGTCATCTGCATTTCACTGGTGACGATAGCATAGTAGCCGTCGTACATTTCATGTTCAGCAAGTTTATTGTCATCAAAGTATGGCTTTTTCTTTCCTTCAAAAATTTCTCCGGTATTCTTATTAAATTCTAAATGCTTGATGTACCTGGCTGCACCGTAGGATGTAGCCTTGTTATACTTTTGCGGATTCGCCACTAGATCTAACGCCTTTTTCACAAGTTCTTCCCGTTCTGCCTTTGCTTTCACTGCATACTTCTTTGACCAGAAAACGACTTGCTTTTCGTAGACAGTTTTTTTTGCTTTTTTTCCACTTTTCATCGTTACATTAATCTCTCGCGCAATACGTCTGCTCTTGATTTTGAATTCGGCATCTTCACCAGCTGGTTTGCCGTTAGTGCCAGCATACCCTTCATTATCAAGTACATAATTTTTAAATTCGTTTGTAGCACCGCGGACAGAAAAGCTGAACACATATCCATTTCTGTTCTTCCCGCCGGTCAGGTAGTAAATATTGTCACCTGTGATAATCCCCATGTCAGCGACTACCACAATTCTGCCCGTGTCGTAATTTTTACGAACCTCACCGATGACGGAGCGAAACGTTTCCTTATCCAGCTTGTTTCCGGGAAAAAGCTCATAGTGCAGTGGTATCCCGTTTGCATCCATTGCCAGGCCCATTTGTATGATCGGATTGGGGCGCTTCTCTTTGGATGGGCCGAATTTTCGTACTTCATCGGGTTTGTCGATCTCGAAATAAAAATTTGTGACATCATAATAAACCGTTTTTGTGTCACGCCCGTATTTCTCTGTGATCTGCTCATTTAGAAATTGCTGAAGATCTTTGGCAATCTTGGCATAGTGGGAAAGGGCACGATAGACATCAGGCAGCGAAAAGTTGAAGCGCTCGAAGTAACGGCCTTTCTCTTCGAAGGTCTTTTTCTTGGAGCCGGGGGAAAGTAACCTAGAGATGACAAGCAGCATCATAATGGAGTTTGTATTGAACTTGAAATCTTCATTGCGTGCTCTGTTATTTAAAAAACGGTGCAGCCCGAGTTCATGATAAATCTTCAGGATTGCGGCATATCCGAGGTTTTTCCTGTCATCTGTTCCCTGCACAAGCTGTTCATCCATGTTGAAGGTTAGTGTTAACTTTTTCTTATTGTTTTCTTCATCCGTCATTTTACGGGCAACTTCTTTGAAATGGGCGATGGGGTCTTGGTATTCCTTTTCTAGCTCATCTAAGTAGCCGATAGATTGAATTGTTCTAGCTTTTGGGTTGCCAGTCACCTTATCACGATAACTTTTTTCGATGGAAAGATAAACTCTACCGTTTTTTCTACGTGATTGTTTCAGGTTCAAATTAGTCACCTCCGCCTCGAATTACATAGTTATATTATACCATATAAATCTATACATTCCTATACCTTTTTATGATTAAAATTAAAAAAAATAATACCCATGCAGCATTGTGCCACAAGGGTTTCTGGCTTTTCGTTTCTAGTTAAGCTGTCAAACTAACGAGGCTAAAATATTATTTCTAAGTAGAAGTTATAGTGCGTATGTGTTTCCTGTTTTATTCCCATCATGCAACAGCTAGGTAATGTTTGCTAGCCGCGGATAATAGTGGTATAATAAACAGGTGGAGGGATGAAAGTGGACAACTGTATTTTTTGTAAAATAGTTAGTGGTAAAGCACCGGCAGATATTGTTTATGAAAATGAAGACATGATAGCCTTTCGCGATATAAATCCACAAGCTCCAACCCATGTTTTGGTAGTGACCAAGCAACATTTCCAATACCTTGATGAACTTCCTACACATGATCTGCAGCTGGCAGGTAAAATATTGTTAACCGTCAAAGAAGTTGCACAGAAGTTAGGTGTAACAGGCGGTTATAAAGTTGTCACAAACTGTGGAGAACCGGCTGGGCAAATAGTGCCGCATCTACATTTTCATCTTGTGGCAGGGAAAAAGTTTCTTCCCTAAAGACAATTAGCTACTTGTCCGTAAAGTCGTTGACAGACTTCGCTGAAAACGATATAATCAAAAAAGTATGCGGGTAGATTATACTCTCTTTCGTCCCGGTATTTTCCCATGCAGGTTGGTAGTGAGGGGAGGGAAAGTAGTTGACACAGATCAAGGTTGGTAAAAATGAGACTCTTGATAGCGCGATTCGTCGCTTTAAAAAACAATGTGCAAAAACAGGTATCCTCGCGGAGGTACGTAAGCGCGAGCACTATGAGAAGCCTAGTGTAAAGCGTAAAAAGAAATCTGAAGCCGCTCGTAAACATAATAAAAAGCGGTTTGGTTAAGTATGTGAACAGCAGGTTTATTAAAACCTGCTGTTTTAATTTACATAGGGATAGTATATAATGAAATTGCAAATAGCTAAGGAGGTAGAGCCATGTGGAGAAGAAGAGTTTTGGCGCTCCTTTTATTGTTAATGTTTTTAATTGTGCCCCTGGGGGGCCTGCAGGCTGCTGAGACAGCCGAAAAGGTTTACGTGATTAAGTTAGAAGGTGAAGTAGAGGCCGGACTTTATCATTTTTTGCAGCGTGCCTTTACAGAAGCGGCAGATAACGGCGCTTCGGCTATTATTATGGAGTTAAATACACCGGGTGGACTGGTAAACTCAGCCAAGGATATTCGTGACTTAATTTATGACAGCGGTGTACCAGTTTATGCTTATGTGCGTCATAGCGCCTTATCGGCAGGGGCTTTTCTGGCACTTTCCTGCCGCGAGCTTTATATGGCACCGGGTAGTACCATTGGTGCAGCGCAAATCCAAAACCTAAGCGGCGAAGCAGTGGATGAGAAAATAATTTCCGCCTGGGAAGCCGAGATGCGTACTGTGGCGCAGAACCAAAGCAAAGATCCTCAAGTCGCTGCCGCGATGGTACGACAAGAAATTGCTATTGAGGGGTTAGTCAGTGACAAGCAATTGTTGACCTTAACTTCGGTTGAAGCAGAAGAAATTGGTTTTACGGATGGTATTTTTGCCACCAGAGCAGAGTTATTGACGGCCTTAGGTTTGCCAGGTGCAGCTATTTACACCGTGAAGGTCAGTCCGGCAGAGAGCCTAGCCCGTTTTGTGGCCAAACCTGTTGGCGCTACCCTTTTGCTGACCATTGGTTTGGCGGCCTTGGTGATTGAGATCTTCATGGCGGGCTTTGGTGCAGCAGGTGTTGTCAGCATTTTGGCTTTTGCCCTCTATTTTGGCGGCAGTATCATTGCAGGTTTTGCTGGCAATGAAGTTATCATTCTTTTCATCGCGGGCATTATCCTGATGCTGATTGAAGCTGTAATTCCTAATTTCGGGGTAGTTGGCATCTCAGGGATTGTGGCTATGATTACCGCCATCATCTTATCTGCCTCCACCGCCGAGCAGGGAGCGCGCATTTTCCTTACATCGTTATTATTAACAGCTGCTGTCGTGGCGGTAGCTTTCCGTTACTTAAAACGTTCTAAACTTTGGTCGCAGATTATTTTGCAGTATGCAGAAACAAAAGAACGCGGTTATGTTGGCCCTACTGATTATAGCTCTTTGGTCGGTAAAACAGGGCAAACACTAACCCCGTTACGCCCAGTGGGAGCGGTGGAGATAGATGGAAAACGTATTGATGTGGTGAGCGAGGGCAATTTTATTGCCAAATCATCAGCAGTAATAGTAGTGAAAGTTGAGGGAACTAGGGTGATTGTACGCCCACAATAAATATATGTAGGAGGTAAGGAAATGCCAGAACTTTTGATAACATTAGGTTTAATTGTTCTTGGTTTGGCTCTCTTGTTTAGCTTTGTGCCGGTAGGCTTATGGATTTCGGCGCTGGCTGCTGGAGTGAAGATTGGAATTTTTACACTTGTCGCTATGCGTTTACGGCGTGTGCCGCCGGCTAAAATCATTAATGCCCTAATTCGCTCTAGCAAAGCGGGATTAGATTTAAAGGGAGACCAGCTGGAGAGCCATTTCCTGGCTGGTGGTAATGTGGATCGGGTCACGAATGCTTTAATTGCAGCACAGCGGGCGGGTATTGAGCTCGGTTTTGAGCGTGCTGCAGCCATTGATTTGGCAGGCCGGGATGTGCTGGAAGCAGTACAGGTTAGTGTTAACCCGCGGGTGATTGAAACCCCTACTGTCGCGGCGGTAGCCAAGGATGGTATTGAAGTTAAAGCTAAAGCTCGGGTGACTGTACGCGCTAATATTGAGCGATTAATCGGTGGTGCAGGTGAAGAAACTATTATTGCCCGGGTAGGTGAAGGTATTGTTACGACTATTGGTTCTTCTGAAACCCATAAAGCAGTATTGGAGAACCCCGACTCTATCTCACAAACAGTTCTAAATAAAGGGTTGGATGCAGGCACAGCTTTTGAGATACTTTCCATTGATATTGCCGATGTTGATGTAGGAAAAAACATTGGCGCCCAACTGCAAACAGACCAGGCAGAAGCTGATAAACGGATTGCTCAGGCCAAAGCTGAAGAAAGAAGAGCGATGGCTGTAGCACATGAACAGGAAATGAAAGCAAATGTGCAAGAAATGCGTGCCAAAGTGGTGGAAGCAGAAGCTGAAGTGCCCCGTGCCTTTGCTCAGGCCTTACGTGAAGGTAAGTTAGGGATTATGGATTATTATAACCTGCAAAATATTGAAGCAGATACACAAATGCGTGACTCCATTGCTAAACTAGGCGGCGGGAGTGACAAGGATGATAACAAAAACAAAAAGTAAGCTGTGGGAGGTAAGGGTATGGAAAAAATAGCACTTTTGCTCATCTTTTTGGTTTTTTCAGCAGTGCGTACACTAGCCGAAAACCAAGCCAAAAAACCTCAGCAGAAAACAACTATTCCCTCCTCGAGAAACCGTCCCAGCCGACCTTTTGACCAGCCGTTACGTAAACTGGAACAAGCACTTAGGGAAGCTGAAGCTGTTTTGTCCGCTAAACAAGAACGGCCGCAGCGGGCACAGGCTAAACGGGAAACTCCCAATGACATGTATTCTGGAGAAGGTGTTTCTTTAGAGCATCCTTCACCCGCTCCCCGAGAAATGGGCAGTCTAAATGTCGCTCCTCCTTTACAAAGCACGGTGCTACCAGTAGAAACACTTATGCTGCAAGAGGGCTTTATGGGCGACAAGGAGGAAGTGTTGCGCGGTATGGTCTACGCCGAAATTCTCGGCCCCCCCAAAGCCTTTCGACATTTGAAACGCCCGAGCTGGAGCAAATAGAGCCCGCACAATAAAAAAAGCATAGCCTGTAATCAAGAGCGAGGAATCAATCCTCGCTCTTTTATGTAACCTCCTAACGCAGATAGCTGGGCTCAATGCGCAAGGTAATTGTTAAGGAATGTTAATAAATTATTAACATCTAGCAGGATTATGAGATGATGTGCCGAATATTTATAGATAACAAGTGTTAAGGTTTATTAACAATTGTTAATAAATAGCTAGGCTGGATGATTACAGCAAGGAGGATACATCATGTCACGTGGGGGAGAAGTGCTTAAGCTCTGTAAAGAGAGAAGATTCATTGTTCCTATACTTACTTTATGTGTGGTCATACTGATGGTGGCTACCGTTTATAGTTATCATGCTGGTTTTGGTTATGTCGTGGTCATCGACGGAGAAGAGGCAGGATTTTTGTCTAAGGCTGATTTAGGGGAACTACCCGTATTTATTGCTCAGCTCACTGATGAGGCACAAGCTGCCTTTCAAATGCAAGTCCTGTTGAATGAAAATTTAGATTTTGTCGAAGCTAGGCGGCCGGGAGAACATCAAAGTACTGCTGTTGTCAAAGATGAAGTGCGGCAGAGACTTTCTTTTAGTACGTATGGCTTTGTTCTCACCATTGATGGCAAGGAGACAGTAGCTCTACGCAGTGAAGATGCTTATGATAAAGTGCTGCGCATCATGAAGCAAGCTTATCTCGCAGCAAAGGAAGATATTATTTTAAAAGACTATGCCATTCAGGAAGAAATAGACTTTATTAAGCGTCCAGTTCAACCTGATGAAATTGTGACGGTACAGGAGGCAGCTAATATCTTACTTACCGGGCTGCCGCGGAACCAGACTCATCTTGTGGCCAGGGGTGATTCTTTTTGGTCGATTTCCCGGGAGCATAATATTAGTGTTGCTGCCCTGGCAGAGGCTAACCCGCAAATCAAAAATCAGCAAATAAAACCGAATGACGAACTAAACCTGATTACCGTAGAACCCTTGGTTAATGTGTTGGTTGTGGAAGAAATAACAGTGACTGAGAAAATCCCCTTTCAGACGCAATATCTTAAAGACAAGAAAATGTATACGTCACAAACAAAAGTAAAAACGAACGGTCAAATGGGTGAGAAAGAAATAACATATCTAGTAACGTTGGCAAATGATGAGGAAGTAGAACGTACAATCGTCAAAGAAACTGTCCTGAGTGAACCAGTGGACAAAGTGGTGGCAAAAGGAACAGCGACCGCACCCAAATCCGGTACAGGTCGTTTTATGTGGCCTTTGGCGAACGGCGGCACCATTACTTCTACTTTTGGATCACGTTGGGGTAAGATGCATTATGCTGTGGACATTGCCGCAGCAGGTGGTACCCCTATTCGTGCTGCTGACGGTGGTGTCGTGAAAACATCTAGCTATAATGGCAGCTATGGCAATCTGGTAGTAATTGATCATGGTAACGGTTATAGTACCTATTACGCGCATAATTCCCGCCTCATGGTAGGGGTAGGGGAGCGCGTTGCTAAAGGGCAAACAGTGTCGTTAATGGGCAGTACAGGCAACAGCACCGGCAACCATGTGCATTTTGAAATACGAAAAAATGGTACTCCGATTAACCCCCTTAAATTCTTCTAGCTTGCTGTGTTAATAGCTAACGGCTACCGTCAAGGTGGCCGTTTTCTTTGCTTGCATAACAGGTGAAATGTATGCATAGTTATGATAGCAGGACAGGGGGGGCGCGCGTGGGCAATTCAAAGCTAACTAAATGGCGTGACCGTTTGGTAGATGCCATGGAGTTACCTAAAGAAATCATCCTTAATTTACCCAAAGTCACCATTATCGGTAATGTTCAATGCTATATTGAGAACCACCGTGGTGTGATAGAGTATTCTAGTGAGCGTGTCCGCGTGGCCATCAATAGCGGTGAATTAATTGTCAGCGGGCAAGACCTCTTTATCAGATATATGGCTAATGAAGAAATTGCCGTGGATGGTAGTATCAATGCCGTGCAGTATGAGTTGTAGGGCTGAGGGGGTTGGCGT
This sequence comes from Oscillospiraceae bacterium, assembly GCA_035647835.1. Classification (GTDB taxonomy): domain Bacteria; phylum Bacillota; class Dethiobacteria; order Dethiobacterales; family Dethiobacteraceae; genus UBA9865. The sequence continues at coordinate 9,171 of DASRMS010000175.1, forward strand.
GTGTTTATCCTAAAACTACGCTACTTTATCACAGGTTATTTAATAGTTGCCGTGCAAGGTCGGAATACGGAAAAGTTTATTAACTTGGCAATCCGTCAACATATCGCCTTATGGGATGTGCACCGCAGCCCTGAAGGTGCTTCACTGAAGGTAGATCTTGATAGCTTTTTTGAGCTGCGCCACTTGGCTAAACAAACGGGCTGTCGTGTGCAGATCATACGCAAAGCAGGATTACCCTTTTTTTTCAATCGTCTAACTAGACGGCGAGGTTTGCTGGCAGGGCTTTGTCTGTTTTTTATAGCCCTTTATGTTCTTTCTTCCTTCATTTTGTTTATTGATGTACAAGGCAATGAAAATCTAGAGACTGCCTATATTCGGGAATTAGCAGCGCAAGCTGGTGTTAAACCTGGTCTCTTTAAAGAGCGTTTAGCAAAGAATCAGGTTACTTCCCAAATGCTGATTGCAGAACCAAAGTTAGAATGGGTTGGTCTGCAGATACAAGGTACAAGGTTAGTGATAGAAGTGGTAGAACAAATAAAGCCGCCGGTGGAAATCGATACACATGCGCATTTAGTGGCGGCAAAAGATGGTTTAGTGACAGATGTGCTCGTCATAGTTGGGGAAGCTAATGTTGAAGTGGGAGATACTGTGAGGCGTGGTCAGCTGCTGATTGCAGGGTATTTGTCTCCTGAACCACAGTATGTCCCAGAAGAAGAGCAAGCAATAGTACGCATACCTGTGCGGGCACGCGGCGAAGTAACGGCACGTGTCTGGTATGAAGGTTATGGTGAAGCAGAATTGACTGAGGTTATTCGTACCCGTACAGGCAGCCACATGAGTGGTTGGAGCTTTTTAGTGGATGGCCAGTCAATCTTACGCCTCGGTCGTAACAATATTCCATATCACCATTATGATACTGAAACCACAAGCAAACTTCTATTAGAAAGGATTATTAGCATTCCTGTCGAAATTGTAACTGAAACGCACTATGAAGTAGTGCTGCAAGAGAAGCAGCTAACCTTTGAACAGGGCGTAGAGCTTGCGACTGAACGTGCCAGAAAGTTGGCTGAACTGCAGCTGCCGCCGGGTGAGCTCGTGGAGAATGTTACAGTTAAAGAAGTCGAGTTAAACAAAGAAGGTTTTGTAGGGGTACAATATATTTTGGAAACAAGTGAAAATATCGCAGAAGAAGAGATAGTAAACGGGGGCGAAGCAACGTCTTGAGATATAATGAGAACAGCATAACAATACCTGTAGACAGTAATGAGGAAATTAAGCAACTTTTAGGCCGTTTCGATCAACATGTTACTTTGTTGGACCGGTATTTCAAGGTAAGAATAATTCCGCAGGGTAATGCTATTATTATCGAAGGAAAACAGGATGAAGCGGAAAAGGTAGCTTTACTATTTAGAGAACTACGCTGGCTGTTACAGCAAGGACAAGTTCCTACGCTGCCTGATGTAGAATATGCCATTGAATTGATTCGCACAGGACAAGCTGAACGCTTACGCGGGTTGTTTGGAGACACAGTCTTTCTTACGCCCCGAGGTAAAAGGATCAAACCAAAGACTATTGGTCAAAAAGAGTATTTAGATGCCATCCGAAAAAGAGATATCGTCTTTGGTATCGGTCCGGCAGGTACCGGGAAAACCTACTTGGCGATGACCATGGCAGTAAAAGCCCTGAAAGAACGCTCTGTACAACGTTTAGTTCTCACACGCCCTGCGGTGGAAGCAGGAGAAAATCTGGGTTTTTTACCGGGAGACTTGCAGGATAAAGTTGATCCTTACCTGCGTCCCCTGTACGATGCTTTATATGATCTGCTTGGTAGTGATGTCTATCATGCTTATTTAGAAAAAGGGATGATAGAAATTGCCCCGTTGGCCTATATGCGTGGCCGTACACTTGACGATGCCTTTATTATTCTTGATGAGGCACAAAATACGACGGTTGAACAGATGAAAATGTTTTTAACCCGTCTGGGTTATGGTTCTCGAGCCGTGATTACTGGTGATATTACGCAAATTGATTTACCGCGGGAGCGTTTTTCTGGCTTGAGACAAGTGCAGTCTATTTTAAAGGATATTCCCGGCATTGATTTTATTTATTTAACAAAAAATGATGTGGTACGGCATCCTCTAGTGCAGAAAATAATAAATGCCTATGAACTGCATGACCAGGAGCAGGAGCGGAGTGATTAACAGTGGGTTTTACCAGTCGCGTCAAGGAGCAGTTAAAACAAAATAGTTTTCTATCTCATCAACCACGACGCCAACGGATGCTGTTGGTAATTTTGCTTTATCTTGCTTTGTTATTCGTTCTTTTCTTTACTTTAAAATCAAACAAGCTGGACTTGGAATTAGGTAAGCCTAGTCCGCGACGTATTGTGGCTGAGTGGGAAGCGCTGGATGGTTATGAAACGGAACGATTACGAGAGGAAGCGGCTCAGACAGTCGCCGAATCTTTTGATTATGATCCGGTAGTCTTAAGCCGCGCGGAAGAGCGCGCTATTACCTTTTTTAATCAAGTCCAAGAAGTGCGTGAGCTGGAACTAGAGGACGGAGAAAAGATGGCCCAACTAATAGCAGCAGTTGAAGTGGAGCTCACTGAACCGCTAGCCCTTGTTTTGCTGCAGGCGCGTCAGCAGGATCTGCTTGACATGCAGTCACAAGTGAGAGAAGTTTTGCAGGTTATCCTGCAGCAGGGTGTAAAACCAGCCGGTGTAGAAACAGCGCAGCGTCAAGCATCCCAAGAAATAAACTTTCTGATTTTTGATCAAGATCAGAAACGTATTATGGTGCGCATTGCTGAGGCGGTAATTGAGCCAAATATGATTTATAATGCCACAACCACCAATCAAGCTCGTGAAACGGCCCGTGAAGCTGTGCAAGCGGTGCGTATTCTCGAAGGTACAGAGATCATCCAAGAGCGTGAAACAGTTACTCAACGCCATTTAGAGCAGCTTGAAGCACTGGGGCTTTTACGTAATAGATCCGGCGGCATTCCCATGTTTTTTGGTTTAGCAGCTATTCTGCTGATTATCTTTATCACCGTTAGCTATTATCTGTATATTTACCAGAAAGCGATTTATCATGATATAGTACGTCTATTATTGTTAGGGTTAATAATTTTACTTACTTTAACCTTTACCATCGCGGCTAATTATTTCTCTGGCTATTTAGTGCCAGTGGCGATGGGTGCATTTTTGATTGCCGTGCTGCTTAATGCGGAGCTTGCTGTGCTGCTGACACTGGCTTTTTCCGTATTTGTGGTCCTGATAACAGGTAATGATTTTCGTTATATGCTGGTGGCCATGTTTGGTGGTTTGATAGCATGTTTCAGTGTGACCGATTTAAGCCGTCGTTCAGATTTGACTAAAGCAGGTTTATATGTATCTGCTGTTAATGTAGTTGCTGTCTTTGGTCTTTTTCTTTATACGGGCAATCTGCGTTTTGGTTATGACATCTTACGCGAATTCGGGGTTAGTATTTTTGCGGGTATCGCTAACGGTCTCTTTTCTGCTGTGATGGCGATTGGTCTTTTGCCTTATTTAGAGAGTGGCTTTGGTCTTACTACTGCAGTTACCTTATTAGAATTAGCCAATCCTAGCCATCCGTTGTTAAAGCGGCTGCTGATGGAAGCTCCTGGTACCTACCACCATAGCTTATTAGTGGCTAACCTGGCTGAGGCAGCAGCTGAAACAGTAGGCGGTGATCCCTTGCTGGCACGGGTTGGTGCCTTTTATCATGATATTGGCAAGTTGAAGCGCCCCTACTTTTTCATTGAAAATCAGATGGGGGGAGCAAACCCGCATGACAAAATTTCTCCTAATCTAAGTACGTTAATTATCACTTCCCATATTAAAGATGGCCTGGAGATGGCGCAAAAAGCAAACTTGCCGCAAGTAATTCAGGATATTATCTACCAGCACCACGGTACTAGTTTAGTTTCTTTCTTTTTTCAACAGGCGGAAAGAAATCAGGATAGCAAAGAGATTATTCGTGAGGAAAACTTTCGTTACGAAGCCGCAATTCCACAGACTAAAGAGGCAGCTATTATTATGATTGCCGATGCCGTGGAAGCGGCGGTGCGTTCACTTTCTAAACCAGCAGTTGGGCGCGTGGAAGCGATTGTGCGCAAGATCATTAAAGACAAATTAAATGATGGTCAATTTGATCAATGTGACCTTACTTTAAAAGATTTAGATACTATTGCGGTCACTTTGGTGAAGATACTCTCGGGAATTTATCATACGAGAATTGAGTATCCTGAAAAAGAGTTAAAGGCAGAAATTGAAAGGGGCCGAAAAAATGGCGGTTCTGTTAAATAATGAGTTAAAGGAAAAACTTAAATCAACTATGCTCACGGCCATGGAGTCAATTAGCGCCTTTGCTCTGGCAGAGCATAACTTACCCAAGACAACGGAAATTAGCCTGACAATCTGTGACAATCATACGATACAGCTGATTAATAAGCAGTGGCGTGATGTAGATACAGCGACTGATGTACTCTCCTTTTCCCTTCTAACACCTGGAGAAGACTTGGTGATAGCTGGTGAGCTGCTGCTGGGGGATATTATTATTTCCCTCGAGCGGGCCAGAGAGCAGGCGGCAGAGTTTAACCATAGTGTGGAGCGTGAAATATTATACCTTTTCACACATGGCCTTTTACATTTGTTAGGCTATGATCATGAAGAGCCTGCAGCACAACAAGCTATGCGTCTGGCCGAAGAAAAACTGCTGCTGGCCGTAGGAGCGACACGGGATGAACTTTAAACACAAAAGTTTTAAGGAAAGTATTTACTGTGCTCTTTGTGGGTTAGCGGATGCCTGGCGCAGTGAACGTAATATGCGCTTTCACACCGCGGCGGCAGTGGCAGCGGTGGCAGTAGGCGGGTGGTTCCGCTTGACGCCGATGGAATGGCTTTTTTTATTTTCTGCCGTATTTCTGGTGATGACCATGGAGATGTTAAACACTTCCTTGGAACGAGTGGTTGATTTGTTCACGCGTGAGTATCATCCCTTGGCCAGGTTAGCTAAAAATGCCGCCGCGGGGGCTGCCTTGCTGGCAGCTATTTATGCGATCATCGTCGGTTTTTTAGTCTTTGGCCCTTATGTTGCAGAGAGCTTTAATCTTTTTTAATAGTTTCATAAAGACTTTTTAATTACTTTCTGATAAAATTAGAGTTAATGTAAGAATTTGGGTGAAAGGAGGATGAGCTCGTAAATGAGTAATTCTGATACTGCTTTTTCGATGAGCAAAAAAGGACTAATACTAGTTTTAATCGTCTTATTTATAAATACAGTGTTCTTAGC
>DASRMS010000176.1:0-2044 GCA_035647835.1 Oscillospiraceae bacterium
GTGATAGACAAAGCATCCCTCACCCCCTCGATAGCCTTTACAGCCACGGAGTGACCCATGCTCATGCCAGGACCAAAATTGGTGTATGTAATGCCACTAGGCGCCATTGCCTGCATCAGCGCCCTCACCACAGAGTTGCTTCCGGGGTCCCACCCCGAAGATACCACAGCTACAGCACCGTGCCTGCGAGCCACCTCATCAAGCGATGCCCGTAGCGCCACAATATCTTGATGAATATCAAAACTATCGACCGTGTTGATGCCTTTTGCCAATATCTCCTTTGCAGCACCCTCCGTCAATCGGCTGGGCAAGCAGAGTATAGCCACATCCACATCCTTCAATTTGTCTATCGAGTTTGTCACCTTGTAAGCCTCTAGCTCGGCAGGTATTTTGTCAACATTGCGACGCACCACACCAGCTATCTCCACATCCGTTGTGTGCACTATTGTGTCTATCACATATCTGCCTATATTGCCGTAGCCCACTATGGCTGCTCTTATCTTTTTATTCATAATTAATCGCTTTTTTTGATAGATACAAAAATAATCAAAAATATTGGACTTTATTTTATTTAATTGATAAAAAGGTGATGCGTGAACAGTGAACAGTGAACAGTAAATAGTCACTAGTAGCCGCTATGAACCAAACTCCGTAACCCGTAACACACAACCCGCAACCCGTAACCCGCACCACTGATAACCAACCTATTAATAATCAATAACCAACAATTGATATTTAACTACATTTGTTTGCATTTTGCCATATATATAGCTACATTTATAGACAATTGTTCTAAATTTAATCCAAAAGAAGGCATTATGAAACTAAAAGGTAAGGTAGCAATCGTTACAGGAGCAAGTTCAGGTATTGGCAGGTCTATTGCACGTCTCTTCGCTTCGCATGGAGCAATAGTGTATGCAGTGGCTCGCAGAGAAGAGCGACTAAAAGCTTTGCAGGAGGAGACCAAAGATTGTGTAGGAAAAATTATTCCACACACAGCCGACCTCAGAAACAAAGACGAGGCAGAGTATATCATCACATTGGCATGCGAGGAACAAGGCAAGCTGGATATTTTGGTAAACAATGCGGGTGTTATGGACGATTTTAGCCCCATTGGCGAGGTATCTGACGAGATGATGCAAAACCTCACCGACATTAACGTAATGGCGCCCTTCTACAGCACGCGCAAGGCTGTAAACTGTTTCTTGAAACAAGGTGGAGGCAACATTATCAATGTAAGTTCTATTGGCGGATTGCACGGTGCAAGGGCTGGTGCAGCATACACTATGAGCAAGCATGCCATTATTGGGTTGACCAAAAACACGGGTTTTATGTATGCTCGCAAAAACATTCGATGCAACGCCATCTGCCCCGGTGGTGTGGAAACAGAGGTGGGCGAAGGTGAATACATGAAACAGATGAATCAAACGGGAATAGACACCATTATGCCTAGCACGTGTGGCAATCCTAGAAATGGCAAAAGTGGCGAAATTGCTACTATTGCGCTGTTTTTGGCTACACCAGAGTCTAGCTTTATTAATGGGCAAAGCATTGTGGCGGATAGTGGGTGGACGGCTTTTTAAAACCCGTCTAACTGCATAAAAACTGTGGGGAGGAGCAAAATAAATGCCAACACAAATAGCACTACCAGCGTCTTCCAAAACCACTTAAACCACACCTCGTAAGGCACCCTAGCAATGCCCAGTGCGCCAATTAGCACAGCAGAGGTGGGTGTTATCATATTGGTGACGCCATCTCCAAACTGATATGCCATCACGGTGGCTTGACGCGACAGCCCAATAACATCCGAGAAGGGTGCCATTATAGGCATCGTAAGTGCCGCTTTTGCCGAGCCCGAGGGGATAAAAATATTGATAATAGATTGCATTACAAACATGGCACCAACGGTGGTGGTTTTGCCTGCACTCTCCATCACCTGCGCCAATGAATTAAGAATAGGGTCCATAATTTTTCCATCAGATAAAATCTGAATAATTCCACCCGCCAGAGCAATTACCAATGCCGCTGTGAGCATATCTCACCC
>DASRMS010000177.1:0-32974 GCA_035647835.1 Oscillospiraceae bacterium
CGTTGATTAAGTCGCTTTAGTAAAAACTCATCCGGCTTTGACGGCCCTTCCACAACGCTTCCCCTCCTCTATAGATTTTCCTGATTTGCTTCATATATTACAGTTTTCCCAAACTGTCCAATCTCAAGCAAAATAATTGCGGCTGCATAGTAAGCATCTACGCTCCAATTAAAAAACGGGCGAACTGTAATGTTCGCCCGTAACATATTTATTACGCATTAACGCTTTCTGTGCAACGAGGGCACAGTGTAGGATGAGAGGGGTCTGTGCCAAGCTGAGGATGGATCATCCAACAACGTTCGCATTTTTCCCCTGCTGCTGTTTTCACTGCCACGCCTAAACCTTGCTCAACTATTGTTTCTGCCGTCCCAGAACCAGGCTCGTGAAGAGTGCAGTCAGAAACAATGAATAATTCTGCCAGGCGCTCTTTAAAGGGTTGCAAAGCAGCATAAGCCGCTTGGTCGGGATATAGTTCCAAAGCTGCCGTTAGTGATGAGCCAAGACGTTTTTCTTTACGCGCTTCTTCCAGTCGTCTAGTTACCACATCACGGTAGGTTAATAAAGCTTGCCAACGAGTAGCCAGTGTTTCATTTTTGTAAGCAACGTTTACTTGCGGCCAATCTGCCAATTGCACCGAGCCCACATCTTTAACCGGCAAATAGTTCCACGCTTCTTCGGCGGTAAATGTTAATACTGGAGCAATTAACTTAACCAGGGTCAGTAAGATTTCATACATTACTGTTTGCGCCGAGCGGCGTGCTTGCGAATTCGCCACAGATGTATATAGCCTATCCTTTAAAACATCGAGGTAGAAATTAGACATTTCCACGACACAGAAGTTATGGATCGCATGAAAGACCACATGGAAATCAAAGTCATCATAGGCACGGCTAATACGTTCAACTAATACTTGTAGGCGGTGCAGAGCATAACGGTCTAATTCATCCAAATTTTCATAAGCTACAGCATCGCTGGCAGGGTTGAAGTCCGCGCAATTACCCAGCATGTAGCGCATGGTATTACGAATCTTCCGATAGACTTCAGATAATTGTTTCAGAATGTCCGGGGAGACACGCACATCACTTTTGAAATCAGATGATGATACCCACAGACGCAAAATGTCGGCACCATATTGCTTAATAATCTGTTCGGGAGCCACAACATTGCCCACTGATTTGGACATCTTACGACCTTCACCATCAACTACCCAGCCGTGGGTAAGGGTTGCCTTATAGGGGGCACGTCCTCGGGTAGCAACGGAAGTCAACAGTGATGATTGAAACCAACCGCGATATTGATCTGAACCTTCCAGATATAAATCGGCAGGTGAAACTAGATCAGGATGTGTTTCCAAAACCGCAGCATGAGTGGAGCCTGAATCAAACCAAACATCCATAATATCAGTTTCCTTACGGAATTCATGATGACCACAGGCTGGGCAAACAGTTCCCTCTGGCAGCAGTTCACTGGCTTCCCGAGCGAACCAGGCATCCGAGCCCTCTTGGGCAAAGATCTCAGCAACCTTACGAATAGTATCCTCATTGATCAGTTCTTTGTTACAAGCTGTACAGTAAAAAATGGGGATGGGAACGCCCCAGACACGCTGACGAGAAACACACCAGTCATGACGATCAACAACCATATTATGAATCCGCTCTTCTCCCCAGGCAGGAATCCACTTGACATCTTTAATCGCTGCCAATGTTTCTTTACGGAAACCGTCCACCGAAGCAAACCATTGTTCTGTTGCCCGAAATAGTACCGGCTCCTTGCAGCGCCAGCAGTGGGGATAGGGGTGCTTAATAAATGACAGTTTTAGCAAAGCGCCCTGGTCAGCTAAAGCTTGAGTTACCGCCTTATTGCCTGCGTCATAATGCAGGCCGGCAAACTGACCGGCTTCTGCCGTAAAATGGCCTTTGTGATCCATGGGGGCAAAAATATCTAAACCATAACGCAGACCAACCTCATAGTCATCCTGACCATGTCCAGGAGCAGTATGCACACAACCAGTACCTGCTTCCAGGGTCACATGATCACCAAGCACTACCAGAGAAGTCCGCTCGTACAGCGGATGCTGACACAGCATACCTTCCAGATCTTTACCAAGATATTTTTCCTTGATTGTGTAATCCGTAATTTCACAGGCCTGCAGAGCCTCTGCTAACAGACCTTCAGCCAAGATTAAATCACCATGTTCGGGGGTGCTGACGCGAACATAAGTGTATTCTGGATGCAAACAAATCGCCAAGTTAGCAGGAATAGTCCAGGGTGTGGTGGTCCAGATGACAAACCAAGTGTTTTCAGCCTCAGCAAGTTTGCCTTTAGCATCTGCGATCGGGAAGCGGACATAGATGGAAGGTGAACGATGATCTTGGTACTCAATTTCCGCTTCTGCCAGCGCTGTTTCACATTGCGGGCACCAGTGTACCGGCTTAAGACCCTTATAGATGTAACCTTTCTCCGCCATGGCACCAAATACTTCAATTTCCTTGGCCTCAAATTCTTTCTGTAAGGTAATATAGGGGTTCTCCCAGTCACCACGTACCCCTAAACGTTTAAATTGTTCCCGCTGTAAATCAAGAAAACGTAAAGCAAACTCACGACAATGCTGACGTAACTCCAGACTTGAGACTTCATTACGCTTTACTTTGCCAGACTTCAGCACGGCATGTTCAATGGGCAGTCCGTGAGCATCCCAGCCCGGTACATAGGGCGCATCATAACCAAGCATCGTACGATTTTTGACAATAATATCTTTTAGCACCTTATTCATTGCTGTTCCCAAATGAATATTGCCATTGGCATAGGGCGGACCATCATGCAGAATATATTTAGGCCGACCTTGGCGATGTGCTTTTACCTGGCCGTAAATATCCATCTCCTGCCACTTTTGCAGCTGTTCTGGTTCCCGCTTCGGCAGGCCTGCGCGCATAGGAAAATCCGTTTTAGGCAGATTAAGGGTTTTGGCATAATCTTTTTCTTCCATTTTTAAACCTCCCAGTGATATTTATCAATAGTTTAAATTTGCTGTTTACGCAAAAATCCCGTCCTGCTAGAGGACGGGATTTTTCCCGCGGTACCACCCCGTTAGCCGCAAGCTAATAATTGCGGCCACTTAAAATAATTAACGGCTTTCGCCGGCAGCGGCTACTAAAGTTCACCTGCAACTCCCGGGTGATATTCCACAAATCCCTGCACCGGTTTCCACCAGCTCCGGCTCTCTGTCTGCATGCGTATTTGTGTACTCGTCCCGTTCATAGTTTTTGCGATATATAATTAATACCATTAGTATAAACAAAATGACCTAGGGATGTCAAGCAGACTGCTTCTTAGTTATGCACAGACAAAGACGCAGCAACTGGGGTAAGGGCAAACAAAGGGAATGACCTGCGATAGATCATTCCCTGGAACTGCAGCAACCCTGTATCCAGCGGCCAACTACAAGTTAGGCACCCTGTTGAACGCCGTGCTCTGCTTGAGGCGACAGCCAATCTTCCATTTCTAAAGCTGCCAGCTGCGCTTCTACGAGGGAGCGAAAACGCATTTTGTAAATTTGCGCCTGTTTGTAGACTTCATCATGCTCAGAAAGAATCCGGCTAGCTTTATAGCGTGCCTCTTCCAAGAGCCGCGCTGCATCTTTTTCAGCTTCGCGGCGGATTAAATCAGCTTCCTTAGATGCGTTTCTTTTCACTTCTTCCGCTGTTTCCTGAGCCACCACAATCGCATTATGTAAAGTATGTTCCAGTTTTTGATAATGAGCAAGCTTTTCCTTATGCTGCGATATTTGCTCTTTAGCCGTAATATTATCTTTAATCAATTCTTCATAATCTTTCGCGACCCGATTAAGAAACTCATCGACTTCGTTCGCAGCCAGTCCACGGATTGAACGACTAAACTCTTTGTTTTGGATATCAATTGGCGTTAAAGGCACTTTTATCCACCCCCGCTTATTTTCCCTCAGTTCCGCTACCAGAAAAGTGCGCTTAAGCAACAATCTGACGCCTCAATGCTGGTTATGTCTAGACGTTTCACTAAAACCAATATTTAACCAATATTTCTCTTTAGAGGATAACAAATCCTGCTAACTAGAGATGTTTTTTTAATAGCAGCTGAATACGGCCCTTTTTACTTTGACCCAAAACTTGTGCTACTTCAACTCGCCCCCGGCCGCTGACCGCAATTACATCTCCCTCTTTAATGGCCGCACTGGCACTCTTCACCGATTGCCAATTAAGTTTCACATGACCGGCGCGAATTGCCGGTGTCAATTTGCTGCGTGATAAACCAAAGCCGCAGCTGGCCACGGCATCTAAACGCAAACTGGCAACTGTCGTTTTAATTTCACGCACACGACCTACTGTCGGTGAAAGTTCAGCCGCAGTAATTTCACAAAGCTCGAGATTATACTTTGCTATCTGCTGCCAGTTGGCAAGAAGAAAGTTCAACAACTCAGGGTGCACCACTACCTGTGCTGAAGTTTCGCTGGTCACGATAATGTCTCCAACCTTCTCACGCCGCAAGCCTAAGCCCAGCAAAGCTCCCAGCCAGTCACGGTGTGAGAGGCCAGACGCTTGAGCGGGTGCGTTTGCGGCCAGAAAGGCAAGGGGTACATCATTAACGGTGGCCTGTTTAACAGCAGAGAAGACCATCAGACGTGCTCTTTCTGCTGCCTCATAGCCACCCCATACCACCTGTTTGATATCTTTAAAATGATGGAGAACCCGATCGGCGACACGTTGTTGAAAGGGATCCAGAAAGTCTGTCGTCTGGGGCTTGCCCGTTTGCTGCACTTGTGCTAGCTTATCGAGCACAGTACACGCCGTTATTTTTTCAATTTCCTGCTCAAATTGCTTGAGAATTTTTTCTCGCTCCATTGTTTACCTCCATACTTTAGTAACAACTGGAGCATGCTAACCCTGCTCCTTATTCTTTATCCAGATCTGTCACTACACCTCTATTGCTTAACTCACGACGCATTTCAGCATTTACTTCCACTTGCGCTGGGGCGAAGACAAATATTTGCTGACTTACTTTTTGCATGTTGCCTTCGAGGGCGTAAGTTGCACCACAAATAAAGTCAACAATTCGTTTTGCTTCACCTTTATCTGTCTCTTCCATATTAACCAAGACAGGCTTGCGGTTCTTAATATGGTCAACAATTGCCTGGGCTTCAGCAAATTCATATGGTTTAGTGATTACAAGCCGCATATTCTTTGCGGTATGTAGATTTAAAACCGTTCCTTTGCGCGCAGATGACTGTCTGGGATTATCTTGTTCCTCGTAAGTCTCTTCTTCCTCAGCCTCTTCCATCAAACCAAAAAATGTTAATGTTTTCTCCCAAATCGAAGCCACTTTCAATTCCCCCTATTTAGGCTCTTTCGCCAAAAAGTAAGCTGCCAATGCGTACTAAATTTGCCCCTTCTGCCACGGCAATCTCAAAGTCGTTGGACATACCCATGGAGAGAGTCTTCATGTGCACTCCTGGGATTTGGAGCTTGGTAAACAGCTGATACATACTTCTAAAATAAGGACGCGCTGCCTCTGGATCTTCACTATACGGCGGGACAGCCATCAGCCCCTCAACTTGCAAGTGCGAGAAGGTAGAAAGCTCATGGATAAATTCAGCCACTTCATAAGGCTCAAGCCCGCCCTTCTGTGCCTCGCCGCCAATATTTACCTGTACTAACGTTCGCACTCGCTGTTCCCTTTTTGCTGCTTCTCGCTGTAAAGCCTCTGCCAAACTCCAGCGATCTAAAGAATGAATTAGGGTAAAGTTACCAACCACATCTTTTACTTTATTGGTTTGTAAACGCCCAATATAGTGCCACTCGGCCTGTGGCAGATGTGCCAGCTTAGGTAGAGCCTCCTGCACTCGACTTTCGCCAAACGTTTTTAACCCTAAAGAAAATGCTTGTGCTATACACTCGCTGGGCACTTTTTTGGTCACCGCTAAAAGCTGCACAGGCTTGTTCTTAGACCGTCGTGCGGCCTGCTGTAAACGCTGCTGTACCTTGGCAATTTGCTTAGCTAAATCACTCATAATTTCTGGCCCTCTTTGACGAACACAGGATTAATGATAACCGGTATGCCTGTGGGCAGACCATGCACCACCACCTGCTGGGCTTCAGTTGTTACTACTTCTACTTTTCGATAGCGTACCAGGGACTGATCCAAAACATAAACACCAGTCTCATCACCACGTACACGTAAAGCTGATGTCGGCAGCACAATGCCTCTGGTGCGCTGAGTAACAATTTCTACCTCGGCAAAGCGCTCCTCATAACAGCCAGCTAACTGCTCCTGCAGAGCAAACACAGCAGTCACAGTGCCCTCTTCTTCTATAACTTCCCTGATTTGGGCACGAACAGTTGCTGAATCGTCCAGCGAAAGCCGTAAATCTACCGTCGTTTTCCCTTCTAGCGCGGCAAAAGCATCATGCTTGAATTGTGCTACATAGTACCATAGATAATTATTGATGCTTTTAAAAATAAAAGAACCCTGCTGCACTTCAGCACCGTCGTCTACTTCCTGAAGGTCAGCCTTCGCTTCACTTAATTGCGCGACATCCAGAGCTGCGGGCTGCTCCAGGATAACTGGCTGCAGTGCACCCTCAAAGCCATCTATCTTTTTTATAACCATCCCTGCTGCTGGCATCGTCACTGTTTGTACAGTACCCCCGGCCGTGGTAATCGTGGCTACGGGGGCGCCAATGGCCAAACGCTCACCATCGGCAGCCAGCCACTTTAATGTTCCTGTTAAAGGTGCCGTCACGACTTGCTCCTGACGGACAATGAAACCTGGAGCCTCCACAATATGCTCCAGTACTCCTATCTGCGCATTAACAGTACGCACAAAGATAGCTGCCAGGGCCTGATGTGCAAATGGCCAAGCAATGCGTACTACCAGCAGAGCAAGCGTCAGCAGAATTAAGCTTTGGATTTTAGGTCGCTTGCTTTTTGTTTTCTGCCCCTCAATTACTGTAAATCTTCTACGTTTTCGCATATTATTCCTACCACTTCATTGAAATCACACCGGCCATCCGGCCAGTTTGTCCACCGGCAGCACGGTACGAATAAAATAAGTCTGTATGACAAGCTGTACAATAGCTGCTCTTGACAAGATTTTCTTCCTTGATACCTGCGGCTCGCAGTTGCAGACGCTGAAATTCCGGCAAATCAAAGTAGTAGGCGCCAGCCGCCGGTTGTAAGACTTCAGCGCGCCAGATTTGCGGCACCTGCTCTGCCACATTCTCACCCACCTGGTAACAGCATGGCCCGATAGTAGGTGCTAAAGCCACGCGGAGATTTTCCGGGCGGCTGCCTAATTTGCTTAGTGCTTCTACCATCAGCGGCCCCATACCAGCCATAGCCCCACGCCAACCTGCGTGGGCCAAACCAATACAACGTACCACTGGGTCATAGAAGAAAAGCAGCGTGCAGTCTGCAGCATGAGCCATCAGCACAATTTCTGGTTCAGTACAAATCAAACCGTCAGTTGCCGCCACAGCATCAGTCATCTGGTAATGGCCGCAGCCGGCCATCTCTGGCGTAACACGGGCAATTGCTGTCCCATGGACTTGTTCCCCGACGACGACAGTACTAGTTTGGTAGGTAAGTGCTTCCGCCGCCAGTTGACGGTTTGTGCGCACGTCCTGCTCGCTGTCTCCCACGTGCAGTCCCATATTCAGACTGTCGTAAGGCGGCGCACTTACACCGCCTGAGCGCAGAGTAACCCCGTGCAGCAAGCCAGCGCACTGCAGATTTTCAAACTGTAGATAACGTATAGCCGTCACTGGAGATATTTTTTCTTTAGGCATGCTTCTGCACCCCACGATAGTGTAACTCTGACAAAACCAACATACCCGCTTGGATGCTGGCCCGCACATCAATAATTCTTTGGTTGCCTGAGCCGCGGTAGAGTAAGAATAAATCTCTTTGCTTCTCCAGGTAAGGCCCATCAATCAATAAATCGCTGGCGGCCAAGAGCATCGCAGTACCGACATCTTTTTTGGCTTGTTGACTCAGCTGTTCATACGTATAACCACTATAAACTGTCAGGTGCAGTAAAGGTGAACGTGCTTTCAACAGTGCCGCCAGACTAGCTAAAGCCCGCGCCTGTAGAAAAGGCTCACCACCAGAGAAGGTTACACCATGCAAATTAGTTTCAGCTAGGATTTGTGCTGCGACTTCACTAATTTCCACACATTGCCCCTCTGCAGGGTTATGCGTATGTGGGTTATGACACCCAGAGCAGTTGTGGGGGCAGCCCTGAGTAAACACTACTGTACGTATACCAGGACCATCCACCACACTGTATTGATGCAAACCTGCTAGATTAAGCTTCATAATACTCCTCCAAAGTCACTGCCTACTAGTGTAAATGTGCTTTACGGTCATGTAGTTCAGCCTGTTTAGCACTATTAAAACGCTCTTCAGTAGATAAATATCCGGTGATCCGGCGAATCCGGCGTACATTAGTGCCGCCGCAGCTGGGGCAGCAATCATGCATAATGCCGCTGAAGCCACAAGTACGGCATTCGTCAATGGGATAGTTAATTCCACCATAACCAACATCGCTGGCCGCCATATGGCGAACTATTTCTTCCACCGCTTCATAGTTCTCTCCGGGTGGAGCTTCCAACTCCACGTAGGCAATATGACCGGCATCACAATAATTATGGTATGCCCCCTCAATGCTCAACTTATCAAATAAAGAAATGCAGTAGCTAACTGGCACATGTACAGAATTAGTATAGTATTCCTTGTCTGTGACCTTGGGAATGATACCAAACTGCTCACGGTCGATTTTTATGAACCGACCCGATAAACCTTCCGCCGGGGTAGCTACTAGCGTAAAGTTTAAATCAAATTCCTCCGAAAACTGCTTCACCCGTTTTGACATATGAGCAACAATTTTTAAGCCTAAATCTTGTGCTTCCTGGTCCTCACCATGGTGCTTACCGATCAGCACCTGCAGTGTTTCGGCCAAGCCGATAAACCCTACAGAAAGTGTACCATGCTTAATCACTTCTTTAATCGGATCGTTGGGGCCTAGCGCTTCAGAACCCATATACAGCTTTTGCCCCATTAAAAACGGCAAGTCTTTTGCCCGCAAATTGCCGAGAATTTCAAAACGATGCAGCAATTGACGAGCCGCTAAACGCAGCAGACGATCTAACTCCACAAAAAAAGTATTAGTATCTCGTGCCTGCAGGGCTAAACGCGGCAGATTTAAGGAAACCGGCGCGATATTACCACGACCCGCGGCAACTTCGTCACCATGACGATTGGCAATCACCCGCGTGCGGCAGCCCATATAAGCTACTTCCTCCCCGTATTTGGCATTAAACGTACTATCCATAAAACTAAAAGTAGGATTTAAACGTTTCGCCGCCACTTTAAGGGCATAGACAAACAGATCATAATTTGGATCTTCTGGATTAAAGTTTACACCTTTTTTGGTCCGGAAGACAAGATTGGGGAAAATAGGGCTCTCTCCTTTACCCAACCCTTTCTCAAACACTTGCAATATAGCCTTGGTAACGGCTCGTCCCATTGGTGTGGTAGCTGTCCCAATGTTAAGTGAAGAAAAGGGCACTTGGGCTCCGGCCCGGGAGTGCATAGTATTTAAATTATAGACTAGTCCTTCCATCGCCTGGAAAATTTCATTTTCATCTGGTGTGGTAGGCATGGTGGCAATAATTTGCGACATGGACCGGTCGAAATGAGGAAAACTTTGCCCACCAAACATATCATTTTGGTTACTTTGCAGGATAATCGCTGCTTGTGCTACCGCTGAGGCAATGCGTTTAGGTGGACGAATATAACCATACCCTGTATCAAAGCCAGATGAGAGCAGCTTAAACAAATCTATCTGCAGGCAATTTAAGGTTTTACCATAATAATCTAAATCATGAATATGAAAAACGCCATTTATATGCGCTTGCGAGTACTCTTCAGGCAGCAAATTAGTTAAATAGTAATGTTTGCTAGCCGCACTGGCAATTTGCAGCATTTTGGCTGATGGCGAATTAGAAACGTTGGCATTCTCACGGCTGGTTTCAATTAAAATTTCTTTAACTGTATCCATCAAATCACTTTTACCTTCACGGATACGGTTCCGACGATCGCGGTACAGTATGTACGCTTTTGCTGTACGGGCATGTCCATTTTCAATGAGCACTCTTTCCACAAGATCCTGGACATCTTCCACTGCCGGAATAATACCGTTATAACCTAATTGTTCCAAGGCCTTAATGACCTGGCCCGTTAAGTTTTCAGCTATCTTGCGATTATCTCCCCCCACCGCTTTAGCCGCCTTGACAATGGCATCTGTAATTTTTTCAGCATCAAACAGGACAACACGCCCGTCTCTTTTACGAATCTCTGTAAACATTGCTATTCCTCCGGTCGCTAGTTAACTTGTTACGTTCTTAGGCGGCATTTCTGCCAAGGCCTTTTTAAAATCATCAATATTGGTAAACTTGTGATAAACCGAAGCAAAACGTACATAAGCTACTTGATCAATTTTATACAACTTAGCCAAAAGACGCTTGCCGATTTCATCAGAAGTTACTTCCTGTGAAAAACTATTACGTAGTTCACGTTCCAACTCATCTACTAACTGCTCAAAAACATGAAGAGGGATCTTCTGCTTGCCCCCCGCATAGATAAGGCCGTTTAAAACTTTGGTCCGGTCAAACAATTGCCGGTTACCATTGCGTTTCACAACAATTAGCGGCGTTTCCTCTAGTTTTTCGTAGGTTGTAAACCGCCTTTCGCAAACTGTACACTCCCGACGTCTGCGAATTGCACTGCCTTCATCTGTCGAACGAGAATCAATAACACGGCTTTCTACACAACCGCAGTGCGGGCATTTCATTGGTTCCTCACCCCCTGTTGCGCTTTAACACTATCTGGTTAATAAAGTAAACAATTAACATCTTGTACCAAAACAAATACTACATCTAGTGCTGGTATAATTATACAACACCAGATATAGTATATCAAGCACTATTCTTCTTTTGTAAAAATTCTTAATAACGACTGCTGCTAGTTGGCCCTATCAATTCTACAAGAATAGTATCTACGCCGAACTTAACTATATTTTCCCAAGGAATAATGTAATCTCGGCCGCCACCCAAAAAGCCAAACAAACGAGTAGCTCCAGGAACAATAATGGCAGCGATCCGGCCGTGCTCTAAATCTAAATCAAGGTCACAAATCACCCCGAGCCTTTTCCCGTCTACAATATTAACCACATCACGATTGCGAAGGTCGGAGATCTTAACCATAGTACACCTCTACTTTCATGCCTTTTCCTACAGTATATGCAAGACTGTTTGTCCAGTGGACATAAAAAATAAATTGGGGATTTGCTAGTCCTGATCTGCACATGAAAAAAGAGAGCTTTCGCTCTCTTTTTAGTAATATGCAAGATTAATCTGGTGATTTTTTATGGCCAAAACTCGGAGACAGGAGCAACACGCCGATAGTAGTAGTGACCGTCTACTTCACGGACTTCAGTCACCCGAATAAGGTTAGACTGGTTAAAAGCCTGTACGGCTTCGCCGGGAGGAGACAGGAACACCATAAAGAGTGTAAGCACTAGGAGCATGCTAACCCCTACTTGCCAGGCATATCTCTTGTGCACCTTTCTCCACCTCCTTTTTTACTTTACTGCACGTGTTTACGTAGATGGCCTAAAGCAGCTTTTTCCAGGCGTGAAACTTGAGCCTGCGAAATGCCTATTTCATCAGCTACTTCCATTTGCGTTTTGCCGCGATAAAACCGTAAAGTGAGGATTAATTTTTCTCGTTCATTCAGTTTCTGTAATGCTTCTTTGATAGCTATGACCTCAAGCCACTTTTCATCCTGATTTTTATCATCAGAGATTTGATCCATGACAAAAATGGGGTCACCACCATCATGATAAATCGGCTCAAATAAGGACACTGGCTCTTGAATAGCATCTAAAGCAAAGACAATATCTTCACGCTTTAAATTTAACTCTTTCGCAATTTCACTGATGTTAGGCTCCCGGCCATACTGGTTGGCCAAGGAGTCACGAATCTGCAGTACTTTGTAAGCAATATCACGCAGAGAACGTGAGACACGAATAGGATTATTATCGCGTAAGTAACGTCGTATTTCTCCAATAATCATGGGCACAGCATATGTAGAAAACTTGACGTTTTGTCCAAGATCAAAATTATCAATGGCTTTGATTAAACCGATGCAGCCAACCTGGAACAAATCATCTACATATTCCCCACGATTGTTAAAACGCTGGATCACACTTAACACCAAGCGCAAGTTGCCATTTACTAACTTTTGCCGAGCACTCTCATCACCGGCTTGATAGCGAGTGAATAAGCGGCGCATTTCATCATTTTTCAGGACGGGCAGTTTTGATGTGTTGACACCGCAAATTTCTACCTTGTTGATCAAGCTCAATCCCCTCCCGGATTAAAATGACAAGGAATAAATCACCTGTCCTTTCTATCTGCATTATTTCCTGAGAGGATATTTTTATTCAGCTAAAGATTCCCAGTCCTGCCCAGATGCGAGCTATTCCATTTTTTTTATCTCTTTTTTGAGACGTTTTATAATCCTTTTTTCTAGGCGGGAGATGTAAGACTGCGAAATACCCAAAAGTACGGCCACTTCTTTTTGTGTTTTCTCTTCCTTGCCTAGAAGCCCAAAGCGCAGCTCCATAATCCTTTTTTCGCGGCTGCTTAACTTTTCAATTGCTGTATACAAAAGCTTCCGTTCCACTTCTGCTTCAATATTCTTGATCACTAAATCATTTTCTGTGCCTAAAACATCAGAAAGTAATAACTCGTTGCCGTCCCAATCGACATTTAGCGGTTCATCAAACGAAACTTCCGCTTTAACTTTATTATTCCTCCGGAGAAACATTAAAATTTCATTCTCGATACATTTAGAAGCATAAGTAGCTAATTTTATGTTTTTGTGTGGGTCAAAGGTATTAACAGCTTTAATTAAACCAATGGTCCCGATAGACACTAAATCATCAATATGAATACCTGTATTCTCAAATTTACGGGCAATATATACTACTAGGCGCAGGTTACGTTCAATCAAAACTGTCTTAACTGCATAATCACCTAGTTTTAGTTTTTCTAATAAAAAGACCTCTTCATCCTGCGTTAAGGGCGGCGGTAATGTTTCCGAACTACCTACATAATATATTTCTGGTAAAGTTTCCACCCCTAAACGATGTAAAAAACGCAGATATGCCAAGCGCAATCTTAATTTCCAGTGCTGCAGTAACCTCAACACCCCACACCTCCCATCACTTCGAGGATAAACGGGTGTAATAAAACTTCAGTATCGTTATCTAGTGACAGCGGTCTTGCTGTCAAAGCAAAAACCAAATCGCTTCTCTCCTCTCTCTGATTTTGATGTTCAACAATCACTAGCGGTGGGCGATAAGTTACCAACATACCACTGTTCTCTAAAGAACGATACAACACTACTCCAAAACGTATCGGCTCTTCACAGTTTAACAGCCCCAGCGCAGAAACCGGATCCTGACCCGTTTCATATGCTGTACGGAGGACTTGTGGCAGCAGCGGACGCAAAGCCTGGTAACTGGCGACACAAAGAGGCTTGCCGGAGAGAGGATCACGCAGCTGATTGCCGGTATCCACTAACGCCCGTACAGTTACCTCCTGCTCGGCATCGTGAATCAGTAAACGAAAAGAAAAGTCCTTTCTTTTTCGCTGCCGTTCACTAAAATGCCAGACCATCATCAGCAAGCTAAAGGCTACTAGCACGCCGCTAAAAAGCATCCCCGGCCGCGGCGGCTCAATATAAAAAATACCGCCTTTAACCATGGCTGGTGCACTGCCAAAGAAATAAAAAGCAAAAATTGTCCCTGCCACAAAAAATGAAATCAAGAAAAAGGCACCGCATAAGCGAAGTAATTCTACTGGCCGCTGAGGCTTAAAAGTAAAAAGGATTACGACGATAGAGGCGACAATTTTTCCGGCCCAAGAGAAAATAATCACAGAGGCCGGCAAAAAAATAGCCAGGCTATAAAGAGCCGCGACCAATCCACCGGCCAAAACTCGTGTTCGTGTTACCTCCCGCCCTGTTAAACGTGCTGTTAAATACAGCAAAGAAGCATTCATCATAAAATTTAGGGCAAGGAGGTCCTCAATGTACATACGCTCACCTGCCCTCACATTCTCTGGACAAACTGCTACATTATATGCTCGCCCCCAGCCATCTATACCATTATAAACCATCACGCCATAGTAATTTGTCAGACGCTGGTGTCGAATAATGTTTTTGTTCTGGTTCTGTGGTTCTGGGGTCAGGCTTGAATAATTTACTTCGCCAGAAGGAAAAGAAGTCGGAAAACAAAAATTGCCACCTTGTCTGGTTAACAAGGTAGCAATGAGTAATTCAACAATTCAAGCCTGACCCTAGCGTTTGCGGCGCAAGAAAGCAGGGATGTCAATATCATCGTTGTTAAAGGTTCTTTGTGTCAGCTCATCAATAATTTGTTTACGCTCACCGGCACGATGATCAAAGCCGGTAGCAATAACGGTCACCCGCACTTCATCTTGCAGGCTTTCGTCAATGACTGCACCAAAGATAATGTTAGCATCAGGATCTGCTGCTTCCGCCACAATATCAGCGGCCTCGTTAACTTCAAAGAGTCCCAAATCAGCGCTGCCGGTGATGTTTAAAAGAACACCACGCGCCCCATCAATGGAAGTTTCCAATAACGGGCTGGCAATCGCTGCTTTAGCTGCTTCTACTGTACGGTTATCCCCTGAAGCAACGCCGATGCCCATTAAGGCTGCTCCTGTTTCTTTCATGATGGTCTTGACGTCAGCAAAGTCTAGATTAATTAGTCCCGGTACAGCAATTAAATCTGAGATACCCTGCACCCCTTGCCGTAGTACATCGTCAGCAATGCGGAAAGCCTCCAGCATCGGTGTCCGTTTCTCTACTACCTGCAGCAAACGGTCATTAGGAATAATAATCAAAGTATCAACTTTCTCTTTTAGTTCAGCGATACCCTTTTCTGCGGCAGCTTGACGACGCTTACCTTCAAAAGTAAAAGGTTTAGTGACAACACCCACGGTCAAGGCCCCTATTTCACGAGAGACTTCCGCAATTATTGGTGCCGCACCGGTACCGGTACCACCACCCATGCCCGCAGTCACAAAAACCATATCAGCGCCCTTGAGCGCTTCTTTTAGTTCCTCTCTACTTTCTTCTGCGGCTTTCTTACCAACTTCAGGATTAGCACCTGCTCCTAAACCTTTAGTTAATTTCTCACCAATTTGTAATTTATAGCCTGATTCAGCCAAATAGAGAGCCTGGGCATCTGTATTTACAGAAACAAACTCTACACCACGCAAGCCGGCGTCGATCATGCGCTTGACCGCATTACTCCCGCCGCCGCCTACACCAATAACTTTTATTTGGGCAAATTGTTCCATCTCAATATCAAACTCGATCAAAAGAAAGACTCCCCTTCTCTCAGCGCAGATTAAGACTCAAACATATCCATGAACCAGCTTTTGACTTTGTTAAAAATGCCCGGTAAGGCCTTTCGCCCACCACGATACTCATTTACTTCAAACATTTGGGTGTGCTGTACGTAGTGGATAATGCCGACCGCAGTGGAATAGATAGGGCTTTTCACCCCTACATAACCAGGTTGAGCCACGCGTGCCGAAGTTTGGAAAATCTGTTCTGCCAATTTCTCTATGCCAGGCATTAAGGAAACTCCTCCCGTGAGGACGATGCCTGCAGGAAGCGCTTCCTGGTATCCTAATTGCAGCAATTCTTCGTGTGCCATTTGTAGAATTTCTATCAAGCGTGCCTCAATAATCAAAGCCAATTCTTTCGCTGGCACTTTACGTGCTTCTTTACCAGAGATTTGTGGCAATTCAATGGTCGCATGGTCGGCAATTACTTTGGCTGAAGCCGCACCATGATCCAGTTTAATTCTTTCAGCTGTCTCTAGGGTTGTGCGTAATCCAACAGCGATATCGTTGGTAATATGGTCACCGCCTACAGGCAGGACCGCAATATTTTTAAGATAACCATTTTGGAACACTGCAACTTCGGTAGTGCCGCCGCCAATGTCAACCATCACTACGCCCAATTCTTTTTCATCACGCGTTAGTGCTACTTCCGCATTGGCTAAAGCGTTTAGTGCTGTACCGTCGATGCCGACTCCTGCTCGTTCTACACAACGATATAAGTTACGTAGAGAGGTAATCATCCCCGTAATAATCATTGCATCAACTTCTAAACGAACACCAACCATCCCCACAGGATCACGAATACCGTCGTAACCATCAACAATAAACTCACGGGGGATAACATCAATAATTTCACGATCAGGTGGCAGGGCAATTACTTTGGCTGCTTGTAAAACTCTTTCGACATCTTCTTCCGTAATTTCCTTATCTGCACCAACCACGGCGACCACACCACGGTTATTAATTAGGCCTACCTGTGATCCAACAATACCCAAAAAAGCAGAGGGTATTGCTGTACCCACCATCCGTTCAGCCTCATCCATAGCGTGCATGATTGCTTCTACCGTTTTATCCAAATCGACAATAACACCTTTTTTTAGACCCTCGGAGGGGCTTGTCCCAACACCAATGATACTGAGTGAATTGTCGACGTTTACTTCTCCAACTATCGCGCGAACATGAGACGTACCAATATCCAAACCGCAGATTAAGTCTCTTTTCACACACAACACCCCCTCGCCGCTCTTCTTTTAAACATAATTCACATTATTGTTTTATTCAACAAGAGTTAGGTTTTCCCTTTTTTTTGAACTAATTGTTTTTCTTGTTTTTTTCATCTTTTAGGGGATGAAATACTGGTGCGGTTGCTGCCCGTAAATCGAGATAGCCTTCTGCCTGCTTTCCGTTAAGTTGTCCGGTAATTTGCAGCAAAATGTTTGCTTTTTCAACAAAATTATCTACCCCCAGCCATACGCTTAAACCATCCATCGTGACAATAATCAAATTATCTGCTTGCTCTAGGTTAATTTCTGAGATCATCACTCCTTCCTCTTTCAGTGCTTCGCTAAGCTGCTGAACTTGATGTAAATCCTCTGCTGTCAGCAGCATCTGGCCAACTGTGCCGGCTATGGGAGCCACACCGGTAAGTAAAGGCAGGTCATAGTTTTGTGTCGCTTGTGTTGTCCCCAGTATTTGCCCATTCCAGCCGATTTCGAGAAAGTACTCTTGAAAGGGGATTAGCACTAGCATTTTTCTTTCTTGAAGCTTAATGTTTAGCGTCCGCGGCAGCCGCCGTGTTACAGATACTGTTTCTACCCGGGGAATAGCCTGAATCCTTTCTTCCAATAGCGGCAGACTTAACTTCCAGATGTTTTCCCCTTCCGTAATTTGCATGGCATGCCGTATTTCAGCTTCAGTTGTATAATTATTGCCGTCAAATGAAAATAACTCGACGCTAAAAAAGTCGGACTTAACAAAACTGATGCTTGTCCATACGGTAAGAAAAATTATCAGGACTATCAGCAGATAGCGTTTCAGTTTGTGAAATTGTACTGCATCTGCAGTAGACGTTATTTGACGTTTGCGGCGGTATTTTCGTTGTAGCTTGTCCATTTGTAACCTCCACTTGATTTAACCGGGAGTTGGCAGCGGACTGCCAGGCAGCCCGCTTAGCCATCAGTAATACATTTAATCTCAGCACCGAGTTTGCTTAAATCGCCTGCTAAATTTTCATAGCCTCGCACAATATGTTCTAAACCATCGACAACAGTTTCTCCTTCAGCAGCTAAACCGGCAATCACCAGTGCCGCGCCCGCCCGGAGATCTGGAGCTGTCACTGTCGCTCCCATCAGGTGTTCAGTACCATGCACAATAGCTGTGCGGTTATCTGAGGCAACGATAATTTGCGCTCCCATCCGATTTAGTTCACCAACATGTTTGAAGCGAGAATCAAAGACATTTTCCACAATGATGCTCGTGCCTTGTGCCCGGGTGAGCACCGCCATCATTGGTGCCTGCAAATCAGTAGGATAACCAGGGTAAGGCAAAGTACGTACATACTCTAACGCGCGCAGCCTTTGTGGTGCCTGAACAAATAATCGTCCGCTATCTTCGCGAATCTGGACACCAGCTTCGCGCAATTTAGCCGTTACCGCATCTAAATGTCTGGGTATCACATTTTCCAAAATGATGTTCCCACCAGTAATGGCGGCTGCCATCATCATGGTGCCAGCGACAATACGATCAGGAATCACGGCATATTCCACACCATGTAGTTGTGTGACACCTTCTATGCGGATGTGGTCAGTGCCTGCACCATTGATTCTAGCCCCCATTTTGTTCAGAATATTTTGCAGATCAACAATCTCTGGTTCTTTCGCAGCATTACTGATTACCGTTACACCACGCGCGTAGACGGCAGCTAACATAATATTTTCTGTAGCACCGACACTGGGAAAGTCTAGATGAATATCAGCACCAACTAAACGTGAACATGAGGCATAAATATAGCCATGTTGTTCTCGTAGTTGTGCCCCCAAAGCAGCCAAACCTTTTAAATGTAAATCAATGGGGCGCTGGCCGATGGCACACCCACCGGGGTAAGAGATGCAAACTTGACCAAAGCGGGCTAAAATAGCTCCCATTAAAAAGATTGTGGAGCGCATTTCGCGCATTAAGGCCTCATCAATTGCAAACCCCGTAAGGTTGTGGGTTTTTATCGCCATATCTGTACCGCTCCAGGTGATTTCTACACCAAGACTGCGTAATATTTCCACCATTTTTATCACGTCACGAATTCGCGGCACATTAGTTAGAAACACTTCATCACCGCTTTTGTTCAATAAAACTGCTGCTAAAATGGGTAAAATAGAATTTTTAGCACCGCCAATGTTGACGACCCCTTCTAAACGCTTGCCACCACGCACAATAAACTTTTCCATGCTTCCACCTTCCCCGTTAATAGCCGAGCAGGCGAACCTCCAATGCTAATTCAATACCAAACTGACGTGATACTTCTTGCTGCACCTTGCTAATCAACGTCATCACATCTTGAGCCGTTGCGTGTTGTTGATTAACAATAAAATTAGCATGAACATCAGAGATGGCTGCTCCACCCACCCGATGACCTTTTAGCCCAGCCGCTTCAATCAATCGACCGGCAGCATCACCAAGGGGGTTTTTAAAAATACTTCCGGCATTGGGTTGACGGGGTTGGCGGTTCCGCCGGAAGGCTAATGCTTCCCGACTCTGCCGCACTAATTCATCCTTATCCCCTGCTGTTAGCTGTAACCTGACAGCACAAACCACCTGCGGGGGACGAATATTGCTTTGGCGGTAGCTTAACCCCAATTCCTGCGGTTGACAGGTATGTAAAATTAAAGCCGCATTGAGAATTTGCGCGTCGACCAAAAGTTCCCCCAGTGAGTGTCCGTGCGCCCCGGCATTCATGACTAAAGCACCACCAACTGAACCCGGTATTCCACCAGCAAATGCTAGGCCGCGCAGGCCAAGCTGTTCAGCCTTTTGCGCTAACACCGCCAGAGGTACCGCTGCACCGGCTGAAACTAGCTCCTGCGTAAAGCTAAATTCACGAAACTGTCCAGCCAGACGCACCACAGCACCACGATAGCCATCGTCATGGACCAGTAAATTAGTTCCGTTGCCCAAGAAGTAATAAGGCTTTTTTTGTTCTTGCAGACAAGTCAGCACGAAAATTAATTGCTCTACATTCTGTGGTTCGACATATAAATCTGCTGGACCGCCGATTTTAAATGAGGTATGCCTACTCAATGGTTCAGATAATTTTACCATTTCTACCTTTTTAGCTATCTTCTCAGCAACAAATTCCATGTAACCCTCCACGCACAACCCTTGCCGTAATTTATAGTATGCAAATGACTCTAGAGTGTGTTTTTTACCAAAGTTGCGCTGCTGTTAAGTTGTTAAAATGTAAATCTGCAGAAATATCTCTCGTGTGAGTTGAGATATGTTATTTTGTTCAGAACAGCCGCAGAGTTTTAGCGGCAAACTTCATGCATCACAGCAGTCATCCGCGCTGCGGCATCGGGTATGCCTAAACCTTTACTAGCCTCAGCCATCGCTTGCAGGCGTTCTTTATCACTCAACAAGCCGACCAGCTGGTCCGCGAGCACAGCAGTAGTTAATTCCTGCTCACGAATAAGTACAGCGGCATCATGCTCGGAGAGCATGCGGGCATTATGTTCTTGATGGTTATTAGTAACATTGGGAGAAGGAATTACAATGCAGGGGACACCTAATGCTGTCAATTCTGCTAAAGTTGTCGCACCAGCTCTGCTGACCATCAGATTAGTGGCCGCCAAAAGACGCGGCAATTGTTCGTGATACGGCAAGATATGCAGGCGCTGAGGAAATTGCTGCTGCAAAGGTGCCAATTGAGCAGTCAGTTCTTCATAATAGCGACGACCTGTCACATAAACCACCTGCGCCTTGGTCTCACTTAACACACGCACTAAACTGCCAGCAAAAGCTTCGTTCAGTTTTAGGGCTCCATGGCTGCCACCGACACATAACAGGACAGGTAAGTTAGGCTGCAAGACAGGTTCTTGCAGCGGAGCACCACTGGCAGCACTAGCCGCCTCTGTTGCTCTGGGATTGCCTGTTAAAATCGTTTTCTGGGGACGAGGAAAAAATTTCTCACTACCAGGCATGCTTAAACACACCCGGTTGACGATACGTGAGAGCCAGACATTAGTCAACCCAGGAATAGCATTTTGTTCATGAATAACAGTCGGTATCCCTGCCAGACGCGCCGCCAGCACCACCGGTCCTGCCACGTAGCCTCCGGTACCCACAACCACGTCAGGCCGAAAAGAGCGTATGATCCGCCGGGCGGTGACCACTGCCGCAGCAGCCAAATAGACAGCTCGTCCCAGGCGCAGCGATAAACGCCGCTCCAGGCCAATCACAGGGATTGTTTTTAACTCAAAGCCTGCTGCCGGTACAATTTGCTTTTCCATCCCTTGTTCTGTACCTACAAACAGTACTTCTGCTCCTTCATTTTCACGGACATAACGAGCCAGTGCCAGGGCCGGGTAAATATGCCCACCAGTTCCACCACCGGTAAAAATCACTTTCATCGCGTCCACCTACTTATTTTGCATATTTAGAAATATTTAAGAGAACACCCAGACTGCACATGGTAAAGAGCAGCGAAGAGCCACCGGAACTAATTAACGGTAAATTAATACCGGTTACCGGAATGGAGCCAGTAACTACGCCGATATTCATCAGCGTTTGCAGGCCGATCATGCTAATAATACCTGTCGCCAGCAGACTCCCGTAGGCATCTGGTGCTGATAAGGCAATTTTAATCCCACGCCAGAATAAGAGAAAGTAGATAATCAGCACAGTGCTGGCGCCGATAAAGCCTAATTCTTCACTAATGACGGCAAAGATAAAATCACTATGCGGTTCAGGCAGATAATGCATCTTTTGCCGCCCCTGCCCCAGACCGACCCCAAAGAGTCCACCCGGGCCAATGGCATAAAGTGATTGGATGATCTGATAACCAGTATCCAGGGGGTCCGCCCACGGATCACGAAAAGACATTAGGCGCTGCAGGCGGTAGGGCTCACTATAAATCAAATAAAAGAGCATCGGCACCGCACTGGCGCCAATTAAAGCCAGCTGCTGCAGCGGCATGCCCGCCACAAAGATAACCAGCATCACCGAACCAGCCATGGCTACCCCTGTGCCCAAGTCCGGCTGTTTCATAATCATCGCAAAAAAGATCCCCATGATAATTAAAATCGGTAAAGGACCCTCTGTAAATTTTTGCACCTCAATATCACGACGTGATAAATAAGCTGCGGCAAACATAATCAAAGCAACTTTAGCTAGATCCGAGGGTTGAAAAGTTAACACCCCAACGCGAATCCAACGTCTGGCACCTAAAATTTCCTCCCCTATCCCAGGGATAAAAACCGCAACCAGCATAATAAAACTTAACAATAACACTAAATTAGTCCAACGCTTTAATTTCCAATAATCATAATTGCTGAAAAAAAGCATTCCTGCTAAGCCTAAAGCCGCCCATTGCACCTGACGCCGCAGATGATAATATGGGTCGCTGCGTTCACGTAAAATATAATAACTGGCACTAAAAACCATCACAATGCCAATCGCCAGAAGTGTCATGGTTGTAAACAGTAAAATGAAATCTGCCTCTTTTTTGCGGA
Source organism: Oscillospiraceae bacterium (assembly GCA_035647835.1). GTDB lineage: Bacteria > Bacillota > Dethiobacteria > Dethiobacterales > Dethiobacteraceae > UBA9865. Next base: position 22,255 of record DASRMS010000177.1, read on the forward strand.
TCTTGCGGTCCGACCTACCGGCCATTTTCCTGCCCCCTTAGCTGCCAAACTGCCTGCTTAAACAATTTTCCGCGCTCCTCATAATCCCGAAACATACCCCAAGAAGCACAAGCTGGTGACAGTAAAACCACTTCACCTCTCTGTGCTTTGGCTTGTGCCATTTGTACAGCTTCTGCCAAACTAGCGGCAAAAGTGAAATTAAAGTATCCCGCCTCCCGGAAGGCGGCTGCTAATCGTTCTGCCACCTGTCCCAAGAGGATGACGTGAGATACTTCGCCGGCTAAAGCTTGAGCAAAAGGAGCAAAATCAGCACCTTTTTCGTAGCCGCCGGCAATTAAAACTTTACGCTGCGGAAAGGCTGACAGCGCTTTGAGCGTAGCATCGACATTGGTGCCCTTGGAATCATTAATATAATCGACACCCGCCAGAGTACGCACATATTCTAAACGATGTTCTACCCCCGGGAAAGTAGTTAAAACCTGGGCAATGATTGCTGCAGGTACGCCGCCTAGCCAGGCCAGCAAGGTGGCAGCTAAAGCATTCTCTAGATTATGACTGCCGGGAATTGCCAGATCTTCCTGCGGACAAACGGTTACTTCCTCCTGGCCGTCACGTAAAGTAATCAGGCCATCACGTACAAAAGCGCCACGCTCTACTTCCCGTAAGCGACTAAAGAGATAAACCTGACAGTGGGGACGCTGCCGCAGCGCCAATGCTTCTGGATCATCTGCATTTAGCACTACCGCATCAGCAGCGCGCTGATTAGCAAAAATCATCGCTTTGGCTTCCCGATAAGCTTCCCAAGAGCCGTGATGATCCAGATGATCCGGTGTAATATTTAAAATTGCTGCTAAATGTGGCCGAAAGTGAGATGTACCCTCTAACTGAAAACTACTTAATTCGGCAACGACAACATCTTCAGCTTGCACTTGGGGGATGACAGCGGAAAGCGGCAAACCAATATTGCCCGCCACAAATGTCTGTCTGCCGGTGGCTCGGTACATTTCTCCCGTTAGCGCCGTGGTCGTCGTTTTACCATTGGTCCCAGTAATGCCAACCAGTGGCGCGGTAAGATGCCAGGCAGCATGTTCTACCTCGGTAATTACCGGCACAGCCAGCTCTGCTGCTCTTTGCAGCGGCGGCAGCTGCAGAGGGACGCCGGGGTTCTTGATAATTAAGGCCGTCTGTTCTGTGACAAGATTTGCCGGATGCCCACCGCCAACAAAACGAAGCGTGGAATTTTCCTTCAGAAATAACTGTTCTTCTGCTGTTAAATCTTCTGCTGTGCGCTTGTCATTAACGGTAACTTGTGCTCCATCCTGCAGCAGCAACAAGGCACTTGCCATCCCGCTGCGTGCCAGGCCAATCACTAATACTTCTTTTCCCAGCAAATCCACGCTCAATCTCTCCCTTTCAGCCCAACTCCGCCTCATTGTGTTCAGGAGCGGTTATAAATTCTGATGTTTAGCTCGGTGAATTTCAAATTAGAGGGCACCTAGCAGCCAGAGGCCTAATACAGCCAATAAAAAGGCCAAGGCCCAAAAACCGGTGACTACATTCCATTCACTGTAACCGCCCAGCTCATAATGATGATGTAAAGGACTCATGCGAAAAACTCGTTTACCCGTACTCTGAAAAACAAGCACCTGGATAATTACAGAAAAAGTTTCTATCACAAAGACGCCGCCAATAATTAGTAGAAATAGTTCCGTTTTAGTCAAAATTGCCAGACCCGCCAACACGCCACCCAGCGCTAAAGAGCCAACATCACCCATAATAACACGGGCTGGGTGCAAATTGTACGCTAAAAAGGCAAACACAGCACCGATCATGGCTGCGGCAAACCCAGCTAATCCCAGACTTTGCTGCAGCACAGCAATCAGCATATATGCTAATAAAGACAGAATCGCCGTACCAGCGGCTAGGCCATCGACACCATCTGTCAGATTAACGGCATTGGTAAAGCCGAGAATGAAGAAAAGAATAAAAGGCAAATAAAGTGAGCCCAATTCCAGTGAATAGGTAGTAAAAGGAATAGTCACGTCGGTAGAGGCGCCTAGTGTGCGCCAGCCCAGATAAAATAACACCACTGTAATGGCCTGCCCCAAAAGTTTATCGCGAGCGCGCAAGCCAAGGGATTGCTTACGTACTACCTTTAAGTAATCATCAATAAAACCGATTAAACCATTACCAAGCATTAATAATATTACCAGGTACAATTCAGTACTTGGGGGTGCAAAGAGAAAGGTAGCCGGAAGACTTACCAGGAGAAAAATCACCCCGCCCATCGTAGGCGTACCTGCTTTTTTTAAGTGTTTACGTGGTCCTTCTTCCCGGATTTGCTGTCCCAGTGCCAAACGACGCATTTGACGAATATAAAAGGGAGCTAACACTAAACCAGGCAAAAAGGCGCTTACTGCGGTAATTAATAAATTTTGTTTCATGCTTCCACCCTTTGCAGCAGCTTGAGCACTTCTTCCATCTGCATACCACGGGAGCCTTTTAATAACAGCCAATCCCCCGCTTGCGCCAATAACTCTACAGCTTCAGCTGCCTGTACATGCGTTGTACACTGCACGATCATTTCTGCTGCCATGCCCGCCTCCTGTGCGCCTGCGGCAATCCAAGGGGAACGAGGACCCAGCACCACTAAACCCTTCAGCCGGCTGGCAGCAGCCAGTCGGCCTACCTGGCGATGGCCTTCTTCTTCCAGCGCACCTAACTCCAGCATATCACCTAATACTGCAATTTTGCCGTGCTCACCGGCCTCTTCCCGCAAAACATTTAAAGCTGCCGCCACAGAAGTGGGACTAGCATTATAAGCATCATTAATCACGGTATAGCCTACAGGCAAAGTTGTAATTTCTAAACGCATGCCGCTTAACTGCAGCTGCGCTAACCCCGCCTCAATTTCCGCATTGGTTAATTCTAAAGCACGCCCCACAGCTACAGCCGCCAATAAATTATAAATATTGTGCCGGCCTGGCAGTGGTGGGGTCACCACCAACGGCGGATAACCCGCCTGTTCTATTTGTACTTTTTTCGCTTTGCCGCCAGTTTTACCCGCTGCCGGGCGAATAACTGCTTTGCGAGAAAAACCAAAGGTTATCACTGGGCAGGCCAGCTCTCGCCAGTAGGGCTCTAGCAGCGGCTCATCAGCATTAACAACTGCCACTCCATCTGCCGGCAAGGATTGTAACAGTTCACATTTGGCCTGGGCAATACCTTCACGACTGCCCAGCATCTCCAAATGGGATTCCCCGATATTAGTAATGACACCAATGGACGGTACTGCTAGCTGGGCTAAAGCTGCTATTTCACCCAAACCACTCATTCCCATTTCCAAGACCGCCACCTCTGTCTTACTGGTCAGGCGTGTCAGCATAATTGGCAGGCCAATTTGGTTATTCAGATTGCCCTCAGTTTTTAGTACTTGGTAACGGCCTGAGAGAGCAGCAGCAATCAGGTCTTTTGTGGTGGTTTTGCCTACAGAACCTGTGACGGCAACTATCGGCAGAGTATATTGCAGACGATAACCATGGGCCAGTTGTTGTAGTGCTATCAGGGTCTCCGGTACGGCAATCGCACATAGTTCAGACGGCGGGGTAAGTTCCGCAGTTTGGTCAACAAAACAACCTACCGCACCACTGTCCGCAGCCTGGGCTATAAAACGATGGCCGTCGGTATGCTCCCCGGCGAAAGGCACAAAAAAGTCTCCCGCCTGCACACCCCGTGAATCAATGACTACACGTTTAACTTCTGCCTCTTGGTTGGCCTCCGTAACAATTTTCCCTTGTACGAGTGCCGCAATCGTCTTACAATTGATCTCCATTGTTCGTTAATCTCCTCTGCAACCATGCTTTGACAACCAAACGATCATCAAAGGGAATTGTGTAATTACGGAAAATTTGCTGTGTTTCGTGTCCCTTGCCCGCAATAATCACTACGTCGTCAGTCTGGGCCATGCTTAAAGCGCTTTCGATCGCCTCTTTGCGGTCAGGCAGCACCAAATAGTCACTTTTGTTTTCCTTTTGTAAACCAGGTAATATTTCTTTAAAGATCTGCGTCTGCTCTTCACCGCGGGGGTTATCAGCAGTGACAATGCAGAAATCACTATAAATGCCTGCTATTTCTCCCATCAGCGGCCGCTTGCTGCGGTCACGTTCACCACCGCAGCCAAAAACGGTTAGCACACGCGCCTGGGCAAACTCCCGCACTGCACGCAAGATATTTTCTAAACCATCCGGGGTATGGGCATAATCTACGATGACCGTAAAGTCCTGCCCTTCATCTATAACTTCAAAACGGCCTGGCACACCAGTAATTTCCTCCAAAACCGCTTTGATATGCCCTAAACCCAAACCTTCCACCAAGGCTACAGCAACAGACGCTAGCGAATTATAGACAGAAAACAATCCTGTCATTTTTAAATTGAGATCAAGCTGGCCTTCTGGGGTCTCTAAATGATAATTAACACCATCGCGGGTTACCTGGATGTCAGATGCCCGCACGTGACAATGCGCAGACAAACCATAAAGCAGTACTTCTCCCGGTGTTTGCTCTGCCAGCTGCCGCCAGTACGGATCATCGCCATTTAAGATCGCCCGGCGCATACGCTTCTTTTTAACCGGCAGCGAGCCTAACCAAGCAAACAGTTTACTTTTACTGGCCAGATAATGGTCAAAAGTTTGGTGGAAATCTAAATGATCTTCAGTAATATTGGTCAGCACTACTGTATCGAAGTCACAGCCAATTGTCCGATACCAAGCCAAGGCATGCGAGGAGACCTCCATTGTCACATGCGTTACTCGTGCCTTAACCATCTGACGTAAAAGTGCCTGCAAGTCAGAAGCTTCCGGCGTTGTAGCCAGCGAGGGAAATTCTTGCCCTCGGATATGGTAACCCACTGTGCCCAGCAGACCTGTGGCGGCACCGTCACTTTGCAAAAGGGCGTCTATCAGATGAGTAGTGGTAGTTTTCCCATTGGTGCCCGTCACACCGGTAAGGACTAACTCTGTAGCGGGATAACCATAATAGCAGGCCGCAAGTAAGGCCAAGGCTAAGCGTGTGTTCGGCACTGTAATGACGGTCGCCTGTTCAGCAGTGAAACCGTGTACATCCGTGACGACGGCCACCGCACCGGCGGCCAGTGCCTCTTTAATATAACGCTTGCCATGTGAACGTGTTCCAGGTAAACAGACGAACAAATCTCCCGACTGGACACGAGCCGAATGATAGGAAATGCCCGTCACCGGTCGGTCGAGGGGGCCCCTTACCTCTGCATGCAGCAGAGAGCCGACTAGTTCCGCAAGCGTTTTCATCCTGCTAGTATACCCCCTTAATTTAGTTGTCACACCTACATTTACCAATCTATTTTAATAATAAATAAATATTCACTTTTCAGAGAGGTAATTTGCAACAGCATAAGTCGTGCGCAAAAAGGGTGAAGTGATCTTCACCCTTTATCGCCGCTCGGCATCCGGCGCAGCAAACTTCACGCTAATGACACTATTAGGTGCCACTTTAGTATTGGCTGCCGGTTCTTGTTCTACTGCCACTCCAGAACCGCTGCTGTTTAAGCGCAACCCTAACCAACCTAAAACCTCACCCACTTCACGCATCGTTTTGCCCGTAAGTTCAGGTACAGTGATTTCATTTTCCTCACTAGCACCACCCAGATATACTAAGACCTGGGTATGCAGTGGTACTTTTGCCCCTGCTTTGGGGGTCTGATTTAAAACTGTAGGACCTTCGCCAATATAACGAACCAAAAGCCCATTGTTTTCTAATAACGCATTGGTATGGTCATCCATGGCCTGCCCGATTAAATTAGGCACCTCTACCATACTGGGCACAGTTTCCTCCGGCGTTGTGTCAGGAGGGATATTCAGATAGTTCAAGATACTCTCCATCATCCGTTTAAACATCGGCGCAGAAACCTGGGAACCCCATTGCGGTCCTACCTGCGGCGCATCAACCGCGATATATAAGAGAATTTGGGGGTCTTCCATGGGCACAAAGCCAATATAAGAAAGAATATATTGACCATCAACGTAGCGGCCATTAGGACCTACTTTTTGTGCTGTACCAGTTTTACCACCCATGCGGTAGCCTTCAATATAAGCATTCATGCCGCCGCCCTCTGTAACTACCAATTCCATAATCCGTTTTACTTCTTCCGAAGTCTCACTGGAGATAACCCTGCGTACTACCTGCGGCTCTTTCTTTGTGATTATCGTACCCTCACTATCACGCATTTCCTTAACAATATAGGGTTTCATTAAATATCCGCCATTGATCATGGCTGAGACAGCCATCACCTGCTGAATAGGTGTTACAGATACACCTTGCCCGAAGGCGGTAGTTGCCGCTTCCACCGGCCCATATTGTTTAGGTGAAAACAAAATACCTGTTCCTTCACCAATAATATCTACACCCGTTTTCTGTCCGAAACCAAAGGCCTTAACATAGTTCATTAAGGTATCGGCACCAATCCGCTGCTGAAGTTCGATAAATCCAGGGTTACAGGAGCCTAGCACTACTTCCGTAAAATCAATGGCGCCATGGCCGCCCCGCCCCCGCGTCCAACAACCAATGGAAGCGCCTGCCACTTTGGCATAACCGCTGCAAAAGAACCCTTCACTAGCGTTATATCGGCCTTCCTCAAGAGACGCTGACAAGGTTACCAACTTAAAAGTAGAACCAGGTTCGAAAGTATTAGTTACAGGCGTCAGCTTCCAGTTTTCCTGTGCAAACTCACCATAATTATTAGGGTCAAAATCTGGTTTACCAGTGATCCCTAAAACCGCACCAGTTTTAGGATTCACAGCAATAGCCACAATACCATGGGGCCGTGACTCCAACATCACCCGATCCATTTCTCGCTCCATAATAAACTGGATATTTTGATCAAGTGTGAGTTCCAGCGTATAGCCATCCACCGGTGGAATAAATATTTCTATGCCTTGGGGCACCTGATGTCCTTTGCCGTCTGTTTGCATTTCAATCCGGCCATCCTGGCCTTTTAATTCCGCTTCATACTGGTTTTCCAAACCGGCCAAACCTTCATCAAGTCCCACAAAACCTAGCAATTGAGAGGCTAAGCTACCATGTGGGTAATAACGTTTGGGCTCCGGTGAGAAATGAATGCCGCGTATTTCCAGCTTGCGAATCTCTTGTGCTACTTGTTCAGGCATTTGTCGCTTAAGATACACAGAATCTGCTTTTTGCTTTAGTAATTCCAGCAGACGTCCTTCATCCATCTCTAAAATTGGTGCCAGTTTTCTTGCTACTTCTTCCTTGTCTTCCTCTTTGATCTGATTGGGCCGCGCCATAATAGACAATGAACTAGCACTGCCCGCTAACAACCTAGCGCGACAGTCAAGAATGTCACCACGCTGAGCCCGAGCCGGATTAGCACGTGTCCATTGTTCCCAAGCTTTAGACTGCAGCTCCGGTCCCCGTACCAGTTGTAACCAAGCCAAGCGGATGATAAGCGCAGCTACGAGAGCGATCACACAAAGAAAAAGGAAGAGTAGTCTTTTTTTCACAGTTATATTGGATATCGTATACCTGCTCAAAAGCTAACCCTCCCGGAGTACTTCCCCTATCAAGTTCGGCAAAGCTAAGCTGTACCCTAATTTTCTGCCGCCTCAGCTGTCAGAATAATCATTTGTTCTCTGCCGGGATATTGCATACCAAGCTCATAGGCTTCGTTTTCCAAGCGCTCTAGTGAATTTAGAGACGCTATTGACAATTTTAAATGCTTCCCTTCTTCTTGTAAAGTTTGCAATTCCGACCTGGCCAGCTCTACCTGACGAGCTGCTTCAACTACCTGTGTAAAATGCGAAATTACGGCAATCGCCATTACAGCACAGGCAAAAATGGTCGCAAAAAGCTTTAATTTATAGGTAGCAGCGTGTAAATTAATCTGACGTCTATTTTGCGCGCGCGACATGTTCCGTTGCCTACGAGAATGTTGATATTCCTGGGGACGTTTATGTGCTACTAACAACTTTATTCACCCTTTCCCTTATTTAGAACTTTGATTGCGGCGCGCAATTTTGCACTGCGAGCACGAGGATTAGCTTTAAGTTCACGATCACTTGCCTGCAGGGGCTTTCTAGTTAAAATCTTAATTTGCGGCTCTTTCCCGCATACACACAGTGGTAAGCCGGGGGGGCATTCACAACCAGCAGCCGCATGCTGGAACATTTTCTTCACAATGCGGTCTTCCAGGGAATGAAACGAAATTACTGCCAAGCGGCCACCCGGTTTTAAGTAAGTGATGCTCTGCTCAAGCGCCCTTTCCAAAACCCCCAGTTCATCATTAACGGCAATGCGTAGTGCCTGAAAGGTCCGACGTGCCGGATGGGGGCCACGACGACGCGCACGAGCCGGAATGGCGGCCTTAATGATGTCTACCAGTTGAGTTGTTGTCTCAATGGGGCCATTGGCTACACGTTTAGCCACAATAAAGTCAGCAATCCGCTTCGCCCAGAGCTCCTCACCGAAATCGCGAATAATGCGTGTTAATTCCGAAGCATCTAGATAATTTATTAAATCGGCTGCAGTCCTAGTATCTTCTCGACTCATCCGCATATCTAAAGCAGCATTGGCATGATAAGAGAAACCTCTTTCATCTTCATTCAGCTGATGACTAGAAACACCGATATCAAGCAAAATTCCATCTACAGCATCTATACCTAACTCCGTGAGGATTGCTTCCAGTTGTGAAAAATTTCGCTGCACAAAGTGCACGGAGTCAGACCAAGCAGCCAGATTCTTTTTAGCGGCGCTTAAGGCTTCACTATCTTGATCGATGGCGACTAAGCGACCAGCCGGCATAATTTTCTCTAAAATAGCGCGGCTATGCCCACCACCGCCTACCGTACAATCCACGAACACTTCACCTGGTTGTGGATTTAACACTTGCATGACTTCTTGCAGCAAGACTGGTTCATGTGAGAACCGCATCAGTAACACTTCCTTACATTCCTTTTGTTGCCTAGTATCCCCCTCACTTTACAGCTCTATATCCATAATTTTCTCTGCAATACTTTCAAATGATAAATCCGTTTCCTCACTATACCGCTGCCATACTTCCTGGCTCCAAATCTCTACACGACTCGAGACGCCTATTACCACCACATCTTTTTGTAATTTTGCATGATTGCGCAAATTTGTGGGGATTAAAACGCGTCCCTGTTTATCTAGTTCACATTCTGCAGCTCCAGAAAAGAAGAAACGTGTAAAGGCCCGGGCATCGGAGCGAGTAAACGGGAGATTTTTCAATTTTTGTTCTAAAGCAGTCCATTCTTGCAGTGGGTACACGAAAAGGCAGTTGTCCAAGCCACGGGTCAGAACAAAACTATCGCCTAATTCCTCACGAAATTTAGCAGGCATAATCAAACGCCCTTTTCCATCAACTGTATGTTGATATTCACCCATAAACATGGACAGCCACCCCCTTCAAGGTCATTTCCCCCACTTCTCTCCACTTCATACCACTTTGACTACATTCAACGGTACTTCTTATTTTCCTGCTAATAAAAAAAAAATTTCAAAGAAATTTAATCTAACCCGTGTCGGCCCTTCTTCTCTCTTTCCGCACCGGCAGTTTAGCGACTACTCCCGCATCTATTAATTTGCGCAAAAAAAAAGACCCGATGCCTCAGGTCTTTCACCTAAACTTATTCAATTGTCAACTTCCCTACACTGTAAGTAACGCATAATCTTCTTTCTTAAGGAGATGGGACGTAATTACCCTGTCACCACATTTGGGACACAAAATATCTTCCACATTAATTTCTGACCAACTCACTAACCCCTGCAAACCACATCCCAGACACAGGAACTCTACTTTACCGTCCAACGCCTCCATGAGTCGCCTCCTTAAAGTGTGTTCAGCAAGTACCAACCTCAGCTAGTTTATTTATTCAAATTCGCCGTAGGCGATAAATTTCCTGTTAATTTTAAATCTTTTTACTAATAAAAATTTGGGCATCTTTTAGTTGTTACTATCAGTGTATGCAAAAACAAGTTTTTCTAGAATACTTTTGCCAAAATATTATGCTGGTTTGCAAATAATCTCTTTAATGCGCGTGTTAAAAAAATCTTTAGCATGAGCCGTTCGTAAAACCATTGCTGTATCAGCACCAGCACCGGAGCCCCCGATGGCCACAATGTCTTCATCATGAGGAATTAACCCAGCATCAAGTGCCATTACCGCAATTTCCACACCAACTTTAACGCCTTGTCCCAGCATCCGCAGCGTGGCTGCCACTAAACCTCCGGGATAAGTGCCGCCAAACTTGTTTTCTACCCCGCGGTCAATACCACCAAACAAATGGGTGGTCGTCAGTACTTTAACCCCCCTGGCTTCCAGCTTTTTACGCACTTCAGTATCCATTTCCTGCTCCCCAGGGTTACGGAAACCAGTATGGTGCGTCACACAGACCACAGGCACTGCCAAGTCCAGCAGCTGCTGCGCTGTTTTACCACTGTTAGAGGCTACCACATAGTGGCGGATACCTAATTCCCTGCCCCGCTCGACGGCCAGCTGTAAGGCCTGTTCCGTATTCACCGGTCCTCTTTTCTTAAAGATCATTACGTCTCCCCCCTACTTTTTTATTAATAGTCTTCACCAATTTTTGTCTAACTTATGTAATAATTACCACACAAACACTAATTAACTAATATATTTACTTAACATCTGCAT
>DASRMS010000178.1:0-3794 GCA_035647835.1 Oscillospiraceae bacterium
GATCAGGGATGATGGTCTATCTAGTGTCTTCTCTAGATGGCAAGAGCAGGAGAAAATACGCTGTAAGTTTTGTCTCCAAGGCATGAGTTGTCAATTATGTACCCATGGTCCTTGCCGGATCAGCGAAAAAGCTGGAGCCGAGAAAGGGGTCTGTGGGATTGGCGCCGATGCCATGGCCATGCGAAATTTTCTCATGAGGAATATTATGGGCGCTGCAACGTATGGACATCATGCCTTTGAAGCCTTTAGGACACTGAAAGCTACGGGAGAAGGCAAAACACCATTTAAAATCACTGACGTTGAGAAATTAAAGTGGATGTGCGAGCAAACAGGTATTGAGACGAATCAGGACACAAAACAACTAGCCCTGCAGCTGGCAGAGTTACTTGATCGTGAATTGAAAGTAAATCCGGATCAAGAAAGTATCATGGTCGAAGCTTTTGCTCCGAAGAAACGTAAAGCAGTATGGAAGGAACTGAACATATATCCTACGGGCGTACAGCATGAGGTGGAAAACTGCATTGCCAGTTGTCTAACCAATGTGGATGGCGATTATGTCTCCCTTGCCAAAAAAGCGATGCGTTTGGGTTTGTCTACTATCTATACAGCACAAATCGGTTTAGAAATGACGCAAGATATTTTATTTGGTACTCCCATGCCGCACGAAGTTGACGTAGATTTAGGCATTATGGATCCTGATTATGTAAATATTGCTTTTAATGGTCACCAACCTTGGCTGGGGGTGGCTACACTGCAAAAAGCAAAGCAGGATAAGTACCAGGAAATGGCGAAGAAGGCTGGTGCCAAAGGTCTGCGGATTGTCGGTTCCATTGAAACAGGTCAGGAGTTGCTGCAGCGTTTTGAGGTAGATGATGTGTTTGTGGGCTTAATGGGCAACTGGCTAGCGATTGAACCATTTCTTGCCACGGGTACCGTTGACGCTCTAGTGATGGAAGAAAACTGCTCACCGCCGGCAATGGACCAATATGCGGAGAAATATCAGGTGGCCCTGATTAGCGTTAGTACCATTATTGGTGTGCCGGGGACCGAACATGAAATGCCATACTATCCGGCCAAGGCCGATGAAATGGCTGATAAATGTATTGAGGCGGCCATTGAGAACTTTAAGAAACGGCATGGCAAAATTAAACCAATGGTGCCGCAGCATAAGCGTAAAGCTATTGCCGGATTTTCTACGGAAGCTGTATTGAAGGCGATTAATAATGATCTTAATGCCTTGGTTGAGGTGATAGCAAAAGGACAGCTTAAAGGTATTGTGGCTTTAGCTAACTGTGCAACACTGCGCAATGGTCCCCATGACTGGAATACAGTTAATATTACTAAAGAACTGATTAAACGAGATATTTTAGTGGTTGCTGGCGGCTGTGGGAACCATGGTTTAGAGGTGGCCGGACTTTGCAATTTAGAGGCCATTGAACTAGCGGGTGCAGGACTACAGAGTGTATGTAAAGCATTAGGTATTCCACCCGTTTTAAGCTTTGGTACCTGTACGGATACAGGAAGAATCTCGATGCTGGTCACAGCCTTAGCTGATCATTTAGATGTCGATATTTCAGATTTACCGATTGCGGTGACTGCACCAGAATGGATGGAGCAAAAAGCAACTATCGATGGCATTTTTGCCGTAGCTTACGGTGCCTATACTCATCTTTCTCCAACGCCTTTTATTACTGGCGCCCCGAATTTAGTGAAACTGCTTACTGAAGATGTGGAGGGGATGACAGGTGGTAAAGTGGCACTAGGTGATGACCCTGTACAAGCAGCGATGGATATTGAAGCACACATCATTAAGAAAAGAGCACAGCTGGGTCTTAAATAAGCACAGCTGAAATAAGATTAGTGTACAAAGGAAAGGCCAGGAGCGTTTAGAGCTTCCTGGCCTTTGCAATCTTCTTTCTTACATTCTTTCTACTTTCACAGCAGCAACTTTTAGTTCTGGAATCTTGGCCATGGCATCGACTGCCGTGTTGGTCAGATAGTTGACTTTGGCATCGGAAAAATGCATGGGCATAAACATAACTTCTTCACCAATTTTATCTGTTGCTTTGACGGTAGTGGTGATTGAGCCTCGTCGTGAGCTAACTTTAACCTGGTCACCATCATTTAATCCCAGACGAGCAACAGTAGCTGTATTAATCTCGATATAAGATTCAGCTGATTTATTATTAAGCTCATCCACTTTACCGCTCATGGACATAGCATGATATTGGTAGAGGTTTCTGCCAGTAGTCATGATGAAGGGATAATCATAATCAGCTAATTCTGCACTGGAGATGTTATCTACCGTCACAAAGAGTCCTTTGCCTCGGTCAATCTTATCTTTGTGGAGAATTGGTGTTCCCGGATGATCAGCAGCTAAACAAGGCCACTGAATACCTACTTCTTCTAAACGCTCGTAAGTAATACCGGCATATTCAGGTACCACGCTGGCTATTTCCGCCATGATCTCAGCGGGACTTTGATAGTTTTGTGGCAGTCCTAAACGTGCCATTAATTCCGTGAAGATTACCCAATCCGGCTTGGAGTCACCAAGCGGTTCAATGGCTTTCCTTACTCTTTGAATTCTGCGTTCAGTATTGGTAAAGGTGCCATCCTTTTCAGCAAAGGAAGAGGCGGGTAACACTACATCAGCAAGAGCGGCTGTTTCTGTTAAGAAGATATCCTGCACGACAAAAAATTCAAGGTTTGCTAAAGACTGCTGTACTTTACTAATGTCGGGATCAGTCATCATGGGGTTTTCACCCGTGATGTATAAAAACTTAATTGTGCCATTTCCCCCGCCATGAATAATTTCAGAAAGTGTTAAGCCTATTTTATCCGGTAGACTAACTCCCCAGGCCTGTTCAAATTTCTTACGCATTTCGGCATGGTAGACTTTCTGATAACCGGGGTAATCCCCGGGCAGGCAGCCCATATCACTGGCACCTTGTACATTGTTTTGTCCGCGTAAAGGATTAATGCCGGCTGATTCTTTACCAATATTACCGCAAAGCATGGCTAAATTAGATAAAGCCATCGTAGCATGGACACCAGAGAGATGTTGTGTAATTCCCATCGCGTAAAAAATGCCAGCCTTATCTGCTTCAGCGTACAGTTGGGCAGCTTTTTTGATCTCCTCAGCTGTTATGCCGCAAACAGCAGCTACCTTTTCAGGAGTAAAGTCTTGTAAATGTTTGACCAACTCGTCAAACCCTTCTGTCTGTTCGGCAACAAACTTTTGGTCATACCAGTTATTCTTGATAATTTCATGCATCATGCCATTAATTAAGGCAATATTATTGCCGGGTTTAAGCTGTAGATAAATATCCGCAATTTTGGTAAGATCAATTTCCCTGGGGTCAGCGACGATAAGTTTTGCGCCTTTCTTTTGGGCTTGCCGCATATGATTGGCAATCACGGGATGGTTTTCAGTAGTGTTGGAACCAATCACAAACATTAAATCAGTATCACGGATTTCGCCAATACTATTTGTCATGGCACCACAGCCTAAGGTGGTTGCAAGTCCGACAACCGTAGAGGAGTGGCAGAGCCGGGCACAGTGATCGATATTGTTAGTACCAAAGGCTGTTCTGACCAACCTTTGGAAGAGATAGTTTTCTTCATTAGTGTATCTGGCTGAACTTAAGCCGGCAAAAACATCACTACCATACTTATTTTTTATTTCCTTAACTTTTTTTGTAATTAGCTGGTAAGCTTCATCCCAAGTTGCTTTGACAAGTTTGCCGTCTTTCTTGATCAGGGGAGTGGTTAATCTAGAGGAGTGATTAATAAAC
>DASRMS010000179.1:0-23219 GCA_035647835.1 Oscillospiraceae bacterium
TCCTACAGGATATTACCAGCATTCATTTTTTATTAACTTTTTATATTTATCCATTATAGTATCAGCAAATATACGGGGTAACTATACGAAAACATCAATTTTCTCTCATCATGCCAGCTGCTCGCTTCAACAATCAGGTTCAGCTAACAATACCTAACAGCTATTAATTGAAAATGCAGTATGCTATAATAAATTGATAGTAAAATGTTACCAATAAAAAGGAGTGGTAAAATAAGATTTTGTTGGTGCACAATAACCGAAACGGTAATAAGCGTTACTTACATTGGATATGTGAGAAAGTATTAAATCTCAATAAGTCAAAAGGAACTGTGTCAAGACAGTTCCTTTTTTTTGTTTCTTTTGTTTTTTTACTCCGAACTGTGAAGACCGTTTTTGTTAGAAGACGGAAATAACAGCTCCTTGATATTTATCTTCAATGAATTTTTTGACTTTATCGCTTTTTAGAGCATTGACGAGCGCCTGTAAGTCTTCTCTGTTTTCATCACCTTTGCGTATGGCAATTATGTTGGCATAAGTGGTGGCGGCCAGGGAATCTTTTTCTTCTTTTGCCAGGGCATCAGTTGCAGCATTTAAACCAGCCTGAATGGCATAGTTTCCGTTAATTACTGCAATATCTACATCGGGCAGGGAACGAGCCAGCTGCGCTGCTTCGATTTCAGTAATTTTTAGGTTTTTGGGGTTCTCAGTAATATCATTAATTGTTGCTTTTAAACCGGCGTCGGGCTTAACTTTAATTAGCCCCTGCTCTTCCAGCAAAAGCAATGCTCTGGCCTCGTTTGAGGTGTCGTTGGGCACTAAAACTTCAGCTCCATCTGGTAGATCAGCCAAAACTTTTGTTTTGCCGGGATAGATACCTAGCGGCTCATAATGAATGGCGGCAATGGTGGCCAAATCCATATTGTTTTCCGCATTAAAATCATCCAGGTAAGGCTGATGTTGGAAGTAGTTAGCATCGAGATCCTCACTATCCAATGCTTGATTGGGCAGTATATAATCGTTAAATTCCTGCACCTGCAGCTCATAACCTTCTTCTGCTAAAACCTCTTTAGCCACAGCTAAAATTTCCGCATGTGGTGTTGGTGAAGCACCAACGATAATCTTCTTGTCGCCATCGTTGGAGTCGGTATTGCCGCAGCCTGCCAGTAAGGAGACTGACAATACTGCCACAGCCAATAAATAAACAAACTTTTTCATCTTTTCCCCTCCATTTTGTTTAGTTTCTTTTATCGCTTAGATTGGCAAGCTTTGTGCCAATCTCCTGCAACACCTGAACGATAATGACTAGGAGTGCCACAGTCAAAAACATAATGCCTTTTTGGTAACGGTAGAAGCCATAGTTAATGGCAATGGTGCCAAGCCCGCCACCGCCCACAAAGCCGGCCATGGCAGAGTAACTGAGAATGGTAGTCACAGCAATGGCTGCGCCGACAATTAGGGATGGCAGTGCTTCCGGCAGCATCACTTTATAAATAATCTGGAAGGGAGAGGCCCCCATCGACTGTGCAGCCTCAATCACACCCTTGTCCACTTCTTTAATTGAGGATTCCACTAAACGGGCGATAAAGGGTGCCGCAGCAATGACCAAAGGCACTACGGTTGCATTAGAACCAATTATTTTTCCCACAATAAAGCGCGTGATGGGAATTACTGCTACCAGGAGAATCAAGAATGGTACAGAACGCAGCACATTAATCCCAAGACCGAGGATGCTGTTGAGACGAACCTGAGGGCGAATACCGTCCTTCTCTGTTACCACCAAGGCAATGCCTAAGGGCAGACCAAAAAGATAGGCTAACAACGTCGAGAGCAGCGTCATATACAGTGTCTCTCCCAGCCCACGCACAATCATCGCGGTTATCGTAGGATTAAGCAACCCCATCCACCTCCTCCACGGTAAGTCCCTTCTGACGTAGGTACTCTATCATTTTATCGGCAACTTTTTCTGCTTCCGGCAGCTGAATTACAAGTTGGCCAAAAGCCTTGCCATCAATGTTCTTGGTATCGGCAAAAAGAATATTAACAGTATGCTTGAACTCCAAGACCATGCTAGCAATAATCGGTTCAAAAGATGAATTGCCGTCAAAAACAATGCGAATACTGCGACTGCCAATATTAATCTGCTCGATCTTGTGATCATCAGGATAAACAAGCCGGCGTGCTGCCTGCGATTTAGGACGGGAAAAAATATCTTCTACAGTGCCTGTTTCAGCTATCTGACCATCATCAATGATGGTTACACGCTGACAGATTTCCTCGATCACACTCATTTCGTGAGTTATTACGACAATGGTAATACCCAGTCTTTTATTAATATCTCTCAATAAAGCTAGAACACCACGCGTTGTGGCCGGATCTAGGGCACTTGTGGCCTCGTCACAGAGCAAAACCTGGGGATTGGTAGCTAAGGCACGGGCAATAGCCACACGCTGGCGCTGTCCTCCAGATAATTGAGCCGGATAAGCTTCAGCTTTATCAGCTAAACCTACTAAATGCAGCAGCTCCTCTGCCCGTTGCCTAGCTTCAATTTTGCCTATACCTGCAATCTCTAGCGGAAAACAAACATTACCCAAAGAGGTGCGCTGCATCAGCAAATTAAACTGTTGAAAAATCATGCCCATTGATTGCCTTACCTTGTACAGTTCCGGACGCGAGAGCTGCGCTAAATCACGGCCGGCAAAATAAACAGTGCCGCTTGTCGGCTCTTCGAGAAAGTTGATACACCGCACTAAGGTGCTCTTACCTGCACCACTCATGCCGATGATACCAAAAACCTCACCTTCTCTAATCTCCAAATTAATATTTTCAAGCGCTACTACCTCACCGTTAGCGCTGGTAAAACTTTTGCTTAACCCATGCAATCGGATAATACTACTCATTACCTACCCCCCAGTAATACAAAAGCTAGATATAGTACAAAAATTTTACTACGCAGTTTTCGGTACTGCTGTGCAGCGGTTACATTTATCATCAGGAAGTATGGCTTGCCAGCTCGTACGAAAAGCCTCTTCCCGACAAGAAGAGGCTTTAAAATATTACTCTTCTTATCTTGCAGGAATCTTCCTACAGGAATTGGCACCTTCCAAAATTGGGGTTGCCGTGGTATCATCGGGCCATTCCCTCCACCACTCTTGATAAGATTTAAATATTAAATTTTTTTCTATATGCAGAATATGATATCAGTGATTAAAGTATCTGTCAAACAATTTTTTACCACCCGCTTCTCCCGGGTTAATGCTCTCTAGCCCAGCTTAAGCGAACCTTTAGGCAGACCTAACGATTGCTCAATGAGCACTGCCAAGATTTTAGGTTCCTGGATACCCTCCACATAAAGATTGGCGATGCCGTTAATCAGAATGCTTAAAGTGTATTCAGGATAATCAATGGTTAAGATTCCTGCTTCCTTGGCCTGGCGCACAAAATCTCTGGTGTGCAGCAGTGCCGACTCTGTCAGCTTGTTTTTAACTAACTCATACACACCGGAATTTGCAGGAGAAAATTCCATCAAGCTATGGCGTTCTTTAATCGCCACAAAATATAGTTTAAGAATCTCCGCTAGCTTGCCGTAGAAATCAAGAGCTGATTCCTGAACAATTTCCTGCAGCTGCTGATTAATTTCCGTCGCCAACAGCTCAATTACAGCGGTTACTAGTTCCTCCTTAGAAGAAAAGTAGTAATAGACAAGTCCTTTAGTGATCTTAGCAGCTTGAGCAATATCACTCATTGAAGTTTTGCCAATACCATTTTGTTCAAATAACAGCATGGCCGTCTCCACTATTTCTTGTTTGCGCACTTGTGCGTCTTTTGTTACTCGCATAAATTTTCGCCCCTATTCCACAGACTTTAAGGATTCCACCATGTCCACCTGCTTCAGCCTGAAATACATGATAAAATTCACCAGTATGGAAAAAAACATAGTTAACAACACAGCGTAAAGGAAACTGAACGGCATAATACTTTTGCCAAACATTATATTATCCACTTCCATTGTTTCCATAACGAATTTATGCAGGATGCAGCCCAGGACAAGCCCCAGCAGTGTACCAAAGAACGATAGTATCATATTTTCCCGATACACATATGAGGAAACTTCGCGGTCGCGAAAACCCAACACTTTAATGGTAGCAATCTCCCGCAGCCGTTCTGTAATGTTAATGTTGGTTAGGTTATATAGTACCACAAAAGCCAAGGCTCCAGCAGCTAAAATCAGAATCAACACTACATAATCTAAACTAGCCAGGGTATCACGGAAGTTAGTTTGGAAGATGCTAGCAAGAGTAATACCAACTACAGCGTCATCATTCAGCAGTGATTCGCGAAACTGCTGGTCGTTAAAGTTATCCGCAGCATGCAGCGTAAAAATTCCCGCGTTATAATGGGGCTCCCTTAAAGTCACTGTCTCAAAGTACTCTCTGGACATAAAGATATGATGGGCTAAATAGTTTTCAGCAATCCCTGCGATGGTAATTTGATAAGTGCGGTTATCAGTATCCTGGTACACTAATACATCACCAACCGCCACATCTAACAGCTGGGCAAGTTTTTCAGTTACAACCGCCCCCTCTTTTGTCAAGGGCAGTGGGGCAGCGGTCTGCCGTTCATGCAGATCAAAATAATCTGTGAGGCGGCGTTCGTCCGCGGGAATCATCAAGTTAGCTTCATAATTATGAGTCCCCTGTTCTTGAGAAACCGTGACCACTTCCATTAAAGCATCAGTATAAGTATCAACTTCGCGTTTTGTACCTAGAATTTGCGCTAACTCTGCTTCTGCATCCGCCTCTACGTCAATGATTACCATGCCGTCATAAAGGAAAATCTGATCAAATTGCTTCTCGGTGATCACATTTACTGAATCTCTAATACCATAGCCAGTTAATAAGAGGGCCGTGCAGCCAGCAATGCCGAGTACCGTCATAAAAAATCTCTTTTTATAACGAAAGATGTTTCTGACTGTCACCTTCTGGATGAAATTTAAGCGCTCCCAGAAAAATGGCAGGCGCTCTAGGAAAATACGTTTACCCGGTTTGGGCGCTTTAGGCTGCATCAATTGAGCCGGTGTCGACTGCAGGGTAGCCAAGCTTGCTGCTAAGGCTGCGACCACTGTCGTGGAAATCGCAATAGCCAGCGAAATTAAGGCGTAGTTAAGATGAAAGGGGCTTAAAAGGTAGGGGATATCATACATCGCTCCATAGATTGTCATAATTACCCGAGGGAAGAGCTGGAAGCCAATAGTAAAGCCCAGCACACTACCAACAAGGCTGGCTAAAAATGCATACACCAAATATTTAGAAGAGATCAGCCAAGTGCCATAGCCTAAAGCTTTCAAGGTGCCAATTTGCATCCGCTCTTCCTCAATCATGCGCGTCATAGTAGTCAAGCAGACTAAAGCGGCCACTAAAAAGAAGAAAAGAGGGAATATTTTAGCCACTGCACCTACCCGTGCAGCATCATCACCATAGCCAGCATAACCAGGGTTACCGTCTCTGGTGTAAACGAACCATTCTTTAGGCAGTTCCAAAAGCTGGCGTTCTGCTTCCTTAATTTCTGCCTCGGCCTCAGCTATTTT
Organism: Oscillospiraceae bacterium; assembly: GCA_035647835.1. Taxonomy (GTDB): domain Bacteria; phylum Bacillota; class Dethiobacteria; order Dethiobacterales; family Dethiobacteraceae; genus UBA9865. The sequence goes on from DASRMS010000179.1 coordinate 5,585, forward strand.
TAGCAGAGCCTCTTCCTTTTCTCGCGCAAAAGTCTCTCTACCAGCAGCCAATTCTATTTTGCCTGCTTCCAGTTCCTGAATTCCTGTCGCCAGAGATGTCTGTAATTCGGCCTCGGCCGCCAGCAGCTCCCGCTCCCCTTGCCAGAGTTTAGCTGAATTTCGCTCAATCTCCTGGCGGGCACGTTCAAGTTTAGCTTTCGCCTGATCTATTTCCACCTTACTAGCTTCTAATTCACGCACACCAGGTTGGTAGGCCTGCCAAGCCTCATCATATAGTTTTTTATTATCCTGCAGAGTTTTTTCAGCGGCTGCCAGCTGTTGCTCACCTTCCAGCAATTGTTTCTGGCCTGTTTCATACTGGTTTTCCAGTTCAGTAATGGCCGTCTGCAAGGCAGAGCGTAAGGAATTAATTAGATTGGGATCGTTATAATCAAAACTACTTTCAATCAATCTCGCTAATTCAGGCGAAACTTGCTCCAAACGCGTTATCAGATCACGGTATTCTTCTTCCGTCAGCTCACTATCACTGTCGGGCAGACTGGCTTCAATTTCCCGGAGCACCACCAGGGTATCCTGCAAATATACCAGCTGCTGCCTGGCATCTTCCAACTCGCTGCGCGCCGCTGCCAACTCCCGCTCCCCGGCCTCCAAACGAACTTTAGCATCATCAAGTTCCGCTTTAGCCTCCAGTAAGGCCGCTTTACCATCCTGATACTGATTATAGCCTTCCAGCCAAGCGGTATAACCATCAAAATATTTTAGTTTCCCCTGTTCCAGCGCTTCTTTACCAACAGTTAACTCGACTTTAGCGGCGGCAATTTCCTTTGTATAACGTTCTTCCTGCTCTTTAAGCAGGGCTTCACCATTAATTAGTTCTTCTTCGGCCTCGTCCAGCTTTTTTTGCCCTGCGGCCAGTTTTTCTTCCGCTAACTGTTTCTCTGCAAGAAAAGTCTGCTTCCCTTCCTCTAGTTTTTCACGCAGCTCTTTTGTGTCTCGTAACACTGCCTGCCGACCTAAAGCCTCTACCGCTGCCTGTGGGGGAGCTATTAAGTGCTCATAGGCCGTAGAGTAAGCTTGCTCCTTGTCTGTATCTTGCACCAGCAAATAGGCTTCGTTGTAGGCAGCTAACTTAAAATCCTTTTCTAAAGCATAGGCAGCATAAGCCACGGAGCCGTCACCAATATTAGTCTGCCCACGCTCATAGGTGACGTATAAAGGAGAGATTATCGAACCTACTACAGTAAATTGAGCAGTTGTCAAATACTCCAGAGGGCCGTTTTCGTCTGAAACTGTCACGGTGATAGTAGAATCAAGCTCCAGCTCCGGTGGCACGCCGATGCCCGTGACCAGCAAGATTTCACCGCTTTTTTCCGGAAAGCGGCCTGCCACCAGATAGGGTATATTAACACCATTTTGCTCTGTAAAGTTACTTGGCTCATAGCTCATTAATTTAACTACAGAGGTGGTCCCGGCAGCTGTAGTAAAGAAAAGATCCTTACTGTAGCCTTTTTGTACTGTCGCCACTTTTGACAGCTGCTCGAGAGCGGTAAGGTCTTGCTGTGCAAAGCCCAAAGGTGAGAAGATACGCAAATCAGATAAATGCTGCTCTTTAAAATATTTATCTGCTGAAAGCACCATATCCGGTTCTGTCGCATTAATGCCCGCAAAAAAGCTCACACCTAAAAAAATGATGGCCATTACAGAAAAGAAGCGACCACGGCTTTGCCAGATAGAGCGCACCAGTTCCTTGTAAAAGGATTGCTTCGCCATCACCATTCAATCCCTTCTACTGGTAGTGGATGCTCATTAACAATAAATTCCGCAACCTTGCCACTTTGCATCTTGATGATTTTATCTGCCATACCTTGAATTGCGGAATTATGTGTAATAATAATCACCGTCATGCCCCTCTGACGACAGGTATCCTGCAATAGTTTTAAAATAGCTTTGCCCGTCTGATAATCTAAAGCTCCTGTCGGTTCATCACACAGCAATAGTTTAGGGTTCTTGGCCAGCGCTCTGGCTATTGCTACACGCTGCTGCTCTCCGCCTGACAACTGGGAAGGGAAATTATTCATTCTGTCCTGCAAACCCACTAAGGCTAAGACAGTTTCTACAGCTAAAGGGTTTTGACTAATCTGCGTCGCTAACTCCACGTTTTCCTTGGCTGTGAGGTTTTGAATTAGATTGTAAAACTGAAACACAAAACCAATATCATAGCGTCTGTACTCTGTCAGCATTTTCTTGCTATATTGAGAAATTTCTCGTCCGTCAACAATAATGCTGCCTTCATCTAATTTATCCATGCCCCCTAATAGGTTCAGTACTGTAGTTTTACCGGCACCTGAAGCGCCAACAACTACAGCAAAGTCTCCCTTTTCTATGGCAAACTCTACCTCATCTACAGCAGTAATTGTCACTTCACCCATTTGATATCTTTTTACTACCTTATGTAACTCAACAAATGCCATAAATAATACCACCTTGTTTTTGCAATTGGTAACTGTCAAACGCAAACCTTTTGTCTAGTTCTATTTTACTACTGACTGACGGTTAGTCAATAAGAAATATTTCACGCAGCGCATGAAAAAGCATATTTTTTCATAGTAATGACCAGGACTATCATGACAGGGAATGTTTATTGAATACTCAGACTCCTATTGTAGGTGATGTCGAAATATTCTATAATGAACTTGAGCTGGCGTTAAACTCTGAATTGTCACCCAGAAGTGTACACAAAAAATTAATCTGGGAGGTTTAATTACTATGACAAAAAGCAAAAGTGTCATAACATTTGCTGTGATGTCCGTCTTTTTTGTAGCCATGGGCATTGGTACTATTACCCCAGCAATCCAAAGTATTGCGGAAGCCTTTCCCGACATCGCCTTTAGTACTTTACTGCTAGTTTCTACATTGCCATCGCTTTTGATTATTCCCGCGACCTTATTTTCCGGTGCCATGGCGGGCACCAAAATTGGCTATCGTCCTTTGCTGATTGTGGCCATGGTTCTTTTTATCGCTGGCGGCGTCGCACCTGCCTTCATGAACAACTTTACTACTATTTTAGTGAGCAGAGCCGTTTTCGGCATCGGCATTGGTCTATTATCACCGCTTGGTAATGCTCTAGTACTCGGTTTGTTTGATGGTCAGCAGCGCGCCAATATGTTAGGACTAGGTGGCGTCATCATGAATCTCGGTGGTATTGCCTTCCAAATGTTAGGCGGCTTACTGGCAGCCATTAGCTGGCGTTATACGTTTCTGGCCCATGGCATAGCTGTAGCGTCTTTACTTGTCGTGCTCTTTCTGCTACCCGAACCAAAAAAAATGGAAGTACCTGCTGGTCCTAAAGCTACTATGCCGCTAGCAGTTTACCTTATCTCTCTGTTGTTTGGTCTGGCGATGATGCTTAACTACCCCATGCTTGTGAATATGTCCACAATTATTATAAGTGGTAATCTTGGCACCGCAGCTTCTGCCGGCATGGTGCTCTCGATGTTTACAGTAGGTGGCATGTTAGCTGGTTCCATCTTCGGTAAGCTGCACCAGCTCGTCAATAGATTTACTATCTCTGTCGGTTTGCTCATCACTGCTCTGGGCATGGCTCTCGTTTATTATGCCAATAGCCTTTTAGTACTTACTATCGGTTCAACCGGTGTGGGTATTGGTTTTGGCTTGGTCATGCCGGCTGTAATGATGGTTTTAGGCATGATTGTACCGCCACATGCTTTTGCCATCGCCTCAGGTATTCTAATGGCTGTGATGAATGCCTTTGCCTTCCTATCAACTTACTACCTTGAATTTATTGCAAGAATTACCGGCGCACCGGCTATTAAATCCCCTATTTTTATTGCTTTCTGTGCCTATGTCGCAGCAGCCGTCATCTATACCCTGGCTAGACTAAAAGCACCAGCAGCACCAAGCACCGCCGATGATGCCAAATAACAGCATGGCATAAACTGCCAGTGCATAATCTTGCGGGACGGCCTTGACCGCTCCACTGCGGCACAAATAAACTTTCGTTGGCAGGTGAATAGTAAACTAATTTTCTAATGACAAAAGGTGGCAGGAGCTAACTCCCTGCCACCTTTTCTTAGCGTTGACAAAAGATCAATGGGTTAGAGCGAACGCAGTTCGTCCACCTGCCACCTGAAGATTAATCATTTAATCTCGGATCAAGTGTATCCCTTAAGGCATCCCCAAAAAGATTGAAGGTTAAAACAAGCACCATCATCATCACACCAGGAGCCATCGTAATCCAGGGCGCATCTAAAATAAATGATCGTCCGGCGTTCATAATCGAACCCCAACTTGGTGTTGGTGGAGGAACACCCAAGCCCAGAAAACTTAAGGTTGACTCAATAATAATAGCTTTTGGTATTTCTAAAGTAGCCATCACAATAATGGGCGCTAAAGAGTTTGGCAGGATATGTCTCACAATGATCCTAAAATTACTCATCCCCAGTGCCCGCGCGGCCTCTACAAAGTCCCATTCTTTTAAAGTTAGCACTTGCCCCCTGACCAACCTGGCATAACTGGCCCAACTTACCATAGAGATAACAATAATTAAATTAAAAAGACTTGGACCTAAAGCCGCGACCACGGCAATCGCCAGCAAACTAACGGGAAAAGAATATACGATATCTGTTAAGCCCGTGATAATTTGGTCGACAATGCCGCCATAATATCCTGCTAGTGAACCAAGCAATGTCCCTACGCTTGTGGAGATCACGACAGAGGTAAAGCCCACTATTAAAGATATTCTGGTTCCATAGATCACCCTGCTAAAAATATCCCTGCCAAATTCGTCTGTACCGAAAAGGTGTTTTATACTGGGGGCCTGCATCATTCCAGGCAGGTTTTGTTCATCATAGGGGTAAGGAGCAATGAAGGCAGCAAGGAGGGCAGAAATAATGAAAAGGGCAATCAGCACCACTGCCAAGGTGGCAGGTTTATTACTGAATAACCTAGCCCGGAAACTCAATCTTTTATTAGCTGTAACATTAATTAAATCGGCATGTTCTTGATATTCTTTATTCACATTTTCACCCTTTACTCACTAATATTTAATTCGCGGATCAACTAAAGCATATAAAAAATCCGCTAACATATTGCCCAGCGTAATGGAAATAACCAGAATTAACATAGAACCTTGAATTATGGGGTAATCTCTGGCGAAAATAGCGTCCACCATTAATCTCCCGATACCGGGCATACTAAAAACAATCTCTATGACAGCCGAACCCGCAAAGATCCAGCCAATTCTCATCCCTAATAATGTAATCACGGGAAGAATAGCATTTTTTAAGGCATGTTTAGCCATTACTACAGTTTCTCGAACACCTTTAGCTCTGGCTGTACGGATGTAATCCTGCCGAATCACTTCCAACATGCTAGAGCGCATCATCCTAGCAGTAACAGCTGCATCAGTTAACCCTACAGTGATGACCGGCAAAACATAATGACGCCAGGTTTCGTAGCCAGAGAGAGGGAAAATACGATATTTGTAGGCAAAGAAATACAGAAGAATCAAACCAAACCAGAAGGTGGGCATGGAAATACCCAGTAAGGCAAAAGACATCGACATATAATCAGCAGCCGTATTTCTTTTGATAGCGGCAATGATTCCCATAGGCACGGCGATAATAAATGATAAGATTAGAGAAAAAACACCAATTTTTAAGGTGACAGGAAAGCGTTCCAGCACAATATCCAACACAGGCCTTTTTTGCAATATCGATTGGCCTAAATCGCCTCTTAATAATTTTCCCAGAAAAATAAAATATTGCGTAACAAGGGGTTTATCCAAGCCCAGGCTTATTCTAATATTTTGATAAACTTCTGGCGTGACATTGGGGCCAACGATCATATCGACTGGATCTCCTGGTGATAGGTGCAGAATTAAAAAAATGATCACAGTTGAGCCGATAATAACCGGAATCATAAATAACAGCTTCTTCAAAAAATATTTTTTCATATCTCACCCCTGTTTTCATTAAGGGCATGCAGCGATCTATCAATAACAGATCGCTGCATGCTTGTTTCTTTTATTGGCTTGCTTGGCGGCTAATAGTAGAAGTTTGTCTAAAAAACATCTGTCTGCGTCTTTCGCTCATGAAGCTATTGAACTTCTAAATCAAAGCCATCATTATATTGCGGTATCCAGGGATGGAATTTAAAGTTTTGTACTTCATCTCTCACCGCTAAGACCCTATCTGGAATGTAAATAGGTGCCCATACAGCTTGCTCAATTAAGTGTTTTTGCACTTCATGATAACCTGCAGATCGCTCATCCCAAGTTGCAGAGCCCGCTGCTTTTTGGATTAATTCATCTGTCGTATCATCAAGCCATCTAGAATGGTTTGGATAGGGGAACTGGCTCGACAACAAGAAAAAGTCTAGAATATCAGCGTTGGGCCAACTATACAGTCTAATAAACAGTTCTTGTTTACCTTCTTTTAACATATCCGCATAACTTGAGCTATCATATAGTTGAATTTTAGTTTCAATGCCTACTTCTTTTAATTGGCTTTGCAGCACTTCTGCCAATTTGCTGTATTCACTGGTATTCTCTGCTGATAAAGTTAATTCTAGGCCATCTTTATAGCCTGCTTCGGTCAGGAGAGCCTTAGCTTTTTCTACATCATACGCATAACCGTCTTTTTCACTGTCAGCATAGTATTCACTCTTTAGAGCGGGTGGCAGATAACCATAGGCAGGCTGTCCTACACCGCGCAGCAGATAGGTGACAATATCATTCTTATTGATAGCATGGTTAATCGCTTGCCGTACTCGCACATCTGTAAATGGCTCTTTATCACAAGCATAAGCAAGATAACCCAGCTTGGTGGCATCGCCGCGAATCACTTCTATTTCTTCATTATCTGCAAGTTCTTCCACAAAGCTGGCAGGTACATCTCTTAAAATGTGTACATTGCCCGCCTCTAATTCCATGCGCCGCGTGCTTTCCTCGGGGATCACTCTCATGATAATGCTATCGATAATCGGCTTACCGTTGTTTTCCATCCAGTCAGGACCCCAATTATATTCGGGGTTTTTCTCAAGTACCAGCTTGTCACCTTTAATCCATTCTTTAAATACATAGGGACCTGTACCAACTACATACTTAATGCCGTACTCATCACCATAGTTGTTGTAGGCTTCCTCACTAACAATACCACACGTGGTGTTAGAGAGAATAAATAAAAGATTGGGGAAGGGGTGCTTCAAAACAATGTCAAAGGTCAAATCATCCTTTACCTCTACACCTTTAATCGCCGCTAAATCACTGGCCGATGGTGAAGCTACCTCAGGATCAATAATACTTTCAATTGTAAACTTCACATCACTAGCTTTTAAAGGTGTGCCATTATGAAACTTGACGCCTTCTTTAAGCTTGAAGGTCCAAACTAAACCGTCCTCGGAAGTATCCCATGAGGCGGCCAGGCCTGGCTGATAATTAAAATCGTAGTCTCTACTTACCAAACGATCATAAACGTAAATCAGCCCATCTGATAACCAGCTTGTCTTAATTGTATCTAGTATTTCTGCATCCCTATCATAAGCAATTACTAATTCTTTTTCTGCTGCTTCTTCATCTGGATCACCTGTCTCTTGTCCACAGCCCGTCAAGAAAAGAGTAATCGTAAGTAGTACTACTAGTATTAAACTCAAGCTTCTCCATTTTTTACTTTCCATTAGTTACCTCCTACTTTTATTTTTTCTATATAAAGGATAACCACCCCCTGAAGTAAGTGGTTATCTTTATAAGCTTTCTGAAAATACTACAAATTATCCTACTATCTAAATTTTAACAATGTTTATTTTATCTGTCAACCCTCCTAGACTTTGTATTAAACTACTGCCTGCCTGCCAAATATCTCAAAATACCCCATTAATCATCCGCTGACACGTCCGAAGTAAGGGGCAACTACACCTACACTACTAAAAAAAATGCGGCAGCAATCTCAGGGTCAAAATGAGAGCCCAGCTGTTGTTTAATTTCTCTAAGTGCTTCTTCTTTGCTCAGCGCACGGCTATAAGCTGTCGCATTAGTCATAGCATCATAACTTTCGGCAATAGCAATTATTCTAGCAAGCTTAGGGATCTCTGGTCCCTTTAAACCTTTGGGATAACCGGAACCATCTAACTTTTCGTGATGATTAAGTACATACTCTGCCAATTCCATGGTATTTTCAAAAGAGTTGAGGATTCTAAAACCAACTACGGGATGCTGCTTTAGTTCTTTCCACTCCTGCTCCTGCAGTACCCCATGCTTATTAAGCAAACTAACCTCCAGGGCAACTTTACCAATATCATGTAAATAGCCAGCCTCATTTAGCTTACGGAGATCATCAGCAGGAAGCTGCATAGCCTGGCCAATTTTAACACAAAGTTCACTAACCCTGCTGGCGTGAGCTTTCTCCAAAGGGTTCATGGTATGCAGACTGGTGATGATATTCCGCAATAATGAGTCATTAGTGCTTTGACGAGTTAGTGTTTTTTCTAAATACATATCATCCTCTGCGCTATCTAAAGCCGCAAAAATGCTTTCCTGCTCCTGAAGTTTAAATCCACAGCCTATGGAGATGCTGCCTTTTATTGCCTTTATTTCTTCTTGAGTAAACTCTTCTTTTATCCGTGTTTTAATCTGTTCGGCTTGCTGTTGATTTGTCTTAGGCAATAAAATAACAAACTCATCGCCGCCCCAGCGAGCAATGATATCCTCGGCTCGACACACTTTTTTCAACACCTCAGCTACTCGCTGCAGCAGCAAATCCCCATAGGTATGACCAAAAATATCATTAGCTAATTTTAGCCCATTAACATCACCCATGAGGATAGCTATCGGCAAACTTCTTTTTGTATCGAGTCTACACATTTCCTCCTCTAAAAAGCGACGATTATACAATCCAGTTAGTGAATCATGAAAGCTTAAAAATTCTATTTGCTTCATCTGTGCTTTCTTCTCACTAACATCTCTAAACACTAAAACCACACCAATAGTTTGCTTAAGATCATCTATAATTGGGGCTGCGCTATCCTCTATAAAATATTGCTGCCCATTTTTTGCGGTAAGCACAGCACGATTTTCTAATTGCTGCACCTGATTTGTGCGCAATGCTGCGGCCAGGGGATCGTTAACCACTTTCCCAGACAGCTCGTGAGAAAGGACAAATACTTCTTGATAATGGCGACCGATCGCTTCTTTGTGCGACCAGCCTGTTAGCCTTTCTGCCACCTCATTAAACATTTCAACTTTCCCCGCCTGATCTACCACCATTACCCCATCACCGATGGACAGCAAAGTAAGCAAATATTTTTTCCTTTCCACGGCTAATTCTGCCTGCGTTTCTCTTCTTTCTTTAGCATTCCAGACACCTTGCATCAGGAGAGTTGTTTGATAGATATCGTGCTCATCATAGTCAGCGATTTTATTAGCGACTCCTACCACTGCAACAATTTCATGCTCAATGATGACAGGAATAGACATAAATTTAGTTAACTGGACATGTCCCTCGGGATAGCCCTGCTTCATCTCAGTCAGACCGGCATAGTCATTAACCATAATTGGTCTGCGCTGGCGCACGACATCTCCCCACAGCCCCGTCGCCTCCAGCTGGTAACGCGTTTGCTTTTCCATCACCGTACAAGCAGACATCACGTCCTTGGACCAGGAATTTAAAATAAACTCTTGTTTTTGAGTATCATAAAGATAAATATAACCGAACTTGCTTTCCGTAAACTTCAATAATTCATTTAAGACATAATCCAGCTGTTCTTGCGTAGAATAAAAGTCTTTACTTAAAACCTCCACCAGAATTGCATTGCGCTGCAGCGCTTTTTCAGCCTTCATGCGGTTACTGTATTCCTCGGTAACATCCTGGATATAAGCACCGACACCATAGTTTCCGCTCTCAAGGTGCACGGGAAATTTTCTTGTTTGATATATTTTGTCTTGCCAAACAACTTCGTTTACCAGCAGACTTTGCTTTTTTATGACAGCCACATCAGTATCACGACGTTTCTGCGCAAATTCTTGATGAGAGAGAAAGTAATCATCACAGCCAATAACCTCCGAGGCTTTAAGCTGATAAAACTTCTCAAAAGCTTTATTAACAAAGAGATAGTTTAAATGCTCATCTTTTAAATAAATCAGCCTGTCGTCAGCATCAATAAAAGTTGTACGTAATTGATTGAGATTGCTAATTAGTTCATTTTGTGTTTTTAATTGCCGGTAATTGCGCCATAAGATAGTACTTAACAACAGCAAAGCCAAGAAGATGATACTTAATATCGTAAAAAGCAAGTTTCTTTGTGGCTCGTTCAGCAGCATTACAGTACCATCTTCGGCAAACATTTGTGCGCAACTCAGTGTTGAGAATTGCGCTGAAACAATTAAATCACTAGGCAGCACAAGCAGAAGCATTAACAGCATGATCACCAGTATCTTTTTCATTTACCTTCCAACCCCTATTCTGCTTACGCCTGCTTATTGTTTTCGTATTCTAACACTTTTTGCACAAAATATTGGACGATTACGGGAGCAAACTGACTGTCTGCATAATTATGCAATTTGGCAGCTATTGTCAACACTAAAGCACACAAAAAAGGCCACAATCAAATTGCGCCATGACAGAAATTTCGTCAAGCAGCTGTTCATTATCTTCTGCGCAAGACCATGAGATCCTTACATAAATATTATGCCATCTGACAGTCAAGAGTGTTAACAAAAACTAATATTAAGACACATTTCGCCATATATTCTGTTTAGATCCTCTACATCAACCATAATTTTCTCCTACCTACCCCATGCTCCATCAATATCATAATCTTGATCTGATCGGCTGATTGAAAGTTATAAAGAGGGCCATGGATGTTTACCCACGGCCCTCTCCTCGTTATCATGCCTATACTAGCTTCATACGTGACCCCAATACCTTTTTTTCAACCTCAACCGCTGTCGTCTGCGTCGCCGCCGAACGGCACGGATGCGTAAGGCTGCTGCCAGCAGGAGCAGGACAGCGAAAAAGTAGGGCAGATAATAAAACCCCTGATTCTTTGTAGCGCCCGCTAAGTTGATGCTCAAGGGAATCTTCCCTAAATCTGCATACATTAAATCACTAGCGTTTTTCAGGGTTAGGGTTAGTTGTAATTCTAGCTTGTTGTCCGTTTGGTTGGTGATAGAGATAGTTTTTTTAATATCTTGCGGTTCTAAAGACTGATGCAGCAGCCTTGATATTTTGCCTGCTGGGGCGATTTTTTTCACCTCGTCTAAATCGGCGGTGTCTTTTAGCAGCTCCTGGCTATCAAAAGTGACCGTCTTGAACTGTTCGAAACCATAGTCTAATAAATTAGCTGTATCAAGATAGCGGTCATCTTTATTTTGGCAACCCAAAACAACAGCTATTAGCTTTTGGCTGCCACGCTGGGCAGCCGTTACCAAAGTGTGTTTTGCTGATGAGGTCCAGCCGCTTTTACTGGCAATAATGCCTTCGTAGGGATAGAGTCCATTCAGCAAGGCATTTGTACTGTGTAAATATCTTATCTCTGGCTGTATATTAGTCGGCAGTATTTCGTAACGAGTTTCACTAAATATTTCACAAAAACGTGGGTTTTTAATGGCTGCCATCATAATTATGGCCATATCATAGGCTGTAGTATAGTGCTGAGCATCTTCCAGACCATGGGCGTTAACAAAGTTTGTATTTTTGGCTCCTAACTCGGCAGCCTTGGCCGTCATCAGCCGTGCGAAACTTCCTTGATCACCGGCAAGATACTCGGCAATACCATTGGCTGCATCATTGGCTGAGGGGATGGACAGAGCATAAAGCGCCTGTTCTAAGGTGATTTCTTCAGCAACATCAAGAGCAATATGAGCGGAGTTTTTTTCAATAGAAAATACTGCTTCGCTGCTGATGACTAGTGTATCAGTCTCCTCACCTTTTTCTAAGGCGATCAGACCTGTCATCACCTTGGTAATGGAAGCAGGATACTTTTGTTGGTGCATATTCTTCTCAAACAGCACTTGTCCCGTTTGTGCATCAATTAAAACAGCCGCTTCAGCTGCCAATGCTGGTAATGTAGTTTCAGCCGCTGCCACCTTACTTATTAGTAAACTCAAGACTATGATGAGCATAATTGTGGTATTTCTTTTACAATTAGTTACAAACATCTCTTCTTCTCCGTTGTCGTTATTTATCTTTTTTCTTTACTTTATATCATAACGCTGTACTCTTATCATGTCCACTGTTGGTAACGAATTACTTTATAGTAATACTTGGTTAATTGGCACAGCAAAAAACAATAGAGCACGCCTGCAGGATTGAGTTGGCAGGCAAATTTGCTCTGGAGCAAGAAAGTAAAAGGCTGCTGTTAGCCAGCAGCCCCTAATTGCCATAACCTTTTAGTAATAGCTCGTACTAATATTTTAATAAGTTAATTTTTGCTGCAGCCTCCGGGAAAAATGTGATATCGCATAGTTAATAACAAAGTAGACTAAAGCAAGAATTAGATAGAGGGCAAATACTTGACTAACCTTATAGTAACGTCCCATGAGGATAGTCACTTTACCCGTCAGTTCCTGAATAGCAATCACTGACCAAAGAAAACTGGTATCCTTAATCACTGTCACGAACTGTGAAACAATAGCTGGAATCATATTGCGGAGAGCTTGTGGTAAAATCACATACCGCAGCACCTGAATACTATTAAGACCTTGTGAACGAGCCGCTTCCCACTGGCCTACACCGACTGAGTTAAGGCCACCACGTACAATTTCACCCAATGCAGCCGAGGTAAAAATAGTAAAACTAATCACCCCAGCCTCAATAGATTTAAGTCTGAAGACAACAAAAATCACGTAGATCCAAAGCAGATTAGGTATATTACGCACTACCTCAATATATAATGCAGCTGCCATGCGAAAAATTCCGCCGGTTAAACTGCGTAGTACACCCAGAATGGTACCGAATATGGTACTCAGCACTATAGCTACCACAGAAATATATAAGGTCATTTTCAGTCCTGCGAGAATGAAAAGAGCATTAGGTATGGTAAATAGTTCTTTCATAAGGACCTCACTTCTGCGCCAGTCTAAAAATGTCTACAGACGGTGCTCGCTCACTGGCGCCCATCAGGAGCTCCCGACTGTTAAATCTGGTTTAGTCATGCCTGACCCCTTTTTATTTTTGTTCTCAGTGGGCATGGCATTTGTTTTGTCCTCCAGCCTTTTTGCCAGGTTAGCCAGGGGGTAACACAGTATAAAATAGAGAAATCCTGCCACGACATAAGCTGGCCCATAATAAATGTTAGATGATGACCATGATTTTGCCGTAAACATAATATCAGCACCAGAAATAACTGCCAAAACAGAGGTGTTTTTAATCAGATTAACTGCTTGATTTGTCAATGGTGGCAGAATGATTGTTTTTGCCTGCGGCAGGATGATATGCGTCATCGCCTGCCAGTAGGTGAAACCCTGAGAATAAGCAGCTTCCAACTGACCTTTAGCAATAGAGCCAATCCCTGAACGTACAACTTCAGCAATATAGGCGCCATGGTACAATCCTACGCCAATAATCCCGATAGTTGTTACGCTTAAAACAATGCCTGCAAATGGTAGGCCGTTATAAAGAAAGAACACTTGAATTAATAAAGGTGTATTCTGAAAAAATTCAACATAGCATCTAGCGATAAATTTAAGAGGGTTAACGTTAGACGAGGAAGAGATACCCATGATAATTCCAATCACGAGCGCCAGCGCCAGCCCACTTATCGCCACTACTAAAGTATAGCCAAAACCCTGCACAAAGATCTGCCAGTCGGCAAACAAGGCTTGCCACTTAAACCATGCAAAAGGTCCAGTACTTGAAAACATGCCGTATCGTCCTTTCAAAAGCTATGCGCCGCGCTTGATTTTGCACGAGACTTACAGCCAGCATTCTGGCACAAAAGAGTACCGCCTCTTTACTAGTTTCAAGGCGTGAAGCGCCTGAAGGGTTCGGGAGGCGGTGCTTCTTGATGCCGTTTTTGGTGTCTTAGTTTAGCTGGAATTTAACTAATTTATTTTAGATTCCATTTGCCAATGATACTATCCAAAGTACCATCCGCTTTAATCTCAGCAATAAAATCTTCGAGATACGCCGCTAAATCTTCGTTGTCTAACTTGCTGGCAATACCATATTCCTGGGGTTTGAAGCCTTCTTCTAAAATTTCTGAGGTTTCGTTTACATAACCCAAGAGAATTGATTTATCAACACTGAAGGCATCAACCCGTCCGGACGCCAGTGCGGCGTTGAGTTCAGGATAACTTGCATATTCGCCATATTTAAATGTTACACCCAACTCTTTAGCTTTTTCTTCCAGAGCATCCTTGGTAGTAGCAGATTGTGCTACACCAATGGTTTTACCATCAAGATCTTTAATTTCTTTAAAGCCTGCTGCTTTCTTGACTAAAAAACCAATAGCATCTGTGTAGTATGGTTGCGTAAAGTTATAAGATAACTTACGTTCTTCTGTGATGGTGAAGGTGGCGATGATCACATCTACTTCATTATTGTCCAGTAAAGGGCCGCGTGTTTGAGCGGTAACGCCTTGTGTCTCTACTTTGTTTTCATCACCCAGCAACTTTTTAGCAAGTGCTTTGGCAATATCGATTTCCATGCCTTCCACTTCGTTAGTATCCGGATTTTGATAACCAAAGCCGGGTACATCCACCTTTGTACCAACACGCAGCACGCCGCGATTGACGATCGCTTGTAGATCTGCAGGTAGATCCCCCTCAGATTCTCCCGACTGCTCCCCAGTATTGCCGCCGCCAGAACAACCAACTAAAGCAATAAGCATTACCAACATAAGCAACATCGCTACTGTCTTTTTCATTTTTTACCCTTCCCTTCCCTTCCAATTTTCCCTCTTGTTTATCTTAGTATCTTACTTAAGAACAACTTTGTCCTCTCACCAGCAGGGTTTTGGAAAAAGTGTTCAGGCGTACCCTGCTCCACGATTTCACCCTCATCCATGAAAATAACCCGATCAGCAACCTGTCTAGCAAAGCCCATTTCATGCGTCACTACTACCATGGTGATATTATCTTTAGAAAGTCCTACCATTACGTCCAGAACCTCCTGAATCATCTCAGGGTCTAAAGCTGAAGTTGGCTCGTCAAACAAGATAATTTTCGGATGCATATTCAAAGCTCTGGCAATGGCCACACGCTGCTGTTGTCCACCTGAAAGTTGTGAAGGATAGTTGTGAGCCTTTTCTGAAAGCCCCACTCTCTCCAAATACTTCAAACCTGAATCTTCGGCCTGCTTTTTATCTATGCCCTGCACTTTAATGGGTGCCAGTGTCAGGTTCTCTAGGACCGTTTTGTGGGGGTAAAGATTAAATCCTTGGAATACCATGGCCGCAGATTGCCTCACTTTAACAATTGGGGCCTTATGTGCGGTAATTTCCACCCCATCCACAAAAATTTTACCTGATGTAGGTTTTTCCAGATAATTCATACATCTTATTAGAGTACTTTTCCCAGAACCAGATGGCCCAATAACAACTAATTTTTCGCCTGAGCTTATCTCTAAATTTATGTTCTTTAGTGCCAAAAGTTTACCAAATTGTTTGTCGACATTTTCCATTCTTATCAATAAAATCAGTCCTTATCTTTTACATGCTTTTGCTAATATCCTTTTCTGATCCTGTAGCGCTGGCGACCGTGACCACCCCGCAAGATTTAAGGGCAACCCCCTCAAAACCCCCGCCAGGAAGGAAAGTCAGCCAATCATGGTTGATAGATTGTGCGCTTTGATAAAAAAGATGGCCTTAAAACGCCATAGTTGCTAGATGCACAATTTATAATCTTTTCTGAATTATAATTGTTAACCATTATAACAGATGTTTTTTTCCTTGTCTATAACCTATCCAATGTAAAGCATTGGCAATTATTTATTTGTCCTGCCATGTTAATAACAGATGTTATAACCACCTAACCTTCAATTTACTCATTCATGCTTATCCATTCAACTAACAAGCAAAAAACAAGAAAGACACCCCTGCTTTTTTACAGAAGCGTCTTCCTTGTGCTTTGGGCTGAGTTAAGTGGGCCTTCGTCCCTATCAAAATCACAGTCTTATCTGCTTTTTAGTTAAGACTCGTTCAGCAAGCTTTGTAAATCATCAAGCTCGATTTGGTAGTTAGTATTGCAGAAATGGCAATTTACTTCTAAAGGCTCTTTAGCAGCAATGATCTCCTGGAGATCCTTTCTGCCAATACTAATAATTGCTTTCCCCACACGTTCTTTACTGCAATTACAGTGAAATTGCGTCGGTATTTTAGCTAGCATTTCTAGGCCAAATTTCCCCAGCAACTCTTTCAATATCAGCTCTGGCGTCATCGCTGCGTCTAAAAGACTAGTTATGCTCGACATTTCACTGATCCTTAACTCTAGCGACTTAATTACTTCTTCATCACACCCTGGCATCACCTGGATGATAAAGCCCCCAGCTTGCTTGACAGTATAATCCGTAGCTATTAGCACTCCTAAAGCTACGGCAGACGGTACTTGTTCAGAAGTGGTAAAGTAATAAGTAATATCCTCAGCAATTTCACCAGAAACTAACTCTGTTTGTCCTACATAGGGTTCTTTCAATCCCAAGTCTTTAATTACTCTTAAAATTCCTGACCCCACAGCCTTCCCCACATCCAGTTTACCTTTCGCTTGAGGAGGTAGTTCCACAGCTGGATTATGAACATAGCCCTTGACATTAGCATCGGCATCTGCTGTTACCAGCACTCCTTTTATTGGTCCATCACACTTAATCTGTAACGTCAAAACATCTTTTTCACTTTTTAACATGGCACCCATCATGCTTCCTGCTGTCAGCAACCGGCCTAAAGCAGCAGTTGCCACTGAAGTAGTATGATGAATAGTCCGCGCCTGCTCCACCAAATTACGTGTGGTGGCAGCAAAAGCTCGAATCTGATTTTCCGCAGCTGTTGCTCTAATTATATAATCTGACATCTTTCCTGTACTTGATCTACATTGCTTAACCCTGGCAAGCAGTTAACCTCGGCCAAGGATCTCTTTCGCGAGTAGACAAGTAACAGTTACACCTCCTTAAGTTAGCTTCTACCCTATCTTTATCTGAAGATGAGCAAGTTATTTCGTTACTAAAAAAGGCCTCTTCAGCGGTTCTAACGTTACAAATTATAAGATGCCCTGCGGCTAGTGTCAAATAGTGCCGCTAATCTAAACTAACTGCAGGGAAATTTAAGCCAATTTTTCTGTACACACCGCGGCATGCCTACGCCGAACCATAATATTTGTCAGCCAAGATAAGAAAGCAAGAAGCTGCTTGACAAGAGCTTCTTGCTTTCTTTGTTTATAAACTTTTCCTGTCACCCTAGCAGCTTTAGTTGAATAAAAAGGCGCCAAAATAAGTCACAGTATTTTGCCCATTGACATATTTCATGCCGCAATCTCTGGCCAAAAGGGAAACATCAATGCAGTAGGCCTCCACAGAGGAAACAGCCCGTTCTGGGAACCTACAAGGTTTATCTTCAATTAAAGCACAAACCTTACAGACATCACAGCCTCCCGCTGTAAGCATCAAAAAATCACTATATTTTTCTTTTAATT